>CABYYE010000010.1 GCA_902523095.1 uncultured Pelagibacteraceae bacterium | reverse complement strand
ATTGAGCCAGATTTTGTCTCAGCTTTAAAACTTTGTAAAAGAAGAAGAATAGGACCGCTTAGACCAAATGCAAATAGAGAATTATTTTATAAAAAAGATATGGGTATCTTAGCAAGAGGTGGATTCAATTTTGATTTATCAAAAAGAGTATTAGATTTGGACGCTGATGAGTTCAAGAAATTATTAAAAATTATCTGATTTTTTTTTCTTTTCTTCTTCGACCATTAAATCAATTTTTCTTTTAAGAGCATTTCTAACTAAAATAAAAAATAATACTCCAAAAAATGTAACTGAAATAATTATAATCAAAATTGTTTTAAGCATCTAAATTTTCTGATCGTTTTATTAATATACTTGGGTTTTTATAATCTTCTTTTCCATATAAGAAAGGCTTACCTTCCAAAGTTTTAATTATAGCTCCGGCATTTTGAGCAATGGCATGTCCGGCAGCATAATCCCATTCATTTGCTCGCTCTCGAGCAGCATAAATATCATACTCACCGGTAGCAATTACACAAAATTTATAAGAGCTTGCCATTTTAACAATTGATTTCACATTATACTCTTTTAATTTATTTAAGATAATTTCAGATGGTTTTGAAGAACTTGAAAGAGCAACAATAACATTTTTAGGTTGTTTTTTTTTACAATTAATCTTCTTAATATCATTACCTTCTATCAAGTAACTGTTACCTGGTCCATAGGAATAAAAAAGTCTATTTTTTTTTGGTACACCAACTAGACCCACAATTGGTATCTTATTAACTATGAGTGCTGCATTTAATGTGTACTCATCTTTTCCTGCAATATACTCTCTCGTCCCATCAATAGGATCAATTAACCAAAAAGTTTTAGCAGTATTTTTTATATTTAAGTCCACATTTTCTTCGGATATTATTGGAATATTAGGGGTTAATTCATTTATTTTTTTTATTATTAAATTATTGACTTCTAAATCACCATTACTTACTGGAGAACCATCACTTTTAATTTCAATTTTTAATCCATTTTTGAAAAGCTCCTCTGAAACTTTACCAGCAATTTTAAAGGTTTTGATTAAATTCTCCGTAATATTTCGAAATTCATTTACATTCATTTTTGTCTATTTTTTCCAATTCTACAAATTCAATATTAATTACTCTTTTTCCATAATTTTCAAAATTAACTGTGACTTTATTGCCTATAATTGATTGGATTTGACCCAAGCCCCAATCTTTATTGGCTGGATTTGTTACATAATCACCTGGTTCAAAATCAATATGCATTATGGAAAATAAGTAATAATTATATTATATACTTTTATTATGAATTCACTAGGAATTAAAAAATCAAAAAAAGAGACTAAAGTTATCGTGGCAATGTCTGGCGGAGTAGATTCTTCAGTAGTTGCAGCTTTAATGAAAAAAGAGGGGTATAATGTTACTGGAATTACTTTAAAACTTTACGATGATGCGAAAAAGACTGATACAGGAAGACAATGTTGCGCAGGCCAAGATATACTCGACGCAAAAAGAGTTTCTGAAAAAATTGGAATTAATCATAAAATATTATTTTATCAAAAAAAATTTAAAACAGAGGTAATCGACTCTTTTATTGATAGTTACGTTGCTGGAGAAACCCCAATTCCATGCGTGCAATGTAACCAAACAGTTAAATTTAGAGATTTATTCAAATATTCTAAAGATTTAAAAGCAGATGCATTGGTTACTGGACATTATGTAACCAGGGTGCAAGAAAACGGACATGCAAATTTGTATAGGGCAAAGGATGAAAAAAGAGATCAAAGTTATTTCTTATTCAACACTACACAAGAGCAACTTGATTTTCTAAGATTTCCATTAGGAGAAATTGATAAATCTGAAACAAGGACAATTGCGGAAAATTTAGATTTAAATGTAGCAAAAAAACCAGATAGTCAAGATATATGTTTTGTACCTAATGGTGACTACAGTTCAGTTATAAAAAGATTAAGACCAGAGTCTTTTAAGTCTGGTAAAATTTTAGATTTGAAAGGAAATCAAATAGGGGATCATGAAGGTATTATTAATTATACCATTGGTCAAAGGAAGGGAATAAAAATTGCAAATAATAAACCACTTTACGTAATTAAAATAGATGCAGAAAAAAATAATATCTTTGTGGGTGAAAAAGAAAATTTAGAGATTGAAGAAATTGAATTAAGGAAATTAAATATTTTAGGAACTGCTAATGAATTTAAAGATTTTATAAATATAAAAGTTAGATCTACAGGAAAATTACTTAAAGCTAAAATCGACTTATCTAAAGATTCAGCAAATGTAAAAATTTTTGACAAAGAGACTGGTATTTCACCTGGACAAGCATGTGTTTTTTATTCAAAAGATCGTGTTGGGGATAAAGTTCTAGGTGGTGGCTGGATAGATAGGACAATTAACAAAAATTTATCCACTTAATTAACAACGTTAAAATGATCACGTATTAAGTGATTACAGATTTCAAGTAATTATGTTTTAATGTTTTTAATTAAGAGGCAACTCTTAACTGGCCATTTGAGGAAAAACCGAGAGGTTCAAGCTCGAAGGGCAGAAAGGTGAACCTAGTAGCGCTAGAATAGTTCATCGGGAAGGCTTGGCGGTAGCGCCTAAAACGACGAGCCAAAACTACTAAATTTCTGGGCGAAAGCCTAGAAATTTACGTGGTTCTCCTCCACAAAAATCTTGAAAGTACATAGAACATTATTACTCCTACAAAATAGTTCCACTCAAGCGCATGTTTAAAATGTGTATTACCTTTTGTGACTAAAATTGGAACACTTAAAATAGCGACAAAAGCCAATACCGAAACAAGTGTAACTTTTAAAATAAGGATATTTTTATTTATTAATGTATTTAATTGAGTTTTTATTTTGTAAAAATGATAAACTAAAATTCCTTGAGCTATAATTTCAAAGATTATAAACAATAATAAAACCACCCTTCTAAAAAGTTTGTAGATTTGAATATCAAATTTGATACCGAGGAAAATTGAGTGAATTGCTAAAAAAACTGCAGACAAAATACCAAATACTTTAAATTTATAGTTAATACTTGTAGATTTTAAATTGTTAATTAAAGCATTATTATTTTTCCAATAATAATAAAGCAATAGTGAAGTAATCCACATACCTGGTTTAAAAATTAGATATTGAGGAAAAGTTCGCGAAGCTCTACTTATTGACAAACTACCATCTAAATATGGTATAGAAAAATTAGATCTGCCAATCTGTTCAACTGAAAAAATAGTGTTGTTAAGAAATTGATAATTTTGTGAAATATATAAACATAAGTTTATCGCAATAAATGGTATAAAAAATATCCATAAACTCAATTTTCTTATTTGAGTGATTTCTTTCATAATTAATAAAATTGATTATTTTCTTTTATTTCGTTTTCTGGCTCTTCTTTTTTTAGACCCGATTTTACGTCGACCCCTATGTTTTTTCGGATAACCCATATTTTTGCCTCCTTTTGTATGTTTTGTTCTTAAAAGTTGTGTAAAGATCAATTATACATATTTTATGAAAAAGTCCATAACCACATTCCTGAAACGACCAATAAAAGACAGTATTAATAGATCAGCAAATCCATCAGTAACTCGAGCATCTACAATTCTTTTTAATTCTATGCAAGAACTTCATAAACATGAACAAAGAATTAAAGCAAATAAGAAGATTAGTTACTATAGCTATGGAAGATACGGAAGCTCAACTACTATTGAATTAGAAAATATACTTAAAGAGTTAGAGGAAGCTTATCATGTTTTCTTAACAGGAACAGGTTTTGGGGGAGTTGCTCTTGCAATTATGAGTTTGTGCAGACCAGGAGATGAAATCTTAGTTTCGGATAATGTTTATGGCCCTACTAAAGAAATTTCAGAGGAGCTTGTAAGTGAGTTCAATATAAAAGCAATATTTTATGATCCAGAAAATTTTGAAGATTTGAAAACTAAAATTACGAAAAAAACTAAAATGATATTAGTTGAAAATCCAGGAAGTAATACTTTTGAATTTCAAGATCTTTCAGAAATAATTAAATTGGCAAAAGGAAAAAAGATTTTAACTTTCCTAGATAATACTTGGGGGACACCATTATACTTAAAGCCACTTAAAATTGGATTTGATATGTCTTTTTGCTCTGCAACAAAATATCTTTCAGGTCATTCTGACGCGATGGGAGGTTCTCTTGCAGTAAATAAAAAGGTATTTAAAAAGATAATGTTTTTTTACAAATTGTCCGGTTATAGAATGTCTGCTGATGAAGCATATCTCATTATTAGAGGTTTAAGAACTTTAGATGTAAGACTTAAGCAACATTATGAAAATACAAAAATAGTTATTAATTTCTTAAAAAAACAAAAAAAGATAAAAGAAATTTTATACCCATATAAACCCTCATCCAAAAATTATAAACTTTGGAAAAAATATTACTCAGGCGCTAATGGATTATTCTCAATAGTAATTAAAAGTAAAAAAAAGTCATCTGTCATTAAATTTGTTAACTCTCTTGAGTTATTTGGAATTGGTTATAGTTGGGGAGGCTATGAAAGTCTTGCTTTGCTTCAGAATTTGAGAGGGAATACTAAATATACAAAAATTAGAAGGTATTTGAGATTTGCAAAAGATGAACATATTGTTAGACTTCATATAGGTCTAGAAGATCCTAAAGATTTAATTAAAGATATAAAAAAATCTTTAAAATATTTAAAATGATGCTTAAATTTGTTCCTAATAGATTAGCTTTGATTGTTTTAATATCAGCTTGTTTTATAATTCTGATATCTATGGGATTAAGACAAACTTTTGGTTTATTTTTCAAAGCTTTTGAAGAAGGGTTAGGGTGTACAAGAACTGAATTTGGTTTAGCTATAGGTATTCAAATGTTGTTTTGGGGTATTTTTGCCCCAATCTTTGGTTTCCTAGCTGATAAATTCGGAGGAAGTAAGGCTGTGTTTTTAGGGTTCATTATTTTTGGACTAGGTATCTATATGTTATATGCTGGACCAAACACGGGCATTTTTTTTCAAATAAGTTTAGGTGTTTTAGTCGGAATAGCTCTTGGGGCGACCGCTATTGGTGTTCCAGTATCAGAGGTAGGAAAACACTTTCCTAATGAAACTAGAACTTTAGCAACGGGATATGTTACCGCTGCAGCATCTGTGGGGTATTTTGTATCACCACTTTTCACCCAGTATAGTCTTGGTGCAGTTGGATGGGAACAAACTTTAAAATATTTTATGTACTTCATAGTTTTTGGACTTTTATCCTCACTTTTTTTATTGTCGTCGAAAAAAATTATTAACGCGACTAAAGCTGATAGAGATCAATCTTTCTCATCAGCTATTAAAGAGGCATTTTCACACAAAGGTTATATATTGCTAGTTTTAGGTTTTTTTGTTTGTGGTTTTCAAATTACTTTGGTTGGAACTCATGTTCCTGGTTATATGCAAGACAGAGGTATGGATGGATGGTCAGCAACAATAATTTTAGCATTAATCGGTTTATTTAATATTTTTGGTACACTTGGAATGGGTTATCTAGGAACCAAGTACAAAAAAAAAAATTTATTGAGCATTTTATATGCTTTGAGAGCAATAAGTATCTGCGTATTTATTTTTTCACCACCATCTCTTTTAAATTCAATTATCTTTGGAGTCACTTTTGGTCTCCTTTGGCTTTCAACTGTACCACCAACGAACGGGATTGTAGCTCAAATTTTTGGAACCAAATATCTCAGTACACTTTTTGGGGTAGTTTTTTTGTGTCATCAATTTGGGGCGTTTTTAGGTGCTTATCTAGGCGGTTATTTTTATGATTTAAATGGATCGTATGATTATGCATGGTATATTGCTATTGCTCTATCAATATTTGCTACATTAGTACATTATCCTATTAATGAAGATCCAATAAAGCGAGAACTTAAAACACCTTCTTATTGAGCTAATTAAGTCGAAAATTAAAAATGTTAATAAAACAGCTTAAGGTTGTATAATGAGTCCAACCTAGAATCAAAAGTGAATCAAAACGTGAACATTCCTTTTCTAAAATTCAGGGTTGTGGATAATTGTTTTTTTTGTTTAAATTGATCTTCTATTTATTTAGTGTTTAATTTCTAATTAACAGTTTAAAAAAAGGAGCAAAATGTTTTCAAAAGAATTAGGACAAAGGCTAGATCAGTATCATTTATTAAAACATCCTTTCTATCAAATCCATTGGAATGAAGGTAAATTAACAAGAGAGATTATTAAAGATTACGCAGAACAGTACTATCAACATGTAAAAGCTTTTCCAAGATACATAAGTGCAACACACTCAATATGTGATGACTTAGAAAAGAGAAGAATTTTGCTCGAAAATTTACAAGATGAGGAGAATAAAGATGGAGATCATCCTAAGTTATGGAAAAATTTTGCTAAGGCTTTAGGAGCAGATGAAAAAGAAATTGAAAATGTAAAGCTTGATTGGTTTACAAAAGATATGATCGACAATTTCTTTTATCAAGCTAGAAAATCATACGCTGAAGGACTTGCATCTTTATATACTTATGAAAGACAAATACCAGAAATAGCGGAAACTAAGATACAAGGTCTTAAAAAATTTTATGGAGTTAGCTCAAAAGAGGGACTTGAATTTTTTGAAGCACATAAATCTGCCGATGTAATCCATAGAGCAGAGTGCGAAAAGCTTTTGGATGGTCTTTCTAAAGAAGAACAAAAAAAGGCAGAAAAAGCTTCACTGTTAACTGCAAGGTATCTTTGGAACTTCTTAAGCGGAATGACTTCCAAACATAAGCTTGAAACAGTAGCTGCATAAAATTAAGTTTAACACCAATGAAAAACGATGATCATGTTTGGGATGATAAACTCCCAACTTCACAGATGCTTGGTCGTTGGCAACCTTGGCATGCTGGCCACCAAAAACTTTTTGAGGAAATTTTAAAAAAGACAGGTCAAGTAAATATCATGGTACGCGACGTTAAAGGAATAGATGACAATCCTTTTGACTTTGATACTGTCAAAAAAAATATTTTTGACGCCTTAAAAGACTATAAAAATAGAATTAAGGTAACATTAGTGCCCAATATCACAAATATTTGCTATGGACGTGGCGTAGGTTACAAGATTGAAGAGATCGTTCTTGATGAAAAAACTCAGCAAATTTCTGCAACAAAAATTAGAGAACAGATGAGAAAAGAGGGAAAACTTAAATAGTTGCGATCCATTCTCACTTGACCTAATAATACTGCATATATAATATAAAACTTCTAAGAACTAATCATTATGTTTACATATAATCCTTTTTCAGATTTAGCTCTATTGGTCCCAGCGATAGCTATGCAAGTATTCGTAATTGCTATGATTTTACTTGTAGTAGCTAGCACAGTTTTAGATATGGTTCATAAAAAAAACGTAATATATTTTTTTAGAAATGCTAAAAAAGCAAAAAAATCTGCTAAAAAAGAATTAAGCACCGGAACAAAAACTGCTGTTATTTTAAAAACTGTTGCTCACGATATAGCTACAACATCAGAACTAGGTATGGGTAAAAGAAGAATTGCACATGTTCTGGGAATGTATGGAACAATTTTATTTTGGATTTCATCAGTAATTTTAATTTTCAATTATTCTGATGGATCAACTGCTCCTTCGTATTTAGCATTAATGTGGCATGTGGGTGCTTTAATGACTTGCTTAGGCGGTTATTGGTTTTGGTTTTTTTTAAGAGTTGATGTATCAGCCGAAGCACACCCTTGGTATAGAATAATTACAGCTGATCTATTTGTATTAGCTCTTTTATCATGTGCTACTTTTGGACTTGCTTGGTCATATACTCAATTTTCTAACAATATTGGTTTAAGTTATTTATTTTTAATTTTATACATTGTTTCTAATTTAATTTTATTTGGAGGAGTTTATTGGTCTAAATTTGCACATATGTTTTATAAACCAGGAGCCGCAATCCAAAAAAATTTAGCAGAAGCAGATGGGTCTAGGGACAATTTGCCACCGCCAGCTGATGCACCAGAACAATTTGGTCTTGGGATTAAAAGAGAACAACCTAAGCATTATTAAGAAATTTATGATAAGAATCTTCAAGGAGAAAATTTAAAAATGTCTACATTTGTATACATGACTAGATGCGATGGCTGTGGGCACTGCGTTGATATTTGTCCATCAGATATAATGCATATAGACGAAACTATTAGACGTGCAAAGAATATTGAACCAAATTTTTGTTGGGAATGTTATTCATGTGTCAAAGCATGCCCTAATCATGCTATTGATGTAAGAGGTTACGCAGATTTTGCTCCAATGGGACATAGTGTTAGAGTAAGGAGAGAAGAAGAAAAAGGAACAATTTCTTGGAAAATAAAATTTAGAAATGGGACAGAGAAAGATTTTGTCTCTCCGATTACTACTAAGCCTTGGGGAAAATTTATTCCTAAACTTGCAGATGGTGAAACACCAAATCAAGGGGAAATTAAATCTCAGATTTTATATAGAGAGCCTGAAGCTTTAAATACAAAAAAGGAACTTCCAACAGTCAGCAAAAGCTCTTTTAAAAAGGGAGTGTATTACTAGTGGCTAAAATCAAAACACATGTAGAAGAAAGCGACGTTTTAATTGTTGGTGGAGGAATGGCAGGAACAGGCGCTACTTTTGAAGCTAGACATTGGGGTAGAAATTTAAAGATAGTTTGTGTTGAAAAAGCTAACATTGATCGTAGTGGCGCAGTTGCTCAAGGTCTTTATGCAATTAATTGTTATATGGGAATGCAATGGGATGAAAACCAACCAGAAGATCACGTGCGCTATGCAAGAAATGACTTAATGGGAATGGTAAGAGAAGACTTGGGTTATGATATGGCTCGTCATGTAGACTCTACAGTTCACATGTTTGATGAATGGGGTCTTCCTATGATGAAAAATGAAAAAACAGGAAGATATTTAAGAGAAGGTAAATGGCAGATCATGATTCATGGTGAAAGTTATAAGCCTATCGTGGCAGAAGCTGCTAAAAAATCTGCAGACAAAATTTATAACCGAATAATGATAACTCATTTGTTAATGGACAATGAAAAAGAAAATAGAATTGGTGGAGCTGTAGGATTTAATATGAGAACTGGAGATTTCCATGTATTTAAAGCTAAAACAGTAATAGTAGCTGCAGGAGGTGCTTCTCATATTTTTAAACCAAGAGCAGTTGGTGAAGGAATGGGCAGAACCTGGTACGCACCTTGGAGTAACGGCTCCGCATATGCACTTCCAATAGCTGTTGGAGCGAAGATGACTCAAATGGAAAACAGAATCGTTTTGTGTAGATTTAAAGACGGCTATGGTCCTGTAGGAGCTTATTTTTTACATTTAAAAACTTATACTCAAAATGCAAACGGTGAGAACTATGAAAAAAAATGGTATGATCACACTAAAAAAATGGTTGGAGAGTACATAGATCATCATCCAACACCAACTTGTTTACGAAATCACGCATTTATACAAGAAGTAATGGCTGGTGGTGGTCCAATACATATGGTTACAAAAGAAGCTTTCCAAGATCCTCATTTAGAAACTGTTGGATGGGAAAATTTCTTAGGTATGACAGTTGGACAGGCAGTAGTTTGGGCTTCTCAAAACATAGATCCAAAATATACAAATCCTGAATTAACTACTTCTGAACCTTATGTAATGGGATCTCATGCAACATGCTCAGGAGCGTGGGTAAGTGGTCCTGAAGATCTTTCTCCACCAGAATATTTCTGGGGTTATAATAGAATGTTAACCGTAGAAGGACTTTTTGGAGCTGGTGATACAGTTGGTGGAAGCGCTCATAAATTTTCATCTGGATCATTTACAGAGGGACGTCTAGCTGCCAAAGCTGCAGTAAAATACATTGAAGATAAAAAAGCAGAAGGTCTAAAAGTTAACACTAAACAATACGAAGATCTTAAAAAAATTATCTATAAGCCTTTAGAGAACTATACAATTGGTAGAAACGAGATTACTGGAGGAACTGTTTCACCAAGTTATATTTCTCCTATTCAAGGTCTTCAAAGACTTCAAAAAATTATGGATGAATACGTAGGAGGCATTACTGCTAATTACATGACAAATGGAAATTTATTAAAGAAAGGCTTGGAATTACTAGATTGGTTACAAGAAGATTTAGAAAATGTGGGAGCCGAAGATTATCATCAATTAATGAGAGCATGGGAGCTTAAACATAGAACATTAACTTCTCAATGTGTAACAGAACATACTCTATTTAGAGAAGAGACGCGTTGGCCTGGATATTATTATCGAGGAGATCATTTAAAACTAGATGATGAAAACTGGCATTGTTTAACAGTTTCAAGAAGAGATCCGAAAACTGGTAAATTTTCTATGGAAAAAGTTCCTGTTTATCACATTGTAGATGACAAAAAGGATAAGAAAGCTTCATAGTTCTATATGGAGTTTCTTAAAAAAACCGACAAAGAAATTCAACAAATCGCAGAACCTATTTGGAAAAATCTGGTAAAAACTTCAAATATTAAAGATTACGGTGGTTTTACAAAAGATTTTTCATCTCAGATGCTTTACGGAGCTAATGAGGTTGAGCTAGGAAAACAATGGGCTAACAATAAATTACTTACTAGCTTAGCAGAAAAACAAGAGTTTTTAGGCTGCATAAGAAGAGCTCAATTTATTACTGTTCTTTATAAACAAACCAGCAATACGATGCCCGGAGAGTTTCTTGGAAGGTTAGTTTTAGGTGTTGAGGATGGATCAGTAAAAATATTTGGAGCAACAATTTATTAGGTGCGTCAAGTTGTCAAAAAAAATTTTTTTGCGAATTATTAAATTTGTGTTACACCAAATTAATGCCTGCTATTAACTTTAATCAAAAAATAAAAACAAAATTAACTAATTTTTTAAATATAAAATTATTTCTTCAAGTTGGTCTATCTGCATTTTGGGCTCTGATTCTAGTAGGTACATTTATTAAGTTTTTTTAAACTAAATATTTTCTATAAACAGTAATTTCTAAGGCTTTCTATTCATTGACATACTAATCTTTGAGGAATACTTAGAGGTATGTTGGAAATTTATCTACCTATAGCCCAAGTTAATGTAGATATTTTTTTACTTCTTTTTTTAAGTTTCTCTGTTGGAGTACTATCTGGATTATTTGGAGTTGGTGGAGGGTTTTTAATGACCCCTTTTCTTATCTTCATGGGTATCCCTCCAGTTTATGCAGTACCTAATGAAGTAAACAATATTCTAGCCACTTCTGTATCAGGATCTCTTACTCACTGGTTTAAAAACACACTAGATTATAAAATGGGATTATTAATAGTTATTGGAGGTGTTTTTGGAACACTCATAGGAATTACTACATTCACATATTTTTCAGAAATTGGAAAAATTAGCTTAATAATTTCATTATTATACATGTATTTGCTAGCTATAGTTGGAACGTTGATGATTATTGAGGGAGTAAAAGAAGCAGATCAAGCTAGAAAAAAAATAATAATTAAAAAAAAATTACATGAGCATAATTGGTTTCAAGGACTTCCGTTTAGAACTAGATTTCCAAAATCAAAGCTGTATGAAAGTGCTTTGACTCCAATTTTATTAGGTTTAGTAGTAGGATTTGTTGCAGCTATGATGGGAATAGGTGGCGCATTTTTAATGGTTCCTGCAATGATCTATATAGTTGGAATGCCAGTCAAATTAATACCTGGTACATCTTTATTTGTAACAATCTTTATTAGCGCGATTGTAACTATACTTCATGCCTTTAATTATGGATCAATCGATTTAACTCTTGTAGTGCCACTAATACTTGGATCAATTTTAGGGGTACAATTTGGGCAAAAATTGGGTCAATACTTGGACAGCTCTCATTTAAAAACATTATTTGCATTGTTACTTTGCTCTGTAGCTATTGCAATTGCTTATGACTCTTTTTTCAGAGACAAAACAAATGAACTTGTCGACGCACAAGTAGTAAATAATGATTTAAATGTTTTTGCGGAATTTACTTTAAAATTTTCAAACGAATCTCCATTATTGTACGGAGCATTTGCAATCATTCTAGCAATTATTTTAGGCGCGTTAGCAGCATGGATGAGAAAATTCATGAGTCCTATTGTTAAAAAATTATTAAGTGATTTTAGAAATAAAGGTCAACAAAAAAAAGAGGAAGTAAAATTTCCGGAAAAATGATTATTTAAGCGCTTCTGTAGAGTTTTGTCATTACAAACTCTTTGTGACCTAAAGCTTCAGCGCAAGTAAGTCTTCCATTGGCTACTTTTAGCATTGATTTGATTAATTCATCTCCAGCTTGAGATAAATTCATTTCCCTTGATAAAATTTTTGAAACATCACAGTCTACATGTTCTTTCATCAATTTTGCTGTTAAAGGGTTAGCTGTAAGTTTTACAACTGGTTCAATTGGGTTACCTATAATATTACCTTGTCCTGTTGGAAAGAGATGAATATTAAATCCACCAGCTGCTTGTAATGTTACACATTCAGCCGCTGCAGAAGAAGTATCCATAAAATATAAACCTTTACCTTTTTTTGGTTCCTCAGCAGGTTCTAAAACATCAATGAATTTTAAGTTTCCAATTTTTTGAAAGTTTCCGAATGCTTTTTCTTCGATTGTAGTTAATCCTCCAGCAATATTTCCAGCTGTAGGTTGACTTTCAGATAGATCATTTGTGGCTTCTTTTAAAATAAAATCGTTATAAGAGCTCCAAGTTTTCATAAATTTCTCTTTTGCTTCTGGGGTAGCGCCTCTAGCAGCACAAACTGTTTCAGCTCCTGTTAGCTCTGAGGTTTCTCCAAAACACAAATGAACACCAAAAGGTTCTAATTTTTCCATTAAATTTCCAACTGTAGGATTTGATGCCAATCCAGATGTTGTGTCTGACTCCCCACATTTAACAGATATCCATAAATCGCTTAAAGGACATTCTTCTCTTTGTTTTTCAGAAGCCCATTGAGAAAACTCTTGGGCCTTTTTTGAAGCTTTCATTATTGTTCCAATATCCCCGGTCCTTTCTATGTGAAATCCCTCTACAGGTTTTCCTGTTTTTGCAATTTCATCTACGATTCTTTTGGTCCATTTAGGTTCTATCCCGATAACTATTACTGCAGCTACATTTGGGTTTTTGCCTGTGCCTATCATTGTTCTAAAATGTAACTCAAGATCTGCTCCAAATTGTAATCTCCCATATGAATGAGGTAAAGCTATTGTACCTTTAATGTTGTTCGCTACTGCTTCAGCGCAAGCATTTGAAATATCATCTACTGGAAGAATAATTACATGGTTTCTTGTTCCAGCTCTCCCATTCTCTCTTTTATATCCTAAAAAACTTTTTGGAATTTCCATTAAATTACCATTTTTTTGTTTTCACATTGTGAACATGAACATGATCACCTTTTTTAATCGATTTAACAACTTTTCCTATATCATGGCCATATTTCAATATTGTATCTCCCTCTTTAAGATCCTTTAGCGCAATTTTATGACCTAGAGGAACTTCATTTGTGGAGCTGACTTTAACAGTTTTATCGTTTTCCATAATCCACGCGCTACATTCTTGGCCTTTTTTAGTTGTTTCTATAACAACAACTCCCACGTTATCTTTTTCGTCATGGATAATTAGATCTGGCTGTGACATAAAATATTTAATGGATATAGACTAAATTTTGATATATTTAAAGAGTGTTTTAATAAATATTTAAAGGATTTCTATGGCAAAAATGACAACCGAAGAAGCTTTCGTAAAAGTTTTACAAATGCACGGTATAGAACATGCTTTTGGAATAATCGGTTCAGCTTTTATGCCTATCTCAGATATCTTCCCTGATGCTGGTATCACTTTTTGGGATGTAGCTCATGAAACTAATGGCGGACTTATAGCTGACGGCTACACTAGAGCGACAGGAAAAATGTCAATGGTTATAGCTCAAAATGGACCCGGTATTACAGGTTTAGTAACTCCTATTAAAACTGCTTATTGGAATCATACTCCATTACTTTTAGTTACCCCACAAGCTGCAAATAAAACTATGGGTCAAGGTGGTTTTCAAGAAGTTGAACAAATGAATTTATTTAAAGATATGGTTTGCTATCAAGAGGAAGTAAGAGATCCTTCAAGAATGGCGGAAGTTTTAAACCGTGTAATAGAAAAAGCTATCAGAGGATCTGCGCCTGCACAAATTAATGTCCCTAGAGATTACTGGACACAAGTTATCGATATAGATTTGCCTCCAATAGTAAGATTAGAAAGACAAGCAGGAGGAGCTGAAGCTATTAACAAAGCAGCACAATTATTATCCGAAGCGAAATTTCCAGTCATTTTATCTGGAGCTGGAGTAGTCATAGGAGGAGCTATTGAAGATTGTGTAAAACTAGCAGAGAAGTTAGACTCACCAGTTTGTTCAGGTTATCAGCATAACGATAGTTTTCCAGGAAGCCATCCTTTAGCAGTTGGCCCGCTTGGATATAATGGCTCAAAAGCAGGAATGGAATTAATTTCAAAAGCTGATGTAGTTTTAGCATTAGGAACTAGATTAAATCCATTTTCAACTTTACCAGGTTACGGAATAGATTATTGGCCAAAAAAAGCAAAAATAATTCAAGTTGATATGAACTCTGACAGAATTGGTTTAACTAAAAAAGTTACCGTTGGTATTTGTGGTGACGCAAAATTAGTTACTCAACAAATATTAAATAAACTATCATCAAAAGCAGGTGACACCGACAGAAAGAAAAGAAAAGATTTAATACATCAAACGAAATCTGCTTGGTTACAAAAACTATCAAGTTTAGATCATGAAGATGACGATCCAGGTACTGTATGGAACAAAGAAGCTAGAGAAAGAGATAAAGATAGAATGTCTCCTAGACAAGCTTGGAGAGCTATTCAAGCAGGTATGCCAGAAGATGTTATTATTTCAAGCGATATCGGAAATAATTGCGCAATTGGAAATGCTTATCCAACTTTTGAAAAAGGAAGAAAATATTTAGCGCCTGGATTATTTGGACCATGTGGATATGGTTTTCCCGCGATACTTGGAGCAAAAATTGGATGTCCCAATACTCCCGTGATAGGATTCGCTGGAGACGGAGCATTCGGAATAAGCATGAACGAGATGAGCTCGTGTGCTAGGAAAGAGTGGCCAGCAATATCAATGGTGATATTTAGAAATTATCAATGGGGAGCAGAAAAAAGAAATTCTATACTTTGGTTTGATGATAATTTCATTGGAACTGAACTAGACCCAGAGTTAAGTTATTCAAAAGTTGCTGACGCTTGTGGATTAAAAGGAGTAACGGTGAAGTCAATGGAAGAGACAACAAAAGCAATCAAACAGTCATGCGAAGATCAAAAAAAAGGAATAACTACATTTATCGAAGTTATTTTAAATCAAGAATTAGGTGAACCATTTAGAAGAGATGCAATGAAAAAACCTGTTAAAGTAGCAGGTATAAATAAATCTGATATGAAATTGCAAAAAGGAATTAATTAAAATTAATTAATGAAATCCAAGAGTAGTAATAAAAGTTTTGGTATTTTATTTTTTATAGTATTTATTTTAATAAGCCTTTGGCCACTTTTAAATGGAAACCCAATAAGAATTTGGTCGATAATTGTAGGTATTTTATTTTTATTAATTTCTTATACAAAACCAAAAATTTTACAACCGCTTAATTCTGCCTGGATAAGATTGGGTGAATTACTTGGTAAATTAATAGCTCCAATTGTAATGGCTTTAATTTATTTTGTATTAATTACTCCATTAAGCCTTATCATTAAACTTTTTGGAAAAGACTTATTAAATATTAAGTTTAATAAAAAAGTTTCTTATTGGATTGATAGAAAGAAAAATTTATCTTCAATGAAGAAACAATTTTGATGATAAGAGTAGTATCTTTAAATATACTCATAGTAATTTTTATATTAATTTTCCTCGAGCTTATTATAAGATTTTTTAATTTTGTAGAACTACAGGGTTATGATGAAAAAGCTTTTTATAACGATGGAAATGTTACGTTATTTACACCGAATACAATAACTAAAGTTCAGGGAAAAAAATTGAAGACAGACAAACATGGATTTAGAATACCAATAGATAGTTATTATTATGATGAAAATAAGAAATCAGTTTTAATTTTAGGTGATAGTGTCAGTTATGGTGTTTCAGTAGAGGAAAAAAAAACTTTTATTGGTTTATTGAGAAAGAAAGTTAACAAAAATATATTAAATGCATCTGTAATCGGACATAATTTAAATAACTACAATTATTTGTTAAAAAAATATGAATATACAATTCCAAAATTTACTGACGTAATCATTTTTTTATGCTTAAATGATATAATTTTTGAAAAAGGAATAGTAAAAAAAAAAAATTTAAAAGAGATAACGAGAAAAGAAACTGATAATTTATTTGTTGCACTTTTACAAAATCATAAAATTCTAGAATTAAATTTTTATTTAAGAGACAAGTCAGCGTTGTATAATTTAGTGAAAGGAATTGGGACTAATACAATTAAACGATATTATAATTACATAATACCATATTATCAAAATAACGCATATTTAGAGGAATATAAAAAAAATATTAAAGAAATAGTTAAATATTCTAAACAAAAAAATATAAGTGTAAAATTCGTTTTATTACCTTATAAATATCAATTAAAAGAAAACTGTAAAAATAAATATATGAAACCACAAGAACAAATACAAAAAATATTTATGGATCTTAATTATCAACTCTTTGATATGACGAAAGACTTTTGTAAGGAAAAAACAAAAAATAAATTAATTTTAAATTTTGATCCTATGCACCTTTCACCAGAGGGTCATAAATTTGTTTCTAGATTATTAATTAAGAAAAATTTAATACATTAAATGATAGATTTTATTAAGGAGTTTTGGGATTTTTTACTTGAAAGGAAAAAATATTGGCTTTTTCCAATAATCATAGTTTTAGCATTATTTGGAGCGTTGATTGTTTTAAGCCAAGGCTCTGCAGTAGCCCCATTTATTTACACAATTTTTTAAGTGACAACAGTTCTAGGCATATCAGCTTTTTATCACGATAGCGCAGCAGCGATTATAAAAGATGGAAAAATTTTGGCAGCAGCACAAGAAGAGAGGTTTTCAAGAAAAAAACATGATGCAAGTTACCCCTTTAATGCAATAAATTATGTTTTAGATGAATCAAATCTTAATTTAAGTCAAGTAGAACACATTGTTTTTTTTGAAAAACCTTTTTTAAAATTTGAAAGATTATTAGAAACTCATCTTGCATTTGCACCTAGAGGTTTTAAGTCTTTTAGTTTATCTATGCCTATATGGTTAAGAGAGAAACTTTTTCAAAAAAGATACTTATTTGATAATCTCAAACAACATGATGAAAATTTTACTGATATAAATAAAATTAATTTTTCTGAACACCATTATAGTCATGCTGCAAGTGCTTTTTTTCCATCACCTTTCGAAGAAGCGATAATTCTAACTTTAGATGGAGTAGGTGAATGGGCAACTAGTACTATTGGAATTGGCAGAGGAAATAATTTAAAGATTTTAAAAGAGATACATTTTCCTCACTCTTTGGGTTTGCTTTACTCTGCATTTACTTATTATACAGGATTTAAAGTTAATAGTGGTGAATACAAATTAATGGGTTTAGCACCCTACGGAGAACCAAAATATAAAGAAATAATAATGAACAACTTGCTAGATTTAAAAGAAGACGGGTCATTTAGACTAAATATGAAATATTTTAACTACACAACTGGGCTTACTATGACAAATAAATATTTCTCAGATTTATTTAAACACCCAGTAAGAAATTCGAGAGATTTGTTGACTCAGTTTCATATGGATATTGCATCATCAATTCAAGCAGTTACTGAAGAAATAATTGTCAGAATTTCCAAAAATTTGGTTGCAGAATATAAGATAAAAAACTTATGTTTAGCTGGTGGTGTCGCTCTTAATTGTGTTGCAAATGGTAAAATTTTAAAGCACAAAATATTTGATAATGTCTGGATACAACCAGCTGCAGGCGATGCTGGAGGATCACTTGGAGCAGCATTAGCCTATTGGTATCAAGAATTAAATAAACCAAGAATGATTTTTAAAGATCAGATGCAGGGAAGTTATCTAGGACCAAAATTTGATGAATATTCTATTGAGAAGGAATTAAATAGTTCAAATGCAAATTTTGAAAAAAAAAGTTCTAAAGATATAATTTCAATTGTTGCTAAAGAATTATCAAATAACAAAATTATAGGATGGTTTCAAGGAAGGATGGAATTTGGCCCAAGAGCATTAGGTGGAAGATCTATTCTTGCTGACCCACGATCTGAAAAGATGCAAAAAGAATTAAATCTTAAGATTAAATTTAGAGAGAGTTTTAGACCTTTTGCACCATCGGTTATAAGAGAGAAGGTTAATGAATGGTTTGAATTAAATCAAGATAGCCCATATATGCTTTTGGTTGCTGAAATAAAAAAATCAAAACAAATGAAAATGAGTGAAACTGATAAAAAACTTTTTGGTATTGAAAAATTGAACGTAAAACGATCCTCTTTGCCTGCTGTTACTCATGTGGATTATTCTGCTAGAATTCAAACTGTACACAAAGATACTAATCCTAAATACTACGATTTATTAAAAGAATTTGAAAAAATTACAGATTGTCCTGTATTGGTTAATACCTCTTTTAATGTAAGAGGCGAGCCTATTGTTTGTTCTATTAAAGATGCATTTAATTGTTTCATGGGAACAAATTTGGATATTTTAGTTATTGAGGACTTTATATTGTTCAAAGAAGATCAAGATAAATCACTACTTATAGATTATAAAAATAAGTTTGAATTAGATTAATTTAAATCTAAAACTGTTGCGGGGTCTAATCTAACATTAAACCAGTTCAATCTAATATCCAAATGAGGCCCAGTTGATCTACCTGTAGATCCAACAGTTCCAATTATCTCCCCCTGTTTCACATTTTGTCCCTTTTTTACATAAATATCTTTCATGTGCATATACAAAGTAGAAATTCCGTGTCCATGGTCGAAAATTAAAGTACCCCCAGTATAAAACAAATCATGCTCTACCATTGTTGCAGTTCCATCTAACATCGCCTTTATTTCGGTTCCTTCTTTTGCTGCAAAATCTATTCCGTAGTGTGGCCATTTAGGTTTTCCATTTAATATTCTTTGACTCCCATAGACTCCGGTTACGATCGCTTTATCTAAGGGTTTAATAAAATTTTTTTTAAAAAAAGGTAAATTACTCTCTATAGATCTTGCTTCTCCAATTAAACTATTTTCTTTTTTTATTCGCTCATAAACTTCTTTTGGGGGTGTGACTTTTTTTTCAGGCAAACCATCAATTTTTTGTATCTTATATTTTCTTTTAAATACTTTCTTTTCAATAATTTTTTTATTTTTATTTTTTGAAATTTCAATTACAACATTATTTTTTCTGTCTCTACCCAAGCCAAAAACGAAAAAACCATCTTTAGTAACCTTTATCTTTTTATCATCAACAGTTACTTTAGAGTTTGGTTCTGTCCTTCCTAAAATAAATGATCCTTGTTCAAATTTACCATTAAATTCAGCACTTAATGCATTTGAAAAAATGAAAAAAAATATCAGTAATAATTTTATTATTTTGCTGTCCATCCACCATCAACTAATAATGACGTACCCGTTATCATTGAAGCCGCATCTGACGCGAGAAATACTACTGCTGAGGCAATTTCTGACATTTCTGCAAATCTTCCTAGAGGAATATTATTAAGAGTTTCCTTTTTAAATCTTTTATCTTTTAAAAATTTAGAGGTCATGGGTGTAATTACAAAAGTAGGACAAACAGAGTTAACCCTAATATTATACTTTGCCAAATCAATTGCCATACCTTTAGTAAGTCCCTCCAAACCATGTTTATTCATATTATAAACACTTCTAATTGGTCCTCCCACATGACCCATTTGAGAAGACATATTTATAATAGCACCACCAATTTTTTTTCTATTTTTTGCCTTAAGCATCTTTAATGTACAAAGTTGCGCAAAATTAAATGCTGCAATATTATTTATTTTGACCATGTATTCTAAGTTTGATCTTTTAACTTCTGTAAAATGTTCAGGAAAGTTTGTGCCTGCGTTATTTACCAAAATATCTATTTTAGGTATTTTGTCGATAATCAATTTCATTTGATTATAATTTGTAAGATCACAAACATAACTATTGCATTTTACTTTAAATTTTTTAATTATTTTAGATACTTGATTTAAATCTTTTTGCGTTCTGCTTATTATAACAATATTAGAACCTGCTTCTGCTAAGGCTACCGCACAAGCTTTACCCAACCCTTTTCCGGCACCCGTTATTACTGCAACTTTATTCTTTAAATTATATTTTTTTAAATACATATCTATATAATAGTTTTAATATCAGTATATATTAAATCCAAAGCTACTATTAATATAGCCAATAAACCAACCCAAGCAATCCACTTATACTCCTTAATCCATCGAGAAATTAGATTGGCTGCCACGGCCATTAAAACAATAGATAAAATCAATCCAAATACTAAAAGGTGATAGTGATTACCTGCTGCTCCAGCCACTCCTAAAACATTGTCTAAGCTCATAGTAAAATCTGCAAGAAGAACTGTCCAAATTGCTTTTAGTAAATTAGAGTTATCAACTTTAATATCTTTTTCATCTTTACCTGTATTTTTGATTACATCTACATAAAGCTTATAAATTATATATAGTAAAAGCAGTCCTCCAATTAATCTTAATCCGGTAATTTGTAATAAATAAGCTGTAAATAAGGTTAAAATAATTCTTAAAATAACTGCACCACCAATACCCCAAAAAATTACTTTCTTTCTTTGATCAGATGGAAATTTTGAGGCAACCATTCCTATTATGATTGCGTTATCTCCAGCTAAAATGAGGTCTATAAAAATTATTTGTAAAAATACAATTATTTGTTCTGACATGTTTATTGACTCAATATCATGTCTGATGCCTTTTCAGCAATCATTATAGTTGGAGCATTAGTATTGCCAGAGGTGATATTGGGCATTATTGATGCATCAACAACTCTTAAATTTTCTAACCCTCTAACTTTGAGTTTTTCATCCACAACTGAGTCGTCTCCAGTTCCCATTTTACATGTCCCTACTGGATGAAAGATTGTTTGAGTATGTTTACTGCCGGCTTGAACTAATTCTTCATCATCAGTTATATGTATACCTGGCCTATATTCCTCTGGCTCATATTTTTTAAATACATCTGTTTCTAGCATTATTCTTCTTACAATTTTTAAACCTTTTGCTGCAACGTCTCTGTCTTCTTGAGTTGATAAATAGTTCATTTTGATCATAGGATCATCTCTGCTGTCGTTACTTTTTATATTTATTTCACCTCTACTAGTAGGTCTTATGTTTGCAATAGTCGGAGTGATACCATCAAAGTCATGCATTTTAGTAGCGCCTAAAATATCTGTACTAATTGGTTGGACATGAAACTGTAAATTAGGAGTAGCTTTCGACGGATCACTTTTTAGAAAACCACAAACTTGGCTAGCACCCATTGTCATTGGTCCACTTTGATTAAATATATATTCTAATCCAATTAGTAAATTTCCAAATAAACTATTAATTTTCCCATTAAGAGATTTTAATCTTTTTACTTTATAAACTGGTCTAAACATCAGATGGTCTTGTAAATTTTTTCCGACTCCTATCAATTCATGGACAATTGATATCCCGTGAGATTTTAATTTTTTTGAATCTCCAACACCAGATACTTGTAAAATATGAGGCGAACCAATAGATCCAGCTGAAAGTAATATTTCTTTATTTGCTTTTATAGTTGTTAATTTTCCGTTGTTGTAAAAATTTACACTTATGGCTTTTTTACCCAAAAAATTAATTTTTTGAACATGGGCATTGACTATTATCTTTAAATTTGTTCTTTTTTTTATAGGGTTTAAATATCCTTTAGCAGCACTACATCGTAATTTTAATAATTTTTGACGACTTGTAGTAAATTGAAAATATCCAACTCCAAAATTATCTCCAGTATTAAAATCATTAGTTCTAGGAATGCCATATTCCTCCGCTGCTTTTTGAAATTCCTCTAACATTTTCAAATTAATTTTTTTATTAGTCACCGTTATAGGCCCATTATCATTATGAAATTCACTTTTTCCTAACTCATTATTTTCTGATTTTAGAAAATATGGAAGAACATCATCCCAACCCCAGCCAGCATTACCTTGTTGTCTCCAATTATCATAATCATTACTTTGTCCCCTAATCCACAACAAACCATTTATAGAAGAACTACCGCCGAGTGTTTTCCCTCTTGGATAACGTATTGATCTATTCGCCATTGTTTCGTCTTTTTCAGTATGAAAACACCAATCAACTTTTGGATTGTGCATTGTTTTGTAATAACCTACAGGAATGTGTATCCATGGGTATGTGTCCTTGCCACCTGCTTCAAGCAATAAAACTTTGTTCTTTTCCTTAGCAGTCAGACGGTTTGCTAAAACACACCCGGCAGACCCAGCTCCAACAATGATATAATCAAATTCTTCCATGATATTAATACTTATAGGAGGAAAATCGTTAATTGCCAATGTGTGAAATTCAACCCAAGGTTTTAATACTAGTGTTTGACTCTAAATTTCTAAAGAGGTTAAATTCCGGAATTATTAATAATCAAACGGGGGAATAATGAAAAAATTATTAACTGTTGTTTTAAGTTTGGCAGTATTTGTTGGTTTTTCAATGACTACAGCTAACGCTAAAACATTAAAATGTCAGACCGTTCTTAACACTAAAGCTGATGAAGTGAAGATGTTAAAGGACTTTACTGACACTGTAACAGAATTAACTGATGGTTCTTTGAAATTTGAAATTTTACCAGCAGGTGCTGTTGTAGGTGTAAAAGAAACATTAGATGCAGTTGACAAAGGATTAATCGACTGTGGATTTGCTTGGACACACTATTGGTCAGGCGATCATCCAGCTGCCATGTTATTTGGTTCGCCAGTAGCAGGTGGTGGAGTGGGTATAGATAACTTAGCGTTTTTATCTTGGTTCCAATACGGTGGTGGTAAAGAATTATACGACCAACTTTGGAAAGAAATGGGTAGAGACATTAAAGGATTTATGCTTCAACCAGTTGGACCAGAAGCTTTAGGTTGGTTTCCAAAACCAATTAAAGACATGGCTGATTTTAGAAAATATAAATTCAGAACACCTCCAGGAATTCCTGGTCAAACATATAAAGATATCGGTATTGCATCTGTAGCAATGGGTGGTGGAGATATTCTTCCAGCATTACAAGCAGGTACTATCGATGCAGCAGAATGGTGTTGTCCAAAACCAGATTTAACATTTGGTTTCCAAAAAGTATTAAAACACTATTACCTACAAGGTTTACACCAAGTAGTAGTAAATGCTGACTTTTATATAACTGGAAAAACTTACAAAAAAATGACTGCTCATGAGAAAAAATCTCTTGAAGTAGCTGCAAACGCTTCATTAGCTAAATCTTTAAGCTACAGAATCTATGAAAATGGAAAAGCTTTAAGAGAGTTAACTACGAAGCACGGAGTAATTTTAGAAGACACTCCAACAGACTATTTCACAGAATATATGGCAGCAGCAAAGAAAACATTGAACAAAAACGCAGCGGACAACAAATTCTTCGCTAAAGTTTATAAATCAATGAAAGAATTTGCTGATATTGCTGTTCCATTCTGGAGTGGTGCTCAAATGTCAAATGCTAAGCTAGGAATGGCTCACGCAGCGACATTAAAATAGTCATTAAGTAAAGATTATAATAAAGCGGATCATTTAATTGATCCGCTTTATTTTTTTAAATAAAAAAAGGAGCAAATGACTTTAAGAACAAAGTTAGATAAATCAGATGAAATGATTGCCGAAAGGCGTGGGGGTTCAGGCAAAATGCCTGATGACATGCCGTTGTGGATGGCAAAAACTATTACATCAATAGATAAATTTAGTAAGAGAGTGGGTAGCGTTGTTTGTTGGATTTTGATGCCTTTAATTTTTGCTATGACTTATGAAGTTATTATGAGAAAATTATTCTTGGCGCCTACAATATGGGCTTACGACATTAGCAGATTTTTATATGGAGCATTATTTATGTTAGGAGCGGGTTATGCTCTTTCCAAAGGTGTTCACATTAGAGCAGACTTTTTATATCGAAATTTTAAAACTAAAAATCAAGGACTGGTGGATTTTTGGTTATATATTTTATTTTATTTTCCAGGCTTACTAGTCTTTCTTTATATGACAATTGGTTATGTCGGTGAATCAATACAAAGAGGAGAAAGAGGGATGGATACAACATGGATGCCATATATGTGGCCAATAAAAACATGTTTACTTGTTGGAATTATATTTCTTCTAATTCAAGGTATTTCAGAATTGTTAAAAAGTTATTGGGCAGCAAAAAAAGGTGAATGGCCAGGAGAAAGTAAATGATTGCTGAATTAATAGATCCGGCGGTTCTTGGTTTTATTCTTGTAGGAGTAATGCTTTTTGCAATATTTGTTGGATTTCCTATTTCATTTACATTGATATTTTTAGGATTCGTGTTTGGATATTTAGGATTTGGAAAACTTGTCTTTTATTTAATGACCTTACAGTTTTCTATGGTCATGACCGAACAAACTCTCGCCGCCGTCCCGCTCTTTGTTTTTATGGGAATAATGATGGAACAAGCTGGCTTAATGGAAAGACTTTTTTCTGCTTTCCAATTAATGTTAGCAAGAGTTAGAGGATCACTTTATTACGCTGTTTTATTTGTGTCAGTAATATTTGCAGCAGCAACGGGGATTGTAGGAGCCTCTGTAACTATATTAGGAATTATGGCTGCTAAATCAATGAACAGGTCAGGTTACGACGTAAGGTTAGCCGCAGGAACAATTACTGCAGGAGGAACTTTAGGTATTTTAATTCCACCAAGTATTATGCTTGTAGTAATGGGGCCGATAATGGAAATTCCTGTAATTGATTTATTTGCTGCAGCTATATTTCCTGGAATATTATTAGCTACATTGTACGCAGCTTATACAACAGTCAGATGTATGCTGAACCCAAAACTTGGGCCACCTTTACCCGAAGATATGAGAGCCACAAGTATGACTAAAGTTTGGATTGAATTCTTTTTAGGATTAGTCCCGCCAGCTGCTTTAGTTTTCGCTGCACTTGGAAGTATTTTATTTGGTTTTGCTACTCCTACAGAAGCAGCAGGTTGTGGAGCAATGGGCGCACTTCTTTTGTCATTAGCATATAAAAAATTAACATTATCAAAATTACAAGAAGCGTTAGTTAAAACTTTAGAAATTACTGCTTTGATAATGGTTTTAGTTGCAGCCTCTAATTTTTTTGGAGCAGTATTTGCAAGATTAGGAACACCAACATTATTAACTGAATTTTTACTTGGTTTAGAAATGAATAAATATTTAATTTTAGCAATGATAATGGTTATGATTTTTTTACTAGGCTGGCCTTTAGAGTGGGTACCAATTGTGATGATTATTATTCCAATTATTTTACCATTAGTAGAGGCTTTAGGATTTAATTTAACTTGGTTTGCAATATTAGTAGCTGTTAACCTTCAGACCGCCTGGCTGTCTCCACCGGTAGCACTTTCTGCGTATTTCTTAAAAGGTGTCGTGCCTGAATGGGACCTAAAAGATATTTATTTTGGAATGATGCAATTTATGGTCTTGCAAATTTTTGGATTAGTATTAATAGTACTGTTTCCACAGATTGCTTTGTGGTTACCGACACTATTATATGGCAATTAAATATTTAAAAAAGTCACCTAAAACATCTTCTTCAGATGATACAAAAACAGCTGAAATAGTTCAGGGGTTGCTAAATGATTTAGAAAAGTCAAAAGAGCAAGGATGTGTCGATCTCACAAAAAAATTCGATAAATATGATGGTGATATAGTTGTTACAAAGGAGAGAATTGAGGAAATTAAAAAGTCTTTAGATCAAAAAACGAAAGATGACGTCAAATTTTCTTATGATAGAGTTAGAAAGTTTGCTGAGGCTCAATTAAAAAATTATGGTCAAGATTTTGAAGTTGAATTATCAAAGGGTTTATACGCAGGACAAAAATTAGTACCAGTAAATACAGCTGGTTGCTATATTCCAGGTGGCAGATATGCTCATATTGCGTCTGCAGTTATGAGTGTAACAACCGCTAAAGTAGCTGGAGTAAAAAATATTATAGCTTGTAGCCCTCCAAAAGCTGGAGTAGGAGCGCATCCAGCAATAATTTATACTGCAAACTTATGTGGTGCAGATGTTATAATGAATTTAGGAGGAGTTCCTGCCATTGCAGCGATGACTAATGGATTATTTAAAAATGCTCCTGCAGATATAATTGTTGGACCCGGCAACCAGTTTGTTGCTGAAGCAAAAAGAATTTTATTTGGAAAGATCGGGATTGATTTATTTGCTGGTCCTACAGAGATAGGAATTATTGCAGATGAAACTGCAGATCCAGAAATTGTAGCGGTAGACTTAGTTGGTCAAGCTGAACACGGTTATAACTCACCAGCTTGGCTTTTTACTACTAGCAAAGAACTTGCTGATAAAGTTATCAAAAGAATCCCAGAATTAATTGCAGATTTACCAGAACTTCCAAGAACAAGCGCTGAAGCAGCATGGAGAGATTATGGAGAAGTTGTTCTCTGTGATACTGACGAAGAAATGTGCAAAATTAGCGATGAGTATGCGCCAGAACACTTAGAAGTTCATACAAAAAATTTAGAATGGTTTCATAAAAGATTAAAAAATTACGGTTCATTATTTATTGGAGAAGAGACAACAGTCGCTTATGGAGATAAATGCTCAGGAACTAATCATATTTTACCTACTAAAGGAGCTGGTCGATACACAGGTGGTTTATTTGTCGGTAAGTTCATTAAAACTTTAAGCTTCCAAAGAATGACTAAAGAGTCTACAGAATTAGTAGGAGCTGCAGCAGCCAGAATTTCAAGATACGAAGGTATGGAGGCTCACGCTAGAACAGGAGATGTGAGACTCAAAAAATACGGTTATATGAAGTAATGCATGCTTTAGTTTATACTGGCACAGAGAAAATAGTTTATAGAGAAGAAAAAGATCCCACTAAAAAACCTGGCGAGGCACTTGTAAAAGTTCATGCATCAGGTATTTGTGGTTCAGATATGCACGCCTATCACGGCAAAGATGAAAGAAGAATTCCTCCACTTATTTTAGGCCATGAGTTCAGCGGAACAACTTTAGATGGGAAATTTAAAGATAAAGAAGTTGTAATCAATCCACTTATTAGTTGTAAGAAGTGTGATTATTGCAAAAACAAAAGAGAGCATCTTTGCCCACAAAGAACAATGATTGGAATGAGCACTCCTACAAAAAGAGATGGTGGTTTAGCAGAATTAGTTTCAGTTCCAGAGCAAAATATTTTTGAGGTACCAAAGGGTCTAAACATGAAAAAAGCAGCATTGGCTGAACCCACTGCTGTTGCTTTACATGCTGTTTTATTAGCCGAGGCAAATTTAAAAAAACCTTTATCAGAGTGTAAGATCTTAATTCAAGGTGCGGGAGCTATAGGTTTGCTTTGTGGTCTAGTGCTTAATAAAGAAAAAAATTCTAGCAATATAATCATGTCTGATCCTAATAAAAAAAGATTAGATGAATGTAGAAAATATCTAAAAGCAAGCTTTGTTGCACCAGATGACAAATCTATAAGAGAAAATCATTTTGATTTAGTATTAGAGTCTGTGGGATTGGAAATCACTCGCCATCAGGCGATTAATTCAGTAGCACCAGGAGGCACTATAGTGCATATAGGTTTAACTCATCCCTCGGGAACGTTTAACTTTAAAAAACTTACAATTCAAGAAGTGACTTTAGTTGGAACTTATTGCTATACAAATCAAGACTTTAACAACAGTCTAGAAATTTTAAAAGAAAATAAGTTAGGTGATCTTGGTTGGATTGAGTATAGAGATTTAAAAAAAGGGTCAGAGGCTTTTAGAGAAATACATAATGGAACTTGTATTGCACCAAAGATAATACTTATACCTTAAGCGTCAAACCACTCTTTATATTTATTAGAGTTTTCTCTTAAAAATTTAGGCAATAAACTCAAATCAGTTTTTTTAAGTTTATGACTACTTTCCCATTTGTTTTTTGAGGTAGTATCTTTAAAATGATTATAAAATAGCTCTCTATTTTTTATTTTATTTCTAATATCGTTAATTGTTAAACCACTCATTCTGAACTCATTATGATGCCCAAAATTCATAAATTTATCATACATATCTTCAGGTGTTTTTAAATTTGTAAAATGCCAACCACCATCATCTATAATATCTAAATTAATATGTTTAGTTTTGGAAAAATACGTATCTAATCTCCAGAATGGATATTTCTTCCATTTTATTTCTCTTAACCACGATATAGACAACAAATCCTTTTTTTTACATCCCTTTGTTCCAATCCACGACATCTGATCGTAAAGGAGGTTAAACTTATAATAAAAAAATAATTGCTTAAATAATATTATTTTATTTTTACTTTTTTTAAATTGCTCGGAGTTTAAATTGGGAATTTCATCATTGTCACTAAGCATTATAAAATCATCATCACTATAATTTTTTATCGCTTCAAAACAGGCGTCGTAAGACAATGCAACTCTTTTTAAGCTATTAAGTCTCTGTGCCAAAGGATCTCCATTTTCTGCAATAATTCCATTCGGCTCTTTATCAATAACAATATAGTTTATTTTATCTTTAAACTTAGGGTAATTATTTATATTAAAATTTAAATTTTTCTTTTTACCGCTGTGAGAATAGGTTGACTCAGTAACAACAAATTGATCAACTTTATCTTTTAATACATTTAACCTTACTTCATACATCATATGCTCATTGTAAAATGATGTGCAATCAATGATTTTCATTTACTTTTAACCTCAGGGTTGTAGACATTATGCATACCTGCAATCTGTTTTTAACACAATTAAAATAACTCATAATTTGCGAAAATAATGTGATTATGAAAAAATATTTTTTAATTTTTACGGTTTTTTTATATTTTGGCTTAGCTTATGCAGGCGGACATATAACAAAGAAACAAAAAGAAGAAACTATAAAATGTCTTGGACATTATAGTGCTACGGCTGTTTTACCTGCTGACACAATTGAGGTTACAGATATGGAAATGGCTTTAGCTTCAGTTAAAGTTTTAAGATCTTTTCTTCAAAAGGAAAAAGTTAGTGACGATGAGATGAATAAAGGTATGAATGAGCATGTAGATAAAGTTTATGGCAAACCATTTAATAAAGGAATGAATGATAAATGTAATAAATTTATCTATAAACTAATACCTGGTTCTAAAGAAGAAATAGAAAAATTATCAAGAACTATTTACGCGGGTTAATATGAGCGGATACGTTATCGCTAATATAGATGTTAAAAATCCTGAGGCTTATAAAGAATATGCTGGTAAAGTAAAACCAACTGTAGAAAAATTTGGAGGAGAATATCTAGTAAGAAACGGAGAATTTAAAGTTATCGATGGCGAATGGAAGCATCAAAGAACTGTCGTAATTAAATTCCCAACTTATGAAAAGGCATTGGAGTGGTATAATTCTGAGGAATATAAACCTGTTAAACCAATTCGATTAGCAAACTCAGTAGCTAATGGAATAATAATTAAAGGAGTATAATGATAGTAAAAATAGAAGGACCAATCGCTACTTTTGCAAAATGGAAAACGATGGTTCACAGCAATGCAGAAAAGATTAAAAAATATGGTATGACATTTCTTTATGCTGGAACAGAAAAAGATAATGACTCAAAAATCACTACCATTATAAGATTTGATACAATGGATGGTCTTAAAGCTTTTAAGGCTGATGAGGAACTTCATAAAGAGAGAGCAGCAGCTGGAGTAGTCTTAGAGAAGTCAGTTACAACGCCAATGGGTGAAGACCTTTTGGAACAATATAAAGGATAACAAAAAGGAGAAAATATGAAAAATTATATGGTAACTCACACTTTTAAGTCTGTTGAAATGAAAAAAAAATTTACTGATACAGTCGCTTCTATGAAGATGGAAGATATTATAAAGAGTATGAAAAGTGACAATGCTGCTTGTCAAATGACTTGGAATACACCGGGCGATACAATGGAAATGTTTTGCTGGTGGAAGGGAAAAGATGAGCAATCAATTATAAATCAATTAGGTCAAATGAATGATTTTTTTACTCCACATAAGTTTGTTGAGTGCACAGATCAAATCATGGACTATAACGCATAGGATACTTATGATCGATAAATTTGGAAACGCTTTTTATTTAATAATCTACTTTGCTCATTTCATTATAGTTGGAAGTTACGCTTACCAATTAGTCTTTGATACTAAAAAATTTCTAAAGGGTAGAGGAGTTGATAAAACCGCTACTTTAATTACAAGATTTGCAGGTTCATTCATGATCGCAATTGTTCTAATGGCAATTTATATTGCTTTTATAAGATCGGGCGGTTTGGAGGCTACTTGGGCATTCTTTAATTTAGTTTTTATAATTAATGTTTCAATATTAGCTGTAAATTTTTATACGTTAAAAATTGATAAGACAGGTTTAACTAAAAAAACAAGAAACGATGGAATATATGCTCCAATCGTTCTTGTTATTATCAGCGCTCTTCTTTGTTATGGTTTAGCCGATACAATTTACGTTTAAGGAGATATATGGCAAAGTTTATGAACATTGTTAGATGCAAAGTTAAATCATCTAATAGAGAAGAATATTTAAAAAAAATAGATGAGATGCCAAAGTTCGATGGGCAGATTTCAGCAAAGTATGTTGAAACGAAGCCTAACGAATTTTTTATGATTGGCGAATGGAATTCTGAAGATGATATTGCTAAAGCAAGACCAAAAATGATTCAATTTTTGGACTCACTTCGGCACACTTTAGAAGAATTGTCTTCGGAGTTAGGAGTTACTGATCCTCACTCTGGAACAGTTATAATTGAAAAATAGGAAGGAGAAACAAGATGGTTAAAATGTATATAATGGGCAACTATACTGAAAAGGCTTTTCAAGGTTTTTTAAAAGATCCAACTAGTGACAGAAAAGCAGTTGTAGAAAAGCTTACTCAAGCGATGGGCGGAAAGATGCACTCAATGGATATTGTTAGAGGCTCTTACGATTTTATAGTTGTAAATGAAGTTCCAAGCTTTGATGACTTTGCCGCAATCAAATTAGTGGTAGAGTCAACTGGTGCTGTAAAAAATTTAACTGCTTTAGAAGCTATAGATTTTACAAAAGCAACTACAAAAGCGGCGAAAATATCATACAAAGCTCCAGGACAATAATTTAATTTAAGAGAAAGTTTACTCATCTTGAACAATTATACTATCTAGGTCACTATCAGATCCTTGACAGTTATGTAAACCTTTTTCAAGGTGAGTGAATTTTTCATTATCTTCAGCCCAACAAGCATAATTTACGCTTTTATTTAAAAACAACTTTTCATAAATTGGCTCTTCAACAGAATTACTTTCTTCAACATGTAATGACCATATAAAATCGACATTATTTTCTAAGCACCAATTATAGACTAATCTATTAAAATTATCTCTATTATGTTCATGTATATTTGAATATAAGATGTTTAGTCTTTTATAATTATGCGAA
>CABYYE010000009.1 GCA_902523095.1 uncultured Pelagibacteraceae bacterium | reverse complement strand
GACTTATATCCTGGGCCATTTAATATAGGTATTTATAAAAGGGCTCTAGAAAAAAAGTTATGGAATTTAAAAGTTATTAATATTCGTGACTATGCAGTTGATAAATATAGATCGGTAGACGATGCTCCCTTCGGTGGTGGTTGTGGCATGCTGTTAAGACCTGATGTTACTGCATTAGCCTTAGATAAAAACTTAAAAAATAATGATAAAATAATTTATTTATCACCTAAAGGAAAAAAATTTGATCAAAAAATTGCAAAGAAATTTAGTAAAGAAAAAAAAATAAATTTATTATGTGGTCATTTCGAAGGTATTGATCAAAGACTTTTGGACTCAAGAAATATAGAAGAATATAGTATTGGAGATTTTGTTCTCTCTGGAGGGGAAACGGCATCATTTGTATTAGTTGACTCAGTTATAAGATTAATACCTGGAGTATTGGGAAATCGAAGCTCAACTCAAGATGAAACATTTGAAAATGATTTATTGGAGTATCCTCAATTTACAAAACCCAAAAATTGGGAGGGAAAAAGCCCTCCCGAGGTGCTTTTATCTGGTGATCATGCTAAAATTAAAGACTGGCGTTTATCTCAATCAGAGGCTATAACTCGTCGCCAGAGACCTGATCTTTGGAAAAAATATTTAGATAAAAAATGAAAAACATTGAAGATATAAATAAGGAAGCAATAAAAAAAATTGTTGCAGATAAAAAAATAACTGAATTTTCTTCAGGTGATACAATTAAAGTCGGAGTAAAAATTGTAGAGGGAAAAAGAGAGAGAATACAATATTTTGAAGGGGTGTGCATTGCTAAAAAAAATAGGGATTTAAATTCCTCATTTACCGTCAGAAAAATTTCTTTTGGAGAAGGTGTAGAAAGAACTTTTGCTTTGTACAGTCCAAATGTTGACTCAATAAAAGTAATAAGGTCAGGAAAAGTAAGAAGAGCAAAACTTTATTACTTAAGAGATAAAAAAGGTAAATCCGCCAGAATAGCTGAAAAGATTAAAAAAAAGATCGGTGTAGACATTTCAGTAACAATGTCTAAATCTTTAAAAAGTGAAGAATCAGTAAATAAAGAAAGCGTTAAAAACGAGGAAAAAAAAGATACCTCTGCTGATCAAAATAAAACTGATTTACAAACTACAGATAAAAAATAATATTATTTTAAATGTCAAAAACACTATATGATAAAATATGGGATGACCATCTTGTAAATAGACAAACTGATGGAACATCATTAATATATGTTGACAGACATCTTATTCATGAAGTTACAAGCCCTCAAGCTTTCGAAGGTTTAAGATTGCAGAATAGAAAAGTAAGAAAGCCAGAACTTACATTAGCAGTTCCTGATCATAATGTTCCTACAACAGATAGATCTAAAGGTATTGATGATGAGGAGTCAAAAATTCAGGTCGACACATTACGGAATAATTGTAAAGAATTTGGTGTAAAACTTTTTGATGTTACAGATAAAAGACAAGGTATTGTTCACATTATTGGTCCAGAGCAAGGTTTTACCCAACCAGGGACAGTAATAGTATGTGGTGATAGTCATACAGCTACTCATGGAGCATTTGGTTCCTTAGCTTTTGGTATCGGCACCTCTGAAGTGGAACATGTTCTTGCTACTCAGACGCTCATTCAGAAAAAATCAAAAAACTTAAGAATAAATGTAAACGGAACCCTGCCTAAAGGGGTAACAGCTAAAGATGTTATTTTAAAGATCATTGGAACAATCGGCACCGCAGGAGGCACAGGGTATGTTATAGAATTTGCTGGTAAAGTAATTAAGAATTTAAGCATGGAAGAAAGAATGACAGTATGTAATATGACAATTGAGGCTGGGGCTAGAGCAGGACTTATCGCTCCAGATGAAAAGACATTTGATTATTTAAAAGATAAAGCAATGTCCCCAAAAGGTAAAAATTGGGATAAAGCTGTTATATATTGGAAATCTTTATATTCAGACAAAGATTGTAAATTTGATAATGAGGTTAATATTAATGGCGAAGATATTGAACCATTAGTTACGTGGGGAACTTCACCTCAAGATGTATCGCCCGTTACTGGAGTTGTTCCAGATCCAAACAAAGAGTCTAATGAAGATAGAAAGATGGCAATGAAAAGATCATTAGAATATATGGGTTTAAAAGCTAATACTAAAATTGCTGATATAAAAATTGATAAAATATTTATTGGCAGCTGCACCAATGGTAGAATAGAAGATCTTAGATTAGCTGCTGAACTTCTTAAAGGCAAAAAAATTGCAAATAATGTAAGTGCGATGGTTGTTCCTGGATCGGGCTTGGTAAAAGCTCAAGCTGAAAAGGAAGGATTAGATAAAATATTTATTAGCGCTGGTTTTGAATGGAGAGAACCTGGATGTTCTATGTGTTTAGGTATGAATCCAGATCAATTAAAACCTAAAGAAAGATGTGCGTCTACATCTAACAGAAACTTTGAAGGTAGACAGGGAAGAGGTGGCAGAACTCATCTCGTAAGTCCTGGAATGGCTGTAGCTGCAGCCATCAAAGGTCGTCTTTCAGATGTAAGAGAAATACAATAATGAAAAATTTTACTACTTTAAAAAGTATACCAGCATATTTGTCTCTTCAAAACATTGATACTGATATGATTATTCCTAAACAATTTTTAAAAACAATAAAAAGAACTGGTTTAGGTAAAAGTCTCTTTTATGAAATGAGATACGATGACAAAGGTGAGAAAATAAAAGATTTTATTTTAAACAAAGAACCATTTAACAATACAAAAATACTTATTGCAGGTAAAAATTTTGGTTGTGGCTCATCCAGAGAGCACGCCCCTTGGGCGCTGTCTGATTTTGGAATCAAATGCGTTATTAGCTCTAGTTTTGCAGATATATTTTATAATAACTGCTTTAAAAATGGCATATTACCAATCAAAACTTCTGAAGAAAATGTGACTGAAATTTCAGAGTATTCAATTAGACAAGAAGAAATAAATATTGACCTAGCTAAGCAAGAAATATCTTTTGGAAATAAATCTATTAAATTTGACTTAGATGAATTTAAAAAGAAATGTTTATTAGAGGGACTAGATGACATAGCTCTATCTATGGATAAGATAAAACAAATAGATGAATTTGAAAAAAAATTAAGCTTAAATAAACCATGGATTTTTAGTAATGAATAAAAAAAATGGAAGAAAAATCTTACTGCTTCCTGGTGACGGAATAGGTCCCGAGGTAGTTAGAGAAGTAAAAAAAATTTTAGATTGGTTTAACGATAAAAAATCTCTTGACTTTACATTTGAGGAAGAATTAATTGGTGGTGCATCAATTGATATAAACAAGATACCTATTACAGACGAAGTTTTTTATAAATCCTTGGAGTCAGACGCTGTAATACTTGGAGCTTGTGGAGGTCCTAAATGGGACAAATTAGAATTTTCTAAAAAACCTGAAAGAGCACTCCTTAAACTAAGGAAAGAGCTTAAATTGTTTGCTAACTTGAGGCCAGCAATTTGCTTTAAACAATTGGTAGATTCTTCAACCTTAAAACCAGAAATTGTCTCTGGTTTAGATATCATGATAGTCAGGGAGCTAACAGGTGGAATTTATTTTGGTGAGCCTAGAGGTATTGAACCTATTGAAAATAACCAAAGGAAAGGTATAAATACACACAGCTATACAACTAACGAAATACATAGAATAGCAAGGGTAGCTTTTGATTTGGCTAAAAAAAGAAAAAATAAAGTTACCTCCTGCGAAAAATCTAATGTGATGGAAGCCGGTGTTTTGTGGAGAGAAGAAGTTCAAGTAATTAAAGATAAAGAATATAAATCTATAGAACTAGATCATATGTTAGCTGACAACTGCGCTATGCAATTATTAAGAAATCCAAAACAGTTTGACGTTATATTAGCAGATAACTTATTTGGTGATATGTTATCAGATGAAGCAGGAATGTTGACTGGATCTCTAGGATTATTACCCTCTGCATCTTTAGGAGCAAAGGATAAAAATGGAAGAATTAGATCTTTATATGAACCGGTACATGGTTCCGCCCCTGATATTGCTGGGAAAAATATAGCTAACCCAATTGCAACAATCTTAAGTCTTTCGATGGCTTTAAGATACTCTTTAGATCTTGAAAAAGAAGCAGATAAACTAGATGAAGCAGTTCAAAAAGTTCTAGATGATGGATTAAGGACCAAAGATATTATTTCCAAGGGAAAAAAAGAGGTCACCACAACAGATATGGGTGATGCAATAATATCAAAATTAAAATAAAATAAGGAAATTATGAATTTTGCAATCATTGGTGCCACTGGAAACGTGGGAAGAAAGATTATAGAAGTTTTGGAAAAATCAGATCTTGAAATAAATAATTTACATTTAGTTGCTTCAAAAAAAAGTGCAGGAAAAAAACTTAAATTTCGTAATAAAGAAATAGTTATTGAACAGTTAGAAAAATATGATTTTTCAAATTCAGAAATAACAATTTTTGCAGCTGGGAGTGAAATTGCTGAAAAATGGGTGCCTGAAGCATCAAAAAAAACAATAGTAATAGATAACTCCAAATATTTTAGAATGGACAAAGACGTTCCATTGGTAGTAGCTGAAGTAAATGCAGAGGATTTAAAAAAACACAAAAATATTATTGCTAACCCAAACTGTTCCACTATACAACTAATGTTGGCACTAAAGCCTTTGCATGATAAATTTACAATTAAGAGAGTAATTGTTTCAACTTATCAAGCAGTATCTGGAGCAGGCAAAGATCCTTTGGATGAATTATTTTCACAAACAAGAGATTATTTAGATGATAAAAAAATTAATTCTAAAAATTTTACAAAACAAATAGCATTTAATTTGATACCCCACATTGATAGTTTTGTTGAGGATGGTTATACAAAAGAGGAGTGGAAAATGGAAAATGAAACAAAAAAAATATTAGACAACAATATAAAATTAAGTGCTACTTGTGTAAGAGTGCCGATTAAAACTTCCCATTCAGAGTCTGTAAATATTGAGTTTGAAAAAGATTATGATCTAGCATTAGTTAAAAAAATTTTAGCTAATGCTCCAGGGTGTAAAGTGGTAGACGAACATAATGATGGTGGTTATGTAACTCCTCTTGAAGCAGAAGGTAGTAATTTAACTTTTATTTCAAGGATTAGAAAAGATAATTCAAATAAAAGAGCTATAAATATCTGGGTTGTTTCTGACAATTTGTTAAAGGGTGCTGCATTAAACTCTGTGCAAATCGCTGAATGTTTACTAGGAAAATTTAAAGTTTAATTTATAATATAAAAATGGAACAAAATAAAAATCCTCTTAGTCCTCATTTACAAATTTATAAATTACATATTTCATCTTTACTTTCTATATCTCATCGAATAGTGGGAGTAATAAATTTTTTTGCTATTTCTTTTATTTGTTTTTGGATATTATCTCTATTATTAGGCGAAGATAATTATGAGCTTACAAAATTATTTATGAGCTCTCCCATTGGAAAATTTTTGATTATCTTTTTATGTTGGACATTTAGTTTCCATATATTAAATGAAATTAGACACTTAATTTGGGATGTGGGATATGGTTTTGATTTAAAAGTAGCAAAAATCTCAGGGATAATAGTTCTAATAGGTTCTTTTGTCCTGACAATTTTTTTTTATTTGATGGGAAAAAATTTTATTTAAATGAATAAATCTACAAAAAAATGGTTATTTACAAAAATAAGTTCATTATTTCTAATTCCATTTATGATCTGGTTTATCATCTGCTTAGTTAAAAATTATGATAATGATTATCAATTAGTTGTAGATTTTTTTACATCTCAACCATCTCAAATATTATTCTCTGTATTTGTTGTAATTGCTTACTTTTATTTAGCTTTAACAATAAGTGAAATATTTGAAGACTATATAAGAGATGATAAAATCAAAAATGTCGCAAATAAAATACTAAATATATTTGCTATAATAGTACCACTAATGACTATTACTGGAATTTTAAAATTATAATATGAGTGCTTATAAAATTATAGATCATGAATACGACGTTGTAGTTCTAGGAGCTGGCGGATCAGGGTTAAGGGCAGCAGTTGGTTTATCAGAAAGTGGTTTAAAGACTGCTTGTATATCAAAAGTGTTTCCTACAAGAAGTCACACTTCAGCTGCTCAGGGAGGAATTTCGGCTGCTCTTGGAAACATGGGTGAAGATGACTGGAGATGGCATATGTATGATACTGTCAAAGGTTCAGATTGGTTAGGAGATCAAGATGCAATTGAATACTTATGTAAAGAAGCACCAAGAGCAGTAGTTGAATTGGAGAGATATGGTGTGCCTTTTAGCAGAACAGATGATGGAAAGATTTATCAAAGACCCTTCGGAGGAATGACTAAAAATTATGGTAATGGAATAGTTCAACGAACTTGTGCAGCTGCAGATAGGACAGGCCATGCCATTTTGCACACACTTTATGGGCAAGCCTTAAAACATAACACGGAATTTTTTATCGAATATTTTGCTTTAGATTTAATAATGAAAAATGGTGAGTGCAAAGGTTTAATTGCATGGAATTTAACTGATGGAACTATACATAGGTTTAGATCACATATTACTATAATTGCGACAGGAGGTTATGGCAAAGTATACTACTCTGCAACCTCAGCACACACTTGCACAGGGGATGGTAACGCAATGGTTTTAAGATCAGGATTGCCCCTTCAAGATATGGAATTCGTTCAATTCCATCCAACAGGTATTTATGGTGTAGGGTGTTTGATTACTGAAGGTGTAAGGGGTGAAGGAGGTTTCTTAGTAAATGGAAATGGTGAAAGGTTTATGGAGAGGTACGCACCAAACGCTAAAGACTTAGCTTCAAGAGATGTAGTAAGCAGATCAATGGAAATGGAAATCAATGAAGGCAGAGGAGCGGGTAAAGATAAAGATCATATTAATCTTCATTTAGATCATTTAGATCAGTCTGTAATAGATGAGAGACTACCAGGTATTTCCGAGGCAGCAAAAACTTTTGCAAACGTAGATGTGAGTAAAGAACCTATTCCAGTTGTACCAACAGTTCACTATAACATGGGTGGCATACCTACTAATTATAGAGCTGAAGTTCTTACCTTAAACGGTTCAGAGAAGACAGTACCGGGCTTAATGGCAATAGGTGAAGCAGCTTGTGTTTCAGTTCATGGCGCAAATCGTCTAGGCTCTAATTCGCTAATTGATCTTGTTGTATTTGGAAGAGCTGCAGCAAAAAGAGCTAAAGAACTAGTTACGCCAGATATGCCTCATGAAGAAGTTTCACAAAGTGAAACAGATAAGTGTCTAGATAGATTCGATAAACTTAGAAACTCAAATGGCTCAACTAAAACTTCAGAGTTAAGATTATTAATGCAAAAAACTATGCAATCAAAATGTGCAGTTTTTAGAACTGAAAAGACTTTAAAAGAAGGTGTTGATCAAATCAGAAAACCTTACGAAGGACTAGAGGATGTGTCCGTCAAAGACAAATCCTTATTATTTAATACAGATTTAGTAGAAACTTTAGAGTTTGATAATTTAGCTAGACAAGCTTTGACAACAATGGACTCTGCATATAATAGAAAAGAGAGTAGAGGTGCTCATGCTCGAGAAGATTACGGCAAAAGAGATGATAAGAATTTTATGAAACATACTTTAGCTTGGCAGGATGGAAAAAAAGTTCAGATTAAATACAGAGATGTTCACTCAAGAACACTCACAAACGATGTTCAATATTTTCCTCCGAAAGAGAGAGTTTACTAAATGGTGCAATTTACTTTACCTCAAAATTCAAAAATTGAAGTAGGTGAATATTTTAAAGATAAAACTAAGTCTAAAAACTTAAGAAAAATCAATGTTTACAGATGGGATCCATCCGACAACAAAAACCCTAGAATAGATACTTTTGAAGTAGATATGAATAATTGTGGTCCAAAGGTATTGGATATTCTCTTTAAGATTAAAAATGAAATTGATCCTTCGTTAACATTTAGAAGATCTTGCGCACACGGTGTTTGTGGATCATGTGCGATGAATATAGATGGAGTGAACAATTTAGCATGCATTAAATCACATGAAGATATCAACGGAGATTTAAATATTTATCCACTACCTCATTTAAAAGTGATTAAAGATCTCATTGGTGATTTAAGCACTCTTTACAAACAATATGAGTCCATACAGCCTTGGTTAAAAGTAGGTCAAACAGGTAAAGAAAAAGAAGAAATTAAGCAGTCACAAAAAGATAGAGAAAAACTTGATGGTTATTATGAGTGCATACTTTGCGCTTGCTGCTCTACATCATGCCCAAGTTACTGGTGGAATGGTGACAAATATTTAGGACCAGCGGTGTTATTGCAAGCTTATCGTTGGATTAATGATAGCAGGGATAATGATAAAAAAGAAAGATTAAAAAAAGTTGCTGATGAACTTAAACTTTACAGGTGTCACACTATTATGAATTGCACTAATTCTTGTCCTAAAGGTCTAAATCCAGCAAAAGCAATAGGCTCTATAAAAAAAATGCTTGCAACAAGCTAAAAGCTTATTTAATCAGTTACACACATGAATTTAATCGAACACTTTATTAATGGTAAATCTTTTTCAGGAGCCTCTAATAAAAAAGGTAAAGTTTTTAATCCAGCAACTGGTGAACAGACTTCAGAAGTTAAGCTTGCAAATGTTGATGATGCAAATAAAGCAGTAGATAGTGCCAAAAAAGCCTTTTCAACCTGGTCTAATACACCACCATTGCAAAGAGCAAGAGTTATGTTCAAGTTCAAAGAATTAATTGAGAAAAATTCAGATGAATTAACAAAAATAATTGTTTCTGAGCATGGCAAGGTTTATGAAGACGCAAGGGGTAGTCTAATCAGGGGTTTAGAAGTTGTCGAATATGCTTGCGGTATTCCACAAATGCTTAAAGGTGAGTTCACAGAAAATGTTGGGTCCAACGTAGACAGTTGGTCTATTAGACAGCCTCTTGGTGTTTGTGCTGGAATTACCCCTTTTAATTTTCCTGCAATGGTTCCTATGTGGATGTTTCCAATGGCAATAGCTTGTGGAAATACTTTTGTTTTAAAACCATCAGAAAAAGATCCTTCTTGTTCCATGAGACTAGCAGAATTATTAAGTGAAGCAGGTTTACCTGATGGTGTTTTGAATATTATAAATGGGGACAAAGAAGCTGTTGATGCTTTAATAAATAATAGTGATGTAGTAGCTATGAGTTTTGTTGGATCTACACCTATTGCTAAATATATTTATGAAAATTGTGCAAAAAATGAAAAAAGAGTTCAAGCATTGGGAGGAGCAAAAAATCACTGTGTAGTCATGCCTGATTGTGATTTAGATCAAGCAGTTAATGGACTAATGGGAGCAGCTTACGGTTCAGCTGGTGAAAGGTGTATGGCACAATCAGTAGCAGTAGCTGTTGGAGATATAGGTGATAAGCTGGTAGGTAATTTAGTAAAAAAAGTTGAGGCATTAAAGATTGGCCCAGGTATGGATAAAAAATCTGAAATGGGACCATTGGTAACTAAGGAACATTTGGCTAAAGTCAAAGATTACGTTGATATTGGTGAGAAAGAGGGAGCAAAACTCGTCGTAGATGGTAGAAATTTAAAACTTCAAGGATACGAAGATGGTTATTACATTGGCGGATGTTTATTTGATAATGTAAAACCTAACATGAGAATTTATAAAGAGGAAATATTTGGGCCAGTTCTATCAGTTGTTAGAGTAAAAGATTTTGACGAGGCATTAAAATTGGTTAATGACCATGAATATGGAAACGGCGTTAGTATATTTACAAGAGATGGCGATTCTGGAAGAACTTTTTCAAGTAGAGCTAAAATTGGTATGGTAGGTATTAATATTCCAATTCCAGTTCCAATGGCTTTCCACAGTTTTGGTGGTTGGAAAAGATCATTATTTGGTGATCAACATATGCATGGACCTGAAGGAGTTAGATTCTATACTAAACTAAAAACTATTACATCAAGGTGGCCATCAGGTTTGCGATCAGATCCAGAATTTATTATGCCAACAATGAAATAAAGAATGAATAAAAAGATTACATTAATTGGAGCAGGACAAATTGGTGGAACTCTAGCTCACTTAATTGCGTTAAAAGGTTTGGGAGACGTAGTATTATTTGATGTTGCTGCAGGTATAGCAAAAGGAAAAGCCCTTGATATTGCACAATCATCTCCAATAGATAAATTTAATATTAGATTGTCTGGAACTAATAAATATGAGGACACTAAAGAGTCCGATGTAATAATTGTAACGGCAGGAGTGCCAAGAAAACCAGGCATGACAAGAGACGATCTACTTGGAATTAATTTAAAGATTATTAAGCAAGTAGCTGAAGGTATTAAAAGTACTTCACCAAATGCTTTCGTAATTTGTATTACTAATCCATTAGATGTAATAGTGATGGCATTGCAAAAATACTCAAACCTTCCAAAAAATAAAATAGTAGGTATGGCAGGTATTTTAGACTCATCAAGATTTATTTACTTTTTATCTCAAGAACTTAATGTGCCGGTTCAGAAAATAAAGTCTTTTGTGTTAGGAGGTCATGGTGACAGTATGGTTGCAATGTTAGGTTCTACAGAAGTTGATGGTGTCAAAATTGAAGAACTTGTAAAAAAAGGTAGGATTTCTAAAGAGAGATTAGAAGAAATAGTTAATCGCACTAAAAAAGGTGGTGCTGAAATAGTTAAATATTTGGAAAAAGGGTCAGCATTTTATGCCCCTGCTGCGTCCGGGGTAGAAATGGCTGAAAGTTATCTTAAAGATTTGAAGAAACAATTACCTTGCGCAGCATACCTTAATGGTGAGTATGGATTTAATTCCATATACGCTGGAGTTCCAGTTATAATAGGTAAAGAAGGGGTAGAAAAGATCATAGAACTAAATTTAGAGAATGGAGAAAAAAAGAATTTTGTAAAATCTGTTGAGTCTGTAAAATTACTTTTTGAATCTGCCAAAAAAATAGACCCTGCTCTTGGCTAGTATTATTTTTTTTCTAAAACAATTTTATAACCTAAAGCAAAGATTTTTGGAAAAAAATATGTTAAAAACTTATCAAAATACTTTACAAGTTTTAAAAAGAAAAAATTTAATGGTATGTAAAACGTTTTTGATGTTACACCTCCAGAATTTAAAAAAATTAAACACTCGCATAATTTTATATACTCTAAATTAAATTTTTCGCCCAATTTTTCTTCAAATTTTTTTTTTTCGTTAAATATCAGATATGGTATAGCGCTATTACCAGACCACAAATCATCAATTTCGGTAGAGGGATTTTTTTGATCCCAAACATTTTTAGTAAAATCAAAACCTTCGTGTCTCATTATAATTAAAACTAGTTGCAATAAAATTGAGCAGTGAGCATCAAAAATGATTAATTTGCCTCCTTTTTTTAATATTCTATGCATTTCATTAAAAAACTTTAATGGATAAGGAAGATGATGGATCATATTAGATGAAATAACAAATTCAAATTCTTCCTCCTTAAATCCTGTGTTTTGTGCGTCAATATTTTTATAATCTAGATGTGGATGATTTGAAAAATCACTAATTTTGAAATTTTTTGATTTGATAAATTTTTTTGAAAAACCAGCAGCAGCACCTACTTCTATACCTTTTGAGTCTTCTTTTATAAAATTATTCATCCAGTCAAATCTTTCTTTTAATAATACATATAAATTTTTATTTTTTTGAATATCATCAATTGAACGAAGAACATCACCCTCTTGTTTCATGAGATTTTCAGAGTGTTTGAATCTAATTTTGTCTTTAATTTTCAACATTGTGATTTTGATAATAGTAAATTCATGATAATAAAGTCTAGATGATTATTAAAGATACTCCAATAAAATTCGTTTTCAAATTTTTTATAATTTTATTTGCTTTTTATATAAATTATTATTATGCAAATAAAGGTTTATATCCAATTGATACATTTAGTTTCTTTGATACTGGGTACTATATTACAGAAGGTCAACATCCGATAAAAGATTTTTGGATAATTTCAGGCATTTTAATTGATTATATACAGGCATTATTTTTCAAAATATTTGGTCTCAGCTGGAGATCTTATGTTTTTCATGCATCCTTATTTAACGTTATAATAAGCTTATTTTTTTTCTATTTTTTGAATCAATTTAATAAAAATTTATTTTACAATTTTATTCTATCTATTTCTGTAGCGATACTATGCTATCCAATAATTGGAACACCTTTTCCCTATCAACACTCATTTATAATAAGCACTATTTCCATCCTAATTTTTTATCTAGCAGTTTTTAAAGAACAAAAAATATTTTGGTTTTTCTTACCATTAACAATGCTTTTTTCATTTTTGTGCATGCAACTACCATCAGGTATAATAAATTTATTTCTTATCATTTTTATAATTATATATTTTGTCTTATTTAATAAAAAAAAATATTTAAAGACATTCTTGACTGGATCCGTAAGTTGTTTAATTTTACTTTTTTTATATTTCATAATTACTAAGGTAACCTTCAAAGACTTTTATACACAAATAATCTTATTTCCTCTCGATGTTGGTCTTGGACGCATAACAAGTGATGATAAAGCCTTTGAGGCAGCTAAATTAGCAAATAAATTGACCTTAAGAGGTACTTTAGGCCATTTTAAATTTATCTTTCTTTTTTTGTTCCTAAATTTATTTTTGTTAATTTTTTATATTAAAAAAAATTTTTCTAATTATAAATTTGATCAAAATATTTTGATAAATATTTTTATAATATTCTGCACTCTTGGATTTATTTTTCACCAGCTTATAACAGCTAATCAAACTTTTATTTTTTCATTAATTCCTATTTTATGTGGTTTTTTTATTCTTCAATTAGATCAATTAGTAAAATTTAAGAAAAGCAATATGTTCAAACTTTTTTTAATCGGTGTTGTAATTTTTTCGACGTTCAAATATCATCTAGTTTATAACGAAAAAAGAAAGTTTATAGATCTTCAAAATGTAGACTTATCTAAAAGCATCGATGCGGCTATTTTAGATAATAGATTTAACAAATTAAAATGGATCACTCCAAACTATAATAAAGACCCAAATAAAGAATTAGAATTGATCAAAGAGTCGATCGACATAATTGACAGCAACAAACTAAATAAAATGTTGATTACTCATTATCAGTTTTTTTCATCATTTATTGGAGCAAATTTAAACATACCAAATAGATGGTATTATCCAAATAACACTTTCCCTACTTCCAAAAATCATAAATATTTAGATGATTATAATAAGAGGTTTTTAAAAAAAATATCTGAAAAAAACATACAAATAATTTATGTAGTAGAAAGTAGATCGGGAGAATTTAATTTCATTAATTTTGAAAATCTTTTAAAAACAAATTGTTTCAAAAAAGAAAATTATAATAAAATTATATATTCTATTAAATTAAATACGTGTGATTAATAAATTTTTACTCTGATTTTTTTTGAATTAATAACAAAGTTGAGTCGATTAATGATATACACAACAAGATTACTCAAGTTAAATGTTAGCAGGATTAGAGAAAATATTAAAAATATTATTAAATTATTAGATTTGAAAAAAATAACATAATTTAAAAATAAATAAATCATTGAAGAAAAAATAATTCTATATCTGAAAACTGAAAACACTCTTAAAGCATGGAAAATCAATCCAAAAAAATTCATTTTAGATTTTCCTGAAAATCTTTTTTCTCTATCCAAAGTTATATAAGAAATATTATCAGTATTATTAGAAACAGTTGGTGGAAAAGCACTCCATAAATCTTTATCCTGACTAATATTTTTAACATGAGCGGAGTTTATAAGACTGAAATTCCCAAATCTAATTTTTTTCCCTACAAACATAAATAAAATTGCACTATAGAAACTATAAAAAAATCTAAACCACAGCGGCTCTTTTCTTTGTCCTCTATTTACAACAATAGAAATTTTAGAATTTTTTTTGATTAAGTTATACATTTTTAAGATACCCTGAGGATTGTCTTGGCCATCAGAGTCAATAATAACGATATTATATTTTTCTTTATATTTTTTTGAAATATACTTTATACCTATAGCTAAAGCACTTTGACTACCAACATTTGTATCTAAATTAATGAGCGTTAATTTGTTAACCCTATTTAATCTTAATTTCTTAAAATTATAACTTTCTGTAGAGCAATCATTGATGACGACTAAGTCAAATTTAGTTTTTATTTTTATTTTAAATATATTGTTAATTTTAGCTAAAAGTTTGATTAAATTTTTCCAATCATTATAAACAGGCGTTAAAACTATTATTTTTGTTTTCATAATGGATTAATATAAATTTTATGGTAGTAATAGCAGACTAAAATGAATATTCACGAACATCAAGCTAAAGAAATACTTAAAGAATACGGCGCTCCAGTTTCTAAAGGAGTTGTTATCAAATCAATCGATGAAATAAAGGAAAAAATATCCCGATTAGAAAGTAAATCTTTTGTTGTCAAAGCTCAAATTCACGCTGGCGGTAGAGGTAAGGCAGGAGGCGTCGTTTTAGTAAAAAATATAACGGAACTTGAAACTGAAGCAAAAAACATGATGGGAAAAGTATTAATCACTCATCAGACTGGACCAGAAGGCAAAGAAGTTAAAAGACTTTATATTGAGGAGGCTTCAGAAATTTTAAAAGAATTTTATTTATCTTGTTTAATTGATAGAGAGAGTTCTAAAATTGCATTTATTAGTAGTACCGCAGGAGGTATGGACATAGAAAAAGTTGCTTCTGAACAACCAAGTAAAATAAATACTGTTAAAATTAATTTTAAAAAAAGTATTGATGATAACGAAATAGAAAAAATTATTTTACCTTTTAATTTTAACGATGAACAAAAAAAAGAAGCTTATAAATTAATTAATGCTCTTTATAAAATTTTAATTGAGAAGGACGCAAGTTTAATCGAAATTAATCCTTTAATAATCACGAAAAATAAACAATTACTCTGTTTAGATGCAAAAATGAATTTTGATGATAATGCAATATTTAGAAGATCTGAAATTGCCAAACTAAGAGATTTAAACGAAGAGAACCCTTCTGAGATAGAAGCAAGTAAATATGATTTAGCTTATATAAAACTTAATGGCTCAATTGGTTGCATGGTTAATGGTGCAGGTTTGGCTATGGCTACAATGGATATAATAAAATTACATGGAAAAGAACCAGCAAATTTTTTAGATGTTGGTGGTGGCGCATCAAAAGAAAAAGTTTCTGCAGCGTTTAAACTTATTTTATCAGATAAAAATGTGAAAGGAATATTAATAAATATTTTTGGAGGCATAATGAGATGTGATGTTCTTGCTCAAGGAGTAGTAGATGCGGCTAAAGAAATTAATTTATCAGTCCCATTAGTAGTTAGACTAGCAGGTACTAATTTTGAAAAAGGAAAAGAAATTTTAGATAAATCAAATTTAAAAATATTATCAGCATCTGATTTAAATGATGCAGCAAGAAAAATTGTGAGTGTAATTGAATAATGTCAATTCTAGTAAACAAAAATACAAAAGTTTTATGTCAAGGTTTTACTGGAACTCATGGAACTTTTCACTCGGAGCAAGCAATTAAATACGGGACTAAACTTGTTGGTGGCGTAACTCCTAAAAAAGGAGGAACAAAACATTTAGGACTTCCAGTTTATGATACAGTTGAGGAAGCAAAAAAAAAGACAGATGCAACCGCATCAATGATATATGTCCCTCCAAAATTTGCTGCAAGCGCGATCCTCGAAGCCATAAATGCTAAAATAGAATTAATAGTTTGTATTACAGAAGGGATACCAATACTTGACATGTTAAAAGTTAAAGAACAACTAAAAAAAAATAATTCAAGATTGATAGGCCCTAATTGCCCGGGAATTATAACACCCGATGAGTGTAAAATTGGAATTATGCCAGGAAACATTCACAAAAAAGGAACAGTTGGTATTGTTTCAAGATCTGGAACTTTAACTTACGAAGCTGTAGCTCAAACTACAGCCAATGGAATGGGTCAGTCTACTTGTATAGGAATCGGTGGAGATCCAATAAACGGAACCAACTTTATAGACTGCCTAGAACTTTTTTTAAAAGATGATAATACTGAATCGATCGTTATGATAGGTGAAATAGGAGGTTCAGCAGAGGAAGAAGCATCAGAATTTCTCAAAAAAGAAAAAATTAAAAAGCCAATGGTGGGATTTATTGCAGGGTTAACAGCTCCACCTGGAAAAAGAATGGGTCACGCTGGAGCAATTATATCAGGAGGAAAAGGTGGTGCCCTGGATAAAATAGAAAAGATGAGATCTGCTGGGATAACTATCTCTAAATCCCCAGCTGATATTGGTAAAACGCTTTTAGAAAAACTTAATGGTTGAATCTGAAAAATTTATGTTAGAATAAATTTTAAATGTCATCATCAAAAGATAATACAACCTACAAAAAAACCTCTTTTTTAGATGGAAATAATTATGAATTTATAAATGAATTTTATAGTGAGTATCTCTCAAATCCTAGTGCACTACCTGCAAGCTGGAGACAATTTTTTGAGGGATTAAGTGAGGAGCAGAAATTAATTTATAATGATCTGAATGGGCCAAGTTGGTCACCTGAAAAAAGAAAAAGAAAAAGAAAAATAACCTTAAATGAAAAAAACAACGAGAATGAGAATAGTAACTATGATGTTAATTTAGATATAACTAAACAAGCCACACAAGACTCTGTTAGAGCAATCATGTTAATTAGAGCTTATAGAATTAGAGGTCATTTAATTTCTAATTTAGACCCATTACACTTACAAGAAAAACAAGAACACCCAGAATTAAAACCTGAGACCTATGGGTTTGCCGCAAATGATTTCAATAGAAAAATTTTTTTAGATGGTGTGCTAGGACTTCAATATGGAAATTTAAACGAAATTTTAAATATTCTAAAAAAAACTTATTGTTCTAATATTGGTTATGAATTCATGCACATGGGTGACCCAGACGAGAAGGCTTGGGTCAGAAATAGAATAGAGGGGCCAGAAAAAGATGTAAAATTTACAGAAAATGGAAAAAAAGCGATTTTAAATAAAATTATTCAAGCAGAAGGATTTGAAAAATATTTACAAGTAAAATTTGTTGGAACTAAAAGATTTGGTTTAGACGGAGGAGAGTCTTTAATTCCTGCTTTGGAACAAATTATTAAAAAAGGTGGTAATTTGGGAGCTAAAGAAATCAAAATTGGAATGCCTCATAGAGGTAGATTAAATGTTTTAGCTAACGTCATGGGTAAACCTTATCAAGCTATATTTAGCGAATTTTTTGGCAAGTCTATATCTTCAAGAAAAAATCTTGAGGGAGATGTAAAATATCATCTAGGAGCATCCTCAAACCGTGAATTTGATGGCAATTCTGTTCATATTAGTTTGACTGACAATCCATCACACTTGGAGGCTGTTAATCCTGTAGTGTTAGGTCAGGTAAGAGCGAAACAATTTTTTCACAGAGATAAAAATAGAAAAAAAGTTATTCCGGTTTTAATGCACGGCGACGCGGCATTTGCAGGGCAAGGAATTGTGGCTGAATGTTTTGCCATGTCAGGATTACCAGGACACAATATTGGTGGAACAATACACATTATTGTTAATAATCAGATAGGCTTTACAACTGCACCCAGATTTGCAAGATCTTCACCTTATCCTTCTGATGTTGCAAAAACTGCTCAAGCTCCAATATTTCATGTCAATGGTGATGATCCAGAAGCAGTTGTGCATTGTGCAAAAATAGCAACTGAGTTTAGACAAAAGTTTAATAGAGACGTTGTTATAGATATGGTTTGTTATAGACGTTATGGTCATAATGAAGGCGATGAACCATCATTTACTCAACCACTAATGTATAAAAAGATAAAAACACATCCATCTACATTAACAATATATGCAAATAAGTTAAGTAATGACGGATTACTTTCTTTGGGTAATATTGATAAACAAAAAAAGGACTATAAAATATTTCTTGAGAAAGAATTTAATGCTTCAAAAAACTATAAATCAGAACTCAAATGGTTCGAAGGTGCTTGGTCTAGATTTAAACCTGGACTTGGCAAAGATAAAAGGGGATTAAGTGGATTTAACAAAGACAATTTAATAAAAATTGGAAAAAGGATCTCATCAATACCAAGTAACATCAGTGCTCACAAAACTTTAGAGAAAATATTTAACAACAGGTATGAAATGTTAAATGAAAATAATAAAATAGACTGGTCAATGGCTGAAAGTCTTGCATTTGGTACACTTTTAACAGAGGGATTTTCAGTAAGATTATCAGGCCAAGACTCTGGAAGAGGCACATTTAGTCAAAGACATGCTGTTATAAGAGATCAAAAAAATCATGATAGGTATATTCCTCTTAACAATATAAATAAAGAACAAGCAAAGTTTGAAATTATTGATAGTTTACTATCAGAATTGGCAGTTTTAGGATTTGAATTTGGATATTCATTATCTGAGCCTGAAACATTGGTGCTGTGGGAAGCACAATTTGGTGATTTTGCTAATGGCGCTCAAGTAATAATTGATCAATTTATTACATCTGGTGAGTCAAAATGGGGAAGAGCTAGTGGTCTTACATTGCTTTTGCCTCATGGTTACGAGGGACAAGGCCCTGAACATTCTTCATCAAGGTTAGAAAGATTTCTACAAATGTGTGCTGGCGAAAATATACAAGTAGTAAATTGTACGACACCTTCTAATTATTTCCACGTGCTTAGAAGACAAATGCACAGAGCATTTAGGAAACCACTCGTGATAATGACTCCAAAATCTTTGTTAAGACACAAACGTTGTGTTTCAAACATAAATGAATTTACAACAAAAAGTTCTTTTCATAGAATCCTTGAGGACGATTCTTACTTTGTAAAAAATAAATTAATTAAATTAAAAAAAGATGAAGAAATTAAAAAAGTTGTAATGTGTTCAGGAAAAATTTACTACGATCTTTTAAAAGAGAGAGAAAATAGCAAAAATGATAGTGTTGTTTTTATACGAATAGAACAGCTTTACCCATTTCCTGTAAAAACCTTGGCGAATTTGCTAAAAAGATATGAAAAAGCAGAATTTATCTGGTGTCAAGAAGAACCAAAAAATATGGGTGCATGGAATACTGTGAGAAACTATATAGATAGAACCTTAGAAATTATATACTTTACAAGGGATAGAGTAAAATATGTAGGAAGAAATGCATCATCTTCAACTGCGACCGGAAATGTTAATAAACATCTTGCACAACAAAAAGAAATATTAGAAAAGATACTTAGAAAGTAAATGTCAGATAAAATATTAGTACCAACTTTAGGTGAGTCGATAACAGAGGCTACTGTTTCAAAATGGTTAAAGAACCAGGGTGAAAAAGTTAATGCCGATGAGCCAATTGTCGAACTAGAGACAGATAAAGTTAATGTTGAAGTTCCCGCTCCCTCAAATGGAATTTTAGAAAGTATAAGTGTGAAAGAAGGTCAAACTGTAAATGTGGGCTCATTATTGGGAATGATTAATGGTTCAGATATTAAAAAGTCAAAAGATTTTAAAGAAACAAAAAATTATTCACCACCAACAAAGAAATTGTCACCTCAAAAAAAGGAAATTTTAAAAGAACCAAAAATAAATAAAGTTAGACAAAAGAAAACCCAAATAGAAGAACCACTTATATTAGAAACTATTCATGAGGACTCAAAAAAAATATCAAGTCAACCAGTTAAAGCATTTAATAAATCTATTTCTCCAGCAGCTAGAAAAATGGCTACAGAAGCTCAAATAAATATAAATGAAATAGAGGGATCTGGAAAACATGGCATAATATTAAAAGAAGATATTTTAAGTTTAATGGGTTCAAAACCTTCCCCATCAGAAAGAAAAATCAAACATGGCCCAGAGGAAAGAATTAAGATGACTAGATTGCGTTTAACGATTGCAAAGAGACTTAAGGAGGCACAAGAAAATGCGGCAATGCTCACTACGTTTAATGAAGTTGATATGACTGAAGTTATCTCTATGAGAAATAAATATAAAGAAGAATTTATTAATAAGTATGGAGTTAAGTTAGGCTTCATGTCATTTTTTGTAAAATCTTGTGTGTTGGGACTTAAAAACTATCCAACAATTAATGCAGAAATCCAAGGAGAAGAAATTGTTTACAAAAATTATTATAATATTAGCATAGCTGTAGGTACTGATAGAGGTTTAGTTGTACCTGTTTTAAGAGAGACGGATGAAATGTCTTTTGCAAATATAGAAAAAAATATTTCTGAATTAGGTGAAAAGGCCCGAAAAGGGAATATAACAATTAACGATCTACAAGGTGGAACATTCACTATTACCAACGGCGGTATTTATGGCTCTATGCTGTCAACTCCAATATTAAACCCACCACAATCAGCCGTTCTAGGAATGCATAATATAATTGATAGACCAGTAGTTATTGATGGAAATATTGAAATAAGACCAATTATGTATTTAGCCTTATCTTATGATCACAGAATAATTGATGGAAAAGAAGCTGTATCATTTTTAAAAATAATTAAAGAGTCATTAGAACAACCTAAAAGACTTTTCCTAAATATTTAACAATGGATAATAATTTTGATTTAATAGTTATTGGGGGTGGACCAGGCGGGTATGTTTGCGCTATTAGAGCTGCCCAATTAGGTTTGAAAACAGCATGTGTTGAGTCCAGAGGCACGCTTGGCGGAACTTGTTTAAATGTTGGTTGCATACCATCAAAGAGCTTGCTTAACTTGTCAGAAAATTTTCATAAAGCAAAAAAAGAATTTAATCAACAAGGTATAGAACTAAGTGGAGTTAAACTCAATATTAATAAAATGATGTCAGCTAAAGAAAAATCAGTACAAGTTTTAACTAAAGGAGTGGAATATTTATTCAAGAAAAATAAAGTCACTTATCTGAAGGGAAAAGGCGTTATTTTTTCAAAAAACGATGTAGTAGTTTATAATAATGATAATAGAGTTTCTTATAAAACAAAAAATATTGTCATTGCAACGGGATCACAGGTAACTTCTTTATCAAGTATTAAAATTGATGAAAAAAATATACTTTCATCAACTGGAGCCTTATCTCTGACAAAAGTACCAAAAAAACTTGTTATAATTGGTGGAGGATATATTGGTCTTGAAATGGGTTCAGTGTGGTCAAGATTAGGAGCCGAAGTGACAGTAGTTGAGTATCTAGACCATATAACTCCAGGTATGGATAGAGAAATTTCTAAAGAATTTCAAAAAATTTTAACAAAACAAGGTTTAATTTTTAAACTCAATTCTAAAGTTACTTCAGTAATCAATGACAAAGATAAAGTTTTAGTTGAATATACTGATAAAAATAATGATAAAAAAAGTAAAATAGAAGCAGATAAAGTTTTAGTATCAGTTGGAAGAAAACCTTATACAGAAGGTTTAAATCTAGATAAAATCGGTATTAAAAAAGATTCTAAAGGTAGAATTAATGTTAATGGGCAGCTTCAAACAACAATTAAAAATATTTATGCCATTGGCGATGTTATAAAAGGTCCAATGTTAGCTCATAAAGCTGAAGACGAAGGTATTGCAGTAGCTGAAATTATAGCTGGTCAAGCAGGCCACGTGAACTATGATGTTATACCTGGTGTTATCTATACATCACCTGAGGTTGCGACTGTAGGAAAGACTGAAGAACAACTTAAAAATGAAAATAAATCATATAAAGTCGGTAAATTTCCTTTTCTAGCTAATTCAAGAGCTAAAGTTAATAATGAAACGGAGGGATTTGTAAAGATTTTAGCTGACAGCAATACAGACAAAGTTTTAGGGGTACATATCATTGGCCCTCATTCTGGAGACATGATTGCTGAAATGGCATTAGCAATGGAATTTGGTGCAAGTTCGGAAGATATTGCACGAACATGTCACGCACATCCAACTCACACCGAAGCAATTAAAGAAGCAGCATTGGCTGTTGATAAAAGACCAATTCATTTTTAATTAAAAAATTTTCAATTACTATTGGATTATGAAAGTACAAGTGCTTTTACCTAAAATATTTAATTACCCTTTCACTTACAACTCTAAAGATATTAATCCTAAAATAGGAGATTTAGTTGAGGTGCCTTTTGGCTCAAAAAAAGAGTACGGAGTTGTTTGGAAAAGCACATATTCTGTTCCAGAAAAAATAAAAATTAAAGAAGTAATTAGAAAAGTACACGAATACTCTATTGATAAAAGTTTAATAAATTTTATTGAATGGTTTTCAATTTATAACTTAGTACCAATTGGGCTAGTTTTGAAGATGGTTATTGGAAATAAGGATAGTTTTTTTAAAAACCATAATGAAGAGATAAAAATTCAAAACACTAAATCAAAAAAATATCATTTAAATCTGGAACAGTCAGCTGCATTAAAATTTGTTGAAAATATAAGCAATAACTTTGATGTATCAGTATTAGAAGGAATAACAGGTTCAGGAAAAACATTAGTATATTTTGAAAGAATTAAAAAAATTCTAAAAAAAAAGAAACAAGCTTTAGTCTTACTACCAGAAATATTTTTGACAAATGAATTTAAAAATCGATTTGAGGATTATTTTGGATTCGAACCTGCAGTTTGGCATTCTAAAATTACACCTAAACAAAAAAGATTAATTTGGAAGGGAATTATAAAAAACAAAATAAAATTAGTAATAGGCGCAAGATCCGCATTATTATTACCCTTTAAAAATTTAGGAGTTATTATAGTTGATGAAGAACATGATTCCTCATACAAACAAGACGAAGGTGTAATTTATAACGCCAGAGATATGGCAATTTCAAGGGCCTCATTTGAGAAAATTCCTATTCATTTGATCACATCTGTCCCCTCTATTGAAACCTACAATAATATTGAGAAAAAAAAATATAGACATTTCAAAATTCTTAAAAGATTTAAAGATTACCCTTTACCAGAAACTAAAATAGTAAATTTGAATATCAGTAAACTTAAAGGTAAATTTATTGCTCCAGAAACTATTAAGTTGGTAGATAAGTATTTAAAAAAAAAGGAACAAATTCTTTTTTTTATAAATAGAAGAGGTTATGCACCTTATATAGTTTGTAAGAAGTGTGGATTTAAACATATTTGTAAAAATTGTTCTATGTATCTAACTTTTCATAGATTAAAGAATAAAGTAGTTTGTCACCACTGTTTATACGAACGAAATATTAAAACAAAATGTAAAATTGATAATTTTTGTGATTTCAAAATGTTTGGGCCAGGAGTTGAAAAAATTTTTGAAGAACTAAAAGAAATATTTCCCAAAAAAGATATAAATATTTTTTCAAGCGATTATTTAAAAAAAAAAAAAGAAACTATAAAATTATTTAAAAAAATCAACGAAAACAAAACTGATATAATAGTAGGAACACAAATGATTTCTAAAGGATTTAATTTCCCAAAACTAAATTGTATTGTAGTTATAGATGCTGATTTTTCGGGTAGAGGTTATGATCTGCGATCAACAGAAAAAAATATACAATTATATCATCAATTAAGTGGAAGAGCTGGACGTTTTAACTCCGAGTCCTTAGTTATTTATCAATCTTTGACTTCTGAAAATTTAATCCTAAATGATATAATAAAAAATAGACCAGATATTCTTCTCAAAAATGAACTTGTTATAAGAAAAAAAAACAACCTTCCACCCTTCGTGAGACTTATTGCAATAATAGTTTCTTCTAAACAACAAAAGTTAAGTCTACTTGGGGCTCAACAGATAAAAGATAAAATCAATAAAAAAATTAAAGGCTTAGAAATATTAGGACCTGTGGATTCCCCATTATTAAAAGTAAAAAAACATTTTAGGACTAGGTTATTAATAAAGTTTAATAATAAGGCATTATTACAAAAAAAAATTGAAAATTTACTTAATAATCTGAAAATTTCCTCAAAAATTAAACTTACGGTTGATGTTGATCCTGTCAATTTTGCATAATTATTAATTGGCAACTTGATCAAAATTTACTCTTATGGTACGAAACCTGCATAATTTCGCTAAAATTTCAAAAAAATTAAAAAATGAGTAAAAACAAATCTTTCTCAACTGAAACATCAGAGAGATATGCACGCGCCCTATTTGAGGTCGCAAACGAAGAGGGGCAATTAGATAATATTGAGAATGAAGTAAGAAATTTACAACTTCTGTTTGATAATAGCGAACAATTGACTAATTTTATTCAAAACCCGACTAAAGGAATTAGTACTCAAAAAAATCTAATTAATCTACTTTCTCAAAAATTAGATATCTCAAAAAATTTAAAAAATTTCTTATTTTTACTAATTGAAAAAAGAAGAATTTTTTTTGTTAAGAAAATATTTTTAAATTTTTTAAAATTTTGTTTATCTAAAAGAGGAGAAACAAAAGCATCACTAATTTCATCTAAAAAACTTTCTAATGAGGAACTAGAAATATTGAGTAGAGAATTGTCCTCTTCTACAGGATCGACAGTAAAATTTGATTTCAAAGTTGATGAAACGTTAATCGGTGGATTAAAGCTTCAATTAGGAAGTTTTATGATTGATACTTCAATAAAAAGTAAATTAAAAAAGTATGAACTTGCTATGATAGAAAATTAATATGACAATAAATCCATCTGAAGTTACTAAATTACTAAAAGATCAAATCAAAAATTTTGGTGAGAAAGCTGAAGTATCTGAAGTTGGGACAGTTTTATCAGTTGGCGATGGTATTGCTAGAGTTTATGGCTTAGACAATGTTCAAGCAGGAGAGATGGTGGAGTTTGAAGATAGCTCAAAAGGAATGGCTTTAAATTTAGAAAACGACAATGTTGGCGTAGTTATATTTGGTGATGACAGAAAAATAAAAGAAGGTGATACCGTTAAAAGGACTAAAGCCATTGTGGATGTTCCAGTTGGCAAAGAATTGTTAGGAAGAGTGGTTGATGGTCTAGGAAATCCAATAGATGGTAAAGGCACTTTATCTCCTAAAACAAGAAAAAGAGTTGAAGTTAAAGCTCCAGGTATAATTCCAAGACAATCTGTTAGCGAACCTATGCAAACTGGTTTAAAATCTATCGACTCTCTTATACCAATAGGTAGAGGTCAACGAGAATTAATCATTGGTGATAGACAAACTGGAAAAACAGCTGTAGCAATTGACGCAATTATAAACCAAAAGAAAATTAACGAGTCGTCAGATGAAAAGAAAAAACTATATTGCGTTTATGTTGCTATTGGTCAAAAACGTTCAACTGTTGCACAAATATCTAAGACTTTAGAGGAGGCAGGAGCCTTGAAGTATACAACAATTGTCGCGGCAACCGCATCTGACTCAGCACCTCTACAATTTTTAGCACCTTATACTGGTTGTACTATTGGAGAATATTTTAGAGATAACGGTATGCATGCATTAATTGTTTATGATGATTTATCTAAACAAGCGGTGGCTTATAGGCAAATGTCTTTATTATTGAGAAGACCTCCTGGGAGAGAGGCTTATCCTGGTGATGTTTTTTATTTACATAGTAGACTTTTAGAACGAGCTGCGAAATTAAGCGATAAAAATGGTGGAGGATCACTAACAGCTCTGCCTATTATCGAAACGCAAGCCGGTGATGTTTCTGCATACATTCCGACCAATGTAATTTCTATAACTGACGGACAAATATTTTTAGAGACAGAATTATTTAATCAAGGGATAAGGCCTGCAGTTAATGTAGGACTTTCAGTTTCTAGAGTAGGTTCTGCCGCACAAACAAAAGCAATGAAAAAAGTCGCCGGATCTATAAAGTTAGAGTTAGCTCAATACAGAGAAATGGCAGCATTTGCTCAGTTTGGATCTGATTTAGATGCCTCAACCCAACAGCTACTTAACAGAGGCGCAAAATTAACTGAGCTTTTAAAACAAGATCAATATTCACCGATGACTGTTGCTGAACAAGTAATATCAGTTTTCACAGGAGTTAAAGGCTATTTAGATGACGTTGAATTAAAAGATATTAAAAAATTTGAGAAAGATATTGTAGATAAAATCAAGTCTGAAAAACCTGAAATAATTGAAATAATTCAAAAAACTGGAAAACTCGAAGAGGACACAGAAAAACAATTATCGCAATTTATTGATGTATATAAGAAAGATAAATAATGCCTAGTTTAGATGATTTAAAAAAAAGAATTAAGAGTGTTAAATCTACGCAAAAAATTACAAAAGCAATGAAGATGGTTGCGGCTGCAAAATTACGTAAAGCCCAAGAAAGTGCTGAAAAAGGAAGGCCATACAGTCAGAAAATGCAGAATATAATTTTAAATTTAACTAAGTCAATTAATGATCCAACAAATGCTCCTAAGCTTTTAGTGGGCACAGGACAGGACAAAACTTACTTATGTATAGTTTTAACAGCAGATAGAGGTTTATGTGGAGGTTTTAACTCTAATATTTGTAAATTGGCAAAAAATAATTTTAATAAGATTTTAAATGATGGAAAAAATTTAAAGATTATATGTGTTGGTACTAAAGGGCTAGATCAAATTAAAAGAGGTTATGGAAAATATATTATTAAAAAATTTAGTTTTAAAGAAAAAAAAAAAATCTCTTTTGCTGAGGCAGAGATAATAGGTAAAGAAATTTTAGATTTATTCTCCCAAAATCAATTCGATAAATGTTTATTATTTTATAATAATTTTAAGAATGTAATAACACAAATACCTCAAGTGCAGCAGCTGATACCTGCAGAAACTAATTCAGTAAATAATAAAGAAAATGAAGTTAATTCATATGAATTTGAACCTGATGAAGATGAAATCTTAGAAGATTTACTACCTAAAAATATTTCTACACAAATATTCAAAGCTTTTTTAGAAAATGCAGCTAGTGAACAAGGTTCAAGAATGACAGCTATGGATAATGCAACAAGAAATGCTGGTGAGTTAGTTGATAAATTAACTATTAATTACAATAGAAGCAGACAAGCATCTATTACTAAAGAACTAATTGAAATTATATCTGGGGCTGAAAGTTTATAGATTATGAGTAAAAATGGGAAAATAACACAAATTATTGGAGCCGTAGTTGATGTAAATTTTGAAAGTGATTTACCAGAAATTTATACAGCGCTCGAAGTAAATAATTCAGACAATAAATTAATTTTAGAGGTGGCTCAACACTTAGGAGAAAATGATGTTAGAACTATTGCTATGGACGCTACTGAAGGTCTTAAACGTGGAGACCAAGTGTTAAACACCGGTGCACCAATTAGTGTGCCAGTTGGGCCAGAAACTTTAGGAAGAATTATAAATGTGGTAGGTGAAGCTATTGATGAAAAGGGCGAGGTAAAAACTAAAGATAAATGGCCAATTCATAGAGCTGCTCCAAAATTTACTGATCAAGCTACAGAAACAGAACAACTAGTTACTGGTATCAAAGTGATAGATTTATTGGCTCCTTATGCTAAAGGAGGTAAAATTGGATTATTTGGTGGTGCTGGAGTAGGAAAAACAGTTACAATTATGGAACTTATAAACAATATAGCTAAAGCCCACGGAGGTTTTTCAGTTTTTGCCGGAGTAGGCGAAAGAACAAGAGAGGGTAACGATTTATATCATGAAATGATCGAGTCAGGGGTAATCAAAACTGAAGGCAAAGGCTCAAAAGCTGCGCTTGTTTACGGTCAAATGAACGAGCCTCCAGGAGCAAGAGCACGTGTTGCACTTACAGGTTTAACTGTCGCTGAATATTTTAGAGATAAAGAAGGTCAAGACGTACTTTTTTTCGTAGATAATATTTTTAGATTTACTCAGGCAGGCTCAGAAGTGTCAGCTTTACTAGGAAGAATACCTTCAGCGGTAGGTTACCAACCAACTTTAGCAACAGATATGGGAAATCTTCAAGAAAGAATTACATCCACAGATAAGGGATCGATAACTTCTGTGCAAGCTATTTATGTGCCTGCAGATGATTTAACAGATCCAGCACCAGCTACTTCATTTTCACATTTAGATGCAACTACAGTCTTATCAAGACAAATTGCAGAAATTGGTATTTATCCTGCCGTTGATCCGTTAGACTCCACTTCTAGGATCCTAGATCCAAGAATTGTAGGAGAGGAACATTACAGGGTTGCGCGAGATGTTCAAAGAATTCTACAAGCTTATAAGTCATTACAAGACATAATAGCTATACTAGGTATGGACGAGCTTTCAGAAGAAGATAAACTCACCGTAGCGAGAGCGAGAAAAATTCAAAGATTCTTATCACAACCATTTTTTGTTGCAGAAGTATTTACTGGATCACCAGGAAAATTAGTTGATCTAGACTCTACAATCAAGGGTTTCGATGCTATTTGTAAAGGTGAATATGATCATTTGCCCGAGGCAGCTTTTTATATGGTTGGAGGAATAGAAGAAGTTGTTGAAAAAGCTGAAAAATTATCCAAAGATAGCAAATAAATATGTCGGAAAAGTTTTTATTAGAAATTATTAGTCCAGATAATTCTATCTTAAAATCTGAAATTGAAGAAGCTATAATCCCCGCTTATGAAGGCCAAATTGGTATTTTAAAAGATCACATACCATTAATCACATTTTTGAGACCTGGAATTATTGATATTAAGGAAGATAAAAAAGAAACTAAATTTTATGTAGAAGATGGAGTAGTAGAATTTTCAGACAACAAACTTCTCATACTTTCATCAACTGTTGAAGATTTAAAACTACTAGATCAACAAAAGATAAATTTTATGATAGAGAGTTCCAAAAAAGAACTCAAAAACGAGGCAATTAACGATAAGTTAAAATATTTTTTGTCTTATAAAATCAATACCTTAAATGAAATTAAAAATTAATTTTTTTGAGCTCTAGAAATAATTTTTCATAGACTTTTTTTTTAAATTCAACAATTTTTTCAGTTAGTTCACTAATCTCTATCCATTTCCATTCAATAAATTCAGGATATTTTGTTTTTAAATTAATTTCACTTTCGTCTCCTGTAAATTTTACAATAAACCATTTTTGTTTTTGACCTCTAAATTTTCCCTTCCATATTATACCTAACAGGTTTTCAGGTAGTTCATATTCAAACCAACCCTTTAATTCTTTTACAATTTCTATACTCTTTATACTTGTTTCTTCTTCTAACTCTCTTTTCATAGCATTTATGAAACTTTCTTTATTATTAACACCGCCTTGAGGCATTTGCCATTTATCAATAGGATTATCTTTTCTCTTTCCGACGAAAACTTTATTTTCTTTATTTAATACAATGACCCCCACACCAACTCTTAATGGAAGTAGGCTATTATTCATTTTTAAGAATTAAACAATTTAAGTGCATAATTTAATTGATTATCACTTTTAGAATTAATCTTAAAATCGTTACCAGACTCTTCAATAACAATATCCGGTGTTACACCTACTTCGGAAATTGAACTACCTGAAGGTAAATAATATTTAGATATAGTTAAACGCATACCTCCTCCATTCCGCAATGGGATAATAGATTGCACCGAGCCTTTACCGTATGAATTTTCACCTAATATTATTGCTCTTTTATGATCTTTTAAAGCTCCTGCAAGTATTTCTGAAGCAGAAGCTGAACCATTATTAATTAATACAATAATAGGTTTTCCCTTTATTTCATCACCATTCTTTGCAAAAAACTTTCTAGTTTCTGAAATTTTTCTACCTTTTGTTGAAACAATTTCTCCATCATCTAAAAAAAAATCTGTAATATTTATAGCTTGTGTAAGTAAACCTCCTGGATTGTTTCTTAAATCTAGTATGTAACCTTCAATTTTTGAATTTTTTTCATATTCTTTAATAATATTTAAAAATTGTTTATCACTATTTTCATTAAAAGATTTAAGTCTAATGTAACCAAGATTTTTATTAGTGCCTAAAATTTCAGAATTTACTGATTTTACTTCAATTATTTTTCTTGTAACTTTAAATTCAATCGGTTTTTTTATATTTTTTCTTCTAACAGTTAATTTAATTGTAGTACCCACAGGACCTCTCATTAATTTAACCGCCTCCATTAAACTTTTACCTTGAACTTGATCATTACCTATCTTTATAATGTAGTCACCAGCTTTTATTCCGGCTATTGCTGCAGGTGTATCATCTATAGGAGCTATTACTTTTACTACACCAGACTCCATACTTATCTCTATTCCTAATCCCCCAAACTGCCCCTTTGTGTCAGTTTGCATTTCTTTAAATAATTCAGGACTCATGTAAGCAGAATAAGGATCTAAAGATTGTAATACGCCATTAATTGCAGAGTCCATCATCTTTGATTGATCTATTTCATCAACATAATCTTTTTTTATTTTTTCTAATACTTCACCAAAAAGATCAATTTTTTCATAGAGTTCATTTGAATTTGAAGCGTAGATAATATTAAAATTAAAAACTAAAAAAAATAACAAAGTTAAAAATTTCATATCATTGCCTTTTCTTTAGGTATTTCCTCTGACCACATTTTCTCAAGATCATAAAATTCTCTTTTTTCTGGATGAAAAATATGTACGATTATATCGTTCGTATCCACTAATTTCCAGTCATTACTATTTTTACCTTCAATCCTACAATTATCAAGACCAACCTTTTTTAATTCTGAGAGGAGTATTTCTGAAAGAGCCTGTAGGTGTCTAGAAGATGTACCAGAAGCTATTATCATGTAATCAGCAATGTAAGATTTATTTTTTAAATTTATTGAAATGATATTTGTTGCTTTATTGTTGTCTAATGTTTGTTCTATTATTTTTTTTATGTCAATTATTCTCATTTTTTTTTCTAAGACTTGATGATGAAATATTTATTTGTTTATTGTTAATAAATATGATGTTTTTTCTTTTAAGATATTTTACCACAACTGAGTTATTAGTTCTTTTATCATAACCTTTTCTTGAAAAAACTACCAATTTAATCATTTTAACTATCTTTTTCCAACTTGTCCACTTATGAAAATTTATTAAATTATCAGAACCTAATAGCAAATATAGATTCTTTTCCTTATTTAATTTCTTTAAGTATTTGATAAGATTAATTGTTCTATTAGATTTGATTTTATTTTCTAAAAAAATCACTCTGATTTTTTTAAATTTTTTTACTAAATTCTTTGATTTCGTCAATCTTTCACTTATTGAAAAAAAAGGTTTCTTTTTTAATGGGTTTTTTCTTGTAACAACCCAATAAACTTTTTTCATATCAAGTTTTTTTATTGCGATTAATGAAATCTTAATATGTCCTTTATGAGGAGGGTCGAAACTACCACCAAGAACTCCTAAACCTTTCTTTTTCAAACTTGTCATTAATTATGATCTGCTAATTCCAGCTCCAGTAACAATATATTTATAAGATGTAAGTTGATTAATTCCTACTGGCCCCCTCGGAGGCAATTTATTCGTTGAAATTCCTATTTCACCACCAAATCCAAACTCACCTCCGTCTGCAAATTGTGTTGATACATTATGCATAGCTATTGAGCTATTGACTCCATCTAAAAATTTTTTAGCCTTTTTTGTGTCTTCAGAAATTATACAGTCAGTATGCAATGTTCCATATTTTAATATATGTTGAATAGCTTCTTCTACGTTTTTCACAATCTTCACAGAAATAATCTTATCTAAATATTCAGTTTTCCAATCTTTTTCGACAGCTTTTTTAAGTTTATTTTTAAAAATCTTATTTAATCTATTATCTACTCTTACTTCACATCCGGACTCAATAAGCGAATTTATAACTTCTTTAGCATGAGAGTGTATAGCATTTTTGTCAACTAGAAGTGTTTCTAAAGCACCGCATATACTTGTCCTTCTCATTTTAGCATTAAGAATTATTTTCTTTGCCATAGACAATTTAGCACTTTTATCCAAGTATATATGACATAAGCCCTCAAGATGACCTATTACATGTACATTAGAAAACTTTTGCACTTTGTCCACTAGTCCTTTTCCTCCCCTGGGTACAATTACATCAATATATTTATTCATTTTTGAGAGCATATTATCTACAATTTTTCTATCTTTATTATCTATAAACTGAACACAGTTTTTATTAATTTTATTTTTTTGTAGAACTTCTCTAAAAAGATTTGCCAAAAGTTTATTTGAATTTATTGCTTCAGAGCCTCCTCTAAGAATACAACAATTTCCTGACTTTAAACTTAATGCAGCAACATCTGCTGTTACATTTGGTCTGCTTTCGTAAATGACTCCAATCACACCTATTGGGGTTGAAACTTTTTTTATATTTAATTTATTAGGCCTACTCCAACGTTCAAGAACCCTACCTACAGGATTTTTAAATTTAGATATTTCATTAATAGAGTGTCTTATTCCCTCAATTCTTTGATTATTTAAAATGAGTCTATCTACGAGGTGCTCTCTCTTTATGTTTTTGACGTCTTTTTGATTCTCTTTGATAATTTTATTCTTATTTTTTAATAATGATTTATTGTAACTATTTAGAGATGCTTTTATTTTATCATGTTTAATAACCCTTAGCTCTTCAAATGCTTTTTTTGCCTTTTTTCCAATAGCTTCTAAATATTTCATTTATAACTTTACCATATTATCTTTATGAATTATTTCTGATTTACTTAAATAACCTAAGATTTTTTCTATTTCATTACTATGTTTGCCCTTAATTTTATCAATTTCTTCTGAATTAAACGATACTAACCCCCTTGCTAAATGATTATTATTTTGATCTACGATCAATACGTTCTCCCCTTTGTCAAATAGTCCTTTTATTTTTGTTACTCCTGTTGCTAATAAACTTTTTCCGTTGGTTAGTGCCCTAGCAGCACCTTCATCTACATAAATGATTCCTGAGGAATTTAATGAACTTACAATCCACTTCTTTCGCGCATCTAAACTTGAAATTTTAGGTATAAAATGAGTATAAATTTTGCTTTTTAAAATATTTTTTAGTGGATAATTTTTTTCACCATTAGCAATAAACATATTACACCCTGAGTTCATACAAATTTTTGCAGCATCTAATTTAGTAGACATTCCTCCTGAACCATATGAGTTTTTACTTTTATCAGCTAAAGAATAAATCTTTTCATCAATTTTATTTACAATCTTAATTATCTTTTTTGATCTATCGTACAGTCCGTTTGTGTTTGATAGTATTATCAAAGTATCTGCTCCAATAATTTGGGCAACTCTAGCTGCAAGTCTGTCATTATCTCCATATTTAATTTCTGCAGTTGCTGTAGTATCGTTCTCATTGACAATTGGAATTGCATTTAAATCAAATAAGTTGTCAAAAGTATTTCTTATATTTAAAGCTCTTCTTCTCTGTTCAGTATCATCAGGACTTATAAGAATTTGACCAGACTTAACTTTAAATTTGTCGAAAATCTTTTGGAACTCACCTGCTAAATGTATTTGACCGACCGCTGCAATCGCTTGACTCATTTCTAATTTAATTTTTTTCTTTCTAATTTTTAAATATTTTTGACCAAGTGCAATAGCACCAGAGGAAACTATTACAAATTTTTTTCTTTTACCGTATTTTTTAATATCTTTTATAAGTGATATGACCCATTTTTTCTTAAATTTTCCTTTATTATCAACCACTATGGAAGAACCTAACTTGATAATAATTTTCTTAGAATTATGTATTAGCATATTTTATC
>CABYYE010000008.1 GCA_902523095.1 uncultured Pelagibacteraceae bacterium | reverse complement strand
ATCTAAAATAAGAGTGAGTTGGGAAAGCTTAGCTACACCAAACAAAATATACGAATACGATATTTTGACTAGAGAAAAAAAACTTATTAAAGAAACTGAAATACCATCTGGACATGACCCTGATAAATATATTGTTGAGAGAATCAAAGCAAAATCACATGATGGAAGATTGATACCAATTAGCTTGGTAAGATTAAAAGATTCTAAGCAGGATGGAAAATCAAAAATTTTGCTTTATGCTTATGGTGCTTATAAACATAGTATTAATGCTTCTTTTAGTGCCTCAAGATTTTGTTTGATAGATCGTGGTATAACTTTTGCAATTGCTCACGTTAGAGGTGGGGGTGATCTTGGAGACATTTGGCATGAAGAGGGTAAAAAGAAAAATAAAAAGAATACCTTTTTAGATTATATAGCGTGTGCAAATCATCTTATAGATCAAAGGTACACTCATAAAGGCGGAATTTGTTTTTATGGAGGATCTGCAGGTGGTTTGACTGGAGGAGCAGTTGCAAATATGGCTCCTGAACTCTTTTTTTGCATGTTATTGCTTGTACCTTTTGTAGATACTATGACTACTATGTTAAATGAAAAACTCCCACTAACACCTGCTGAGTGGGAATTGTGGGGTAATCCAATTAAAAGTAAAGAATATTTTGAATATATTTTATCCTATTCACCTTATAACAATTTAGATAAAAAAATTTATCCTCCTATGTTAATTACATCTTCATTATTTGACAATCGAGTTCTTTACTCTGAACCCGTAAAATATATTGCAAAACTTAGAGATCTAAAAATTGACAATAATGTACAATTGTTAAAATGTAAAGTTGAAGCAGCAGGGCATGGTGGTATGAGTGGTCGTGATAATGCAATAACGGAGTTAGCCGAGGAATATAGTTTTATAATTAAGAATTCAAATAAAAGCGATCTTTAAAAACAATTTTTACTTGTAAATCCAATTATTTTATTATCAGGGTTAACTTCGAATTTTCTTTCACACTTAATCTTAAATTTTTTACTGATGTAAACGTAATTTCTATTCCTCGAATTCAGGAATTCAATTTTATCTGGCTGTCCATAGCTAATTTTAAGGTCTGATTCATTTTTGTTTAACCATTTTGTCAATTCTCTCTCTTCTTGGGCAGCTTTTTCATCAATTTTTTTTGTTACAGATTGGCAAGAATTTAAAAAGAAAAAAAATATCGTTATAAGAAAAAATATTTTAATTTTAATCATTTATAAAATATCAATTTATACCTAAAACTTATAAACAGAAATACTACCTTCAGGTTGTATAATTTAAAAAAAAACCACATTTTACGGGATTTTTTTAACGAATCGGAGTATTCAGAATTTATAGGAGGTCTATTTATGATGGAAAAATATTTTGAGTACAAAAAACATAAGACAAATTTTAAAACCGAAGTAATTGCCGGGGTAACGACATTTCTTACAATGGCTTACATAATGTTTTTAAATCCTTTTATTCTCTCAGGTGAATTCGCAGGACCTGAAAAGGGTTTTTTTGAATTTGGGGCGGTTTTCACCGCAACAATTGTAGCAACTGCTATTGCGTGTTTCATAATGGCGTTTTACGGTAAAACTTGGCCAATAGGTTTGGCTCCTGGTATGGGTATAAATGCTTTTGTAGCTTTTGGAGTTGTTGCAGGTATGGGTTACACACCTCAAGCTGCTCTAGGTGCAGTTTTAGTTGCAGGAGTTTTGTTTCTTATAATTTCATTAACTCCAATTCGTGCATGGTTAATTAATTCAATTCCTAAAAGCCTCAAGTTGGGTATAGGTGCTGGGATAGGATTATTTTTAGCAATAATAGGATTAGAAATAATGGGTGTTGTAGGTGATCATCCTGTTACGTTAGTGACCATTGGTGATATTAAAAACCCGTTAGTTATACTTGGTTGTTTAGCTTTTGTGGTAATGATTGTTCTAGAAAAAATGAAAATCAAAGGAAACATTATTATTGGTATCCTACTTTTCAGTATAATTGCTTGGCTTACAGGATTAGCAAAGTTTAATGGTATTGTAGATATGCCACCACCAATGACATACCTTTTTGATTTTGATTTAACTGCTGCTTTTACAGCAGGAATGTCGACTATCATTTTTACTCTTCTATTTATCGATTTTTTTGATACGGCTGGAACTCTGACTTCAGTTGCTAACGTTGCTGGAAAAGTTGATAAACAGGGTAAAGTAAAAGATATCAATAAAGCTATGTTATCGGATAGTGTAGGAACAGTAGCTGGTGCATTAATGGGAACAACAACAGTAACAAGTTATGTAGAGTCTGGAGCTGGCGTAAAAGCAGGCGGAAGAACAGGAATGACTTCTTTAGTCATAGGAGTTTTATTTTTAGCTTGTTTGTTTTTCTCTCCATTAGCAACAAGCCTACCAAAAGAAATTGATGGGGCTGCACTCTTATATGTAGCAATTCTTTTTGTAAGAAATATTACAAATATTGAATGGGATGATATTGCAGAATCAGGGCCAGCAGTAGTAGCTATGATAACAATGCCATTAACTTACAGTATTAGTAATGGGATAGCCTTAGCTTTTATCTCATATGCTTTAATCAAAATTTTGTCAGGCAAGTTCTTCAAAACTTCGCCTGCTATTTGGGTTATTGCTATTTTAAGTGTAATGAGTTTTTACGTGGCTTAAATAATTTATAGTGGGTCTATTTTTAAATTAGACCCACTATTTCTTATGTTTTTTAATTAACTCTTCAACTCTAATTTCTTCATAGCGTTCAAATGGTTGTACAATCCAGGGATTACTTTTTAATTTTTGTGCGCAAAAATCTGGCTCAAAAGTAGAGTCTTTTTTTTTCCATAAAACCGCTGTCTTAATAATCTTAATTTTTTCTTTGAGGGGTGGATATCTCTTTAACCAATCTATACTCTTATTTAAAGTTACTCCTGTATCTGACAGGTCATCACATAAAAGAATATTACCCTTCATATCTTGGACTGTTGAACTCATTTCCCTAGAGAATATTAATGTTCCTTGTTGATCCTCAATTCCTGTACCAGAGTAAGACTCTACTGCTAAATAAGCGCACTTTAATTTGAATATTCTGCTCAGAACGTCGATTATTGGTAAACCTCCACGCGCAATTCCAATTAATAAATCAGGTTTAAAATTACTATTATGTATTTGAATTGCTAATTTCTCTACTATTAGATTATACTCTTTCCAGTCTATGATAAGTTTATCAGCCATGGAAAAAACTAAATTATTTTAAAGGAGAAGTAAATGAAAGGATATGTAGTTTGTGTTTATAAAAATATTATCAATGAGGAAAAACTAAAAGAATATGCAGTAAAAGCTAGAGCAGCAGTTGAAAAATTTAAGGGAAAATTTTTAATAAGAGGTGGTAGATCTACATCAAATGAGGGCGCAAAATCTCCTAGGACGGTGGTCATCGAATTTCCATCTTATGAGGAGGTGAATACCTTTTATCAATCAAAAGAATATCAAGAGGCCCACTCGATTCTAAAAGGATATGCTGATAGACAACATCAAACGATTGAAGGTGTTTAATACTGAATTGGCTCATCATCAATTGATCTCCATAGATACCAGGTAGCTACAGAACAGTAAGGTGTAAATTTTTTATAAAGCTTTTTTAAAAATGCCTTAGGAGGAAAATATTTTTTTTTGTAATTATTTGATATAGCCCTTAGTAAACCTATATCTTGTAACGGCCAGATATTTGATCGATTGTAAGTAAAAAGAAGTATCATCTCGGCTGACCATCTTCCAATTTGTCTCAAATTACTTAAATAGATAATTGCATCTTCATCGTTCATGTTTTTAATTAAAATTGGTTTAAATTCCTTGTTAATTATTTTCTTTGCCAAATCCTTGATACCTTTTACTTTTTGTCTACTTAATCCACAACTTTTAAGAATCGCAGGCGAAAGTTTAAATACTGTTTTTGGATTTATTCTACCTTTACATTTCTTTTTAAATTTTAAGAATACAGAATTCGCTGCAGCAACACTTATCTGTTGGCCTATAATGCTTTTGCATAAAGAAAAAAAAACATCATTTCTTGTTACTAAAGCTCCATCCCTGTAATCATTAATCAATTTTTTCATTATTTTATCCTTTTTTGATAAATATTTTTTTGCCTTATTCCAATAATTGGGTGGTTTGCTCATGATCTTGGAGCAATTATTTGTTTCTTTAATTGAGTTTCTCTAATAAAGATTATCAACGAACTTGCTATTACCAACAATGCGCCAAATAAAGTCAAAATTTTTGGTATCTCACTCCAAATTAAATATCCAAAAATAATAGCAAATACTAAACTTAAGTATTTAATTGGTGTAACGTGGGAAGCTTCAGCTAATCTATAACTCTGAGTTAAAAGCAAATTTGCTACACTTCCACATAATCCCATTACAATAAATATAAAAAAATCAACAAGTGTTGGTAATTTCCATTCTACAAAAAATATAGTTCCTAAACCTAGAATTGTACAAAGTAATGTAAAATAAAACGCAATTGTGTAATTTGGTTCTGTTTTTGATAAAGATCTGACACTAATTGCAACACAAGCAAAAAATATGCAAAAGATAATTGGAGTTAAATAATAAAAGTTTAAGTCTACAAATGCCGGTTGAACTATTAATAACATACCAAAAAATCCTAACAATACCGCCGACCATCTTTTAACTCCAACTCTTTCAGATAAAAAGAATATTGAAGCGACGGTTACAAATATTGGTCCTCCAAATGTTAATGAAACCACGTCTGCTAAAGGCAATTCTCTTAATCCTATAAACAAAGCTATGATCGCTAGCGCACCTGTTATCGCTCTAAATGCATGTAAACCTGGTCTTGCTGTTTTATAAAAGCTAAAAATTTTGCTTTTTGGAATAATAAAAAAAATTGGAATAAAACCTATAAAAAATCTTAAAAATAAAACTTGTCCAACTGGATAATTATTTAACCATTTCACGCATATATCCATAATAGAAAAGCAAATAACACTTCCTACCATGTACAATACGCCTATTTGATTTTGCGTTAACAATTTAATAACCTCCAATTTTTTAATATATTAAATAAATTATGATGAAATGTACACTTGCTCTAGGATGTTTTTGGAAACCTGAGGAAAACTTTAAAAATAAACCTGGTATAATCGAAACTGAAGTGGGATACGCGGGTGGCAAAATACCAAACGTTACCTATGAACAAGTATGTGCTGGTAATTCTGGTCATGCTGAGGTCGTAAAACTTACTTTCGACGAAAGCATAATTACCTATGAAAAAATACTTGACCTCTTTTTTAAAATGCATGATCCAACGCAAAAGGACATGCAGTATCCTGATGTTGGCACACAATATAGAAGTGAAATTTTTTATGAAAATGATTTACAGAAAAAACAGGCACAAGAAGTTCTAAAAAAAATGAATATTTCTTACCAAGGTAAAATTCAAACTAAAATTACAAAATTAGATAACTACTGTCGAGCAGAAGAATATCATCAAAAATATATTGAAAAAAATCGATGATGAGAAATTTAATAACTACAGATTGGCTTGAAAAAAATATAAACAACGTCAGAATTTTTGATGCTAGTTGGCATCTTCCAACTGCTCTCCGAAACGGATTGAATGAATTTAAAAAAGAACATATTAAAAATTCCAACTTTTTTGATATTGATAAGAATTCAGAAAAGGATACTTTTTTGCCTCACATGTTGCCAAAAAAAGAATATTGGGAAAAAGTTTTATCACATCTTGGTATAAAAAATTCAGATCATGTAGTAATTTACGATAATTCTGATGTAATTAGTTCGTGCCGTGTTTGGTATAACTTTTTATATTATAATCACAATCCTGATTTGATTTCAGTACTTGATGGAGGCTTCAAAAAGTGGCTTTTAGAAAAAAGACAGGTCACAACAGAAGTTAAAAAATACCCAAACAGCTTATATAAAGCAGAAGAAAATTCAAAACTAGTTTTAAATAAAAGTCAAATAGATGAAAATATTAAAAAAAAAATTTTCGAGCTTATTGACGCTAGAGGAAAAGAAAGATTTTTAGGATTGCAGCCTGAGTCTAGAAAAGAATTAAAAAGCGGAAATATAAAGGGATCAAAAAATCTTCCATTTAAATTACTAATTAATGAAAAAGATAATTCATTTAAAACCAAAGAAGAATTAGCTTCAATTTTTGAGAAAAACAAAATTGATGTTAATAAACAGCTTGCTTTTACATGTGGTTCTGGGATAACTGCTTGTATTTTGGGTCTAGCTAATTCTATCATAAGTGGTAGAAAACCAATTATATATGATGGTTCATGGGCAGAATATGGGCTTAAATAAAAAATGAAAACATCAACAAAACTTAAATCTATATTAATAATTTCTTTAATAATAATTTTCACAATTATTATAGCTCGACATTTTATTGGACTTCATTTTAAGAAAAAGTTTAGTGTAAGACCAGCGCCAGGAGTAATTGTAACTAAAGTTGAAAAATCTCTTTTTTATAAAAGTTTAGAAACCTTTGGAACTGCCATTGCTCAAAATTCTAAAGTATACAGGGTGAAAAAAGACCAGATAGTTGGTAATTTAAAAATTGAAAACAGGTTTGTTAAAAAAGATGAGGTAATTATCGCATTAAAAAATGAAAAAAATGTTATTGCTGATTTCGAGGGAAAACTTGGAAAAAGAGAGATAGCACAGGGTGTTTTAGGATCGAGTAGTCTTATAATCACTTTAGATGATCTTAAAAAAATTGTGATAGATATCAAAATTCCAGAAAATTATGTAGGTATTTTAAAACCTGGATTAAAGGCAGAAATTACTAATTCAGCATTTAGTAAAACTTTTAGAGGCAAAGTCGATTCTATAAGCTCAAGAATAGATCCTTCTACAAGATCTATATTAGCAAGAATTATTGTAGATAACTCAAACTTTGAAATTATACCTGGCCAATTAATGACGGTGAAAGTAATTTATAATGAAATAAATCAAATTGGAGTACCAGAAAGTGCTGTAACAATCCAAGGAGATACTGCTTTCGTATATGTTATTAATAATAACGTAGCAGAAAAAAGAAAGATAAAGATAGGGAAAAGAAACTTTGGAAAAGTCTCGGTAGTTTCAGGATTATCTAGAGGAGACATGGTAGTTAGTGAGGGAGTATCTAAAGTTCGAAATAAATCTAAAGTTAAAATTATAAATCCATAAATTAAAATGTTCTTAACTGACTTATCAATTAAAAGACCTGTAGTTGCATCGGTAATGAGTTTAGTATTGGTTATATTTGGTTTAGTAACTTTTCAAGAAATTCCTACTGATGAATTACCGGATGTTCAGCCACCAGTAGTTACAGTACAAACAGAATATAGAGGTGCATCAGCAGAAATAGTTGATACACAAATTACTCAGAAAATTGAAGACTTTATAGGAGGCACTCCTGGCTTAGAGACAATTGATTCGTTTAGTGAAGATGAAAGCTCAAGAATAACATTAACTTTTGAAAATGGTTTAGACCTTAATGACGTTGCGAATGACGTAAGAAGTTCTGTGTCAAGAGTTTTAGATAATCTACCTGATGGCGCAAATCAACCCGAGATTTTTAAGCAAAGTGCGGGAATGAGAACTACTATGTGGTTGTCTTTTAATTCTGAGACAATGACCGATTTAGAATTAACAGATTATGCTGATAGGTATCTAACAGATGTTTTCTCTACAGTAAGTGGGGTTGGAAGAGTAAGGTTAGGTGGTGAGAGAGAGCTGTCTCTAAGAGTTTGGCTTGATCCTATTGCATTAGCGGCAAGAGACTTAACTACACAAGAAGTTGAAGAAGTTTTAAATAAAGAAAATATCGAATTCCCTGCTGGAAGAATTGAGTCAAAAGATATCGATCTTACAATTAAATTAGATAAAGCTTACAAAAATTTAGAGAATTATAAAAAATTACCTCTTAAGAGAGCTAGAGATGGTTCAATAATTACTTTGGATGATGTTGCTAGAGTAGAATTAGGTGCTGAGTCCACTAGGACTTTATTTAAAGGTAACGGTAAACAAGTAGTTGGGATAGGGATTTACCAACAATCTGATGCAAACACAATTGCTGTAGCTAAAGGTGTTAAAAAAAAGATTAATGAAATTAAACCTTCTTTGCCACCAGGCACAACTCTAGAAGTTTCTTTTGACAGAAGTAATTATATTAAAGCAGCTATTTCAGAAGTTTATAAAACTTTAATCATTGCTTTAATATTAGTTACGATCATAATTTATTTATTCCTTGGCAATATAAGAGCGCTTATTGTACCATTAATCGCTTTACCAGTTTCTTTGATATCTACTTTTTTATCTATCTATATTTTTGATTTTACAATTAATCTTTTTACTTTAATGGCTCTTGTTCTAGCTATTGGAATAGTAGTGGACGATGCAATTGTAATGCTTGAAAATATAGTAAGAAGAATAGAATTAGGTGATAGCCCGCTAGTAGCAGCTTACAAGGGTGCAAAACAGGTGTCTTTCGCTATTATAGCTACTACGATTGTACTTGTAGCAGTATTTGTACCTTTAATTTTCATAAAAGGTATAACCGGGGTTTTGTTTACTCAAACGGCAGTCACACTAGCTTCAGCAGTAGTGATATCAAGTTTTGTTGCTCTCTCTTTAAGCCCAATGCTTGGAAGCAAATTTCTTAAAAAAAACATGAATAAATCAAAAATTGTTATTAAATTTGAAAAGTTTTTAAAAGATGTATCCCAAGTTTATAAACTTTCTCTTTCAAAATGGATTGCAAAAAAGAAAATAATAATTTCTTTTTTAATAGGGACACTAGTTCTTACACTCTTCTTATTTAGTTTTGCTCCAAAACAACTAATTGCGCCTGAAGATCGAGGAGCATTTTTTGTAATAGTTAAAGCCCCACAAGGATCTGGATTTAATTTTACAAAGAATAAAGCTGAGGATATAGAAAATCTCTTACTTCCAGAAGTTGGAAAAGGAGAATATCGTAAACTAATAATGAGAGTGCCAGGTTTCGGAAAATCTGCAAAACAGGTTAATAGTGGTTTCATAATTGTGCTTTTAGAGCCTTGGTCGAAAAGAGATCGCCACGGAGTTAAAATTATGAGAGAGTCTTTTGGAAAAATAGGTAGAGTGCCAGGAGTTTTAGCGTTTCCTATAATGCCTCAAGGTATTAGAACTGGAGGCGTGGAAAGCCCAGTTCAGTTTGTGGTATTAGGCAATACTTATAATCAATTAGTGAAATGGAAAGAAATTATTAAAAAAGAAGCTAGAAAAAATCCTGGATTAACATCAATACAAGATGATTTCGATTTAAATAAACCTCAGTTGAACGTTCAAATAAATCAAAAAAAAGCAGCAGATCTTGGGGTATCTACAGCAGATATTGGGAGAACTATTGAAACTATTTTTGGATCGAAAACTGTCACTAATTTTACTCAGGATGGAAAAGAATACTCTATTATACTTCAAGGAGATATCAAAGATAGACAAGAACCTGACAGTATCAGTAAAGTTTTTGTAAGATCAAAAAATAATGGAAAACTTGTATCTGTATCAAATTTGGTTGAGTATAACGAGGAGGGAAAATCAGCGTTTTTAGCAAGATATAATAGACAAAAAGCCGTTACTATTTCTGCAAGATTAGTTGGTGACTACTCTTTAGATGCGGCGCTAAAATTTCTAGTTGGAGTAGTTGAAAATAACACTCCTAAAGCAAAAATTGCATACAAAGGTGAGAGTGAAGAATATAAAAAAACAAATAATGAACTATATATAATTTTTGCTTTAGCTTTAATAACGGCCTATTTAGCAATGTGTGCTCAATTTGAAAGTTGGAAACATCCTCTAACAATAATGTTAACTGTTCCAATGGCAATTTTAGGGGGTCTCTTAGGTATATTGGTAGTTGGATCCTCTTTAAATATTTATAGTCAAATAGCATTAATAATTCTTATAGGTTTGTCCGCAAAAAACGGAATTTTAATTGTAGAATTTGCTAATCAAATAAGAAAGGAGGGAAAAAGTATTGAGTCGGCAGTTATCGAGGCGGCTACAATAAGATTAAGACCAATACTTATGACTAGTCTTTCAACAATCTTTGGTGTCTTACCACTAATAATTGGAACAGGTCCCGGAGCGGCAAGTAGATTGACTGTTGGAATAACCATATTTGGAGGAATGATTTTTTCTACTTTTTTCACTTTATATGTAATACCTACTATTTATACAATTCTAGGAAAAAATACTAAAAGAATTGACGCAGTTGAAATAGAGTTAAATAAACAACTTAAAAAATAATATATTTATTTTTATCTAAATTTTTTTTACAAGCTCTAAGCTGCTTTCTGTATTTATTTGCCATTACTTTCACCGATTTAGCATAAATAATTGCTTTTTTATCTTTTGAGTAATTTTTATAATCTCCCCAACCTTTATAATAGGCAAGATACTGTCTGTATGCATCTTTCTTAGATATTTTTAATATTTTAGAAGTTTTATTAATATACCAGCCTATAAAATCAACTGAGTCTTTAAAACGAGCACGAGTTGCCAATGGATTGTCAGTTTCTCTTTTATATTGTTTCCAAGTACCCTCTACTGCTTGAGAGTAACCAAATGAACTAGATGGTCTTTTAAAAGGTATGACCTTAAATAACTTCCTTCTAGGAGGTTTTGCAAGCCAATTAAAATCACTTTCTTTTTTTATAAAAGCAAGTTGTAAATGAATAGGCGCTCCCCATTTTTCATAAGAAGCTTTTGAATGCTTATACCATAAATATCTCTCCTCAAAGATAGCGCAACTATTTTGGGTATTTTTTGGAATTGATGAACAAGCAATAAAAGAGAGAGAAACTAAAATTAATATAATTTTTTTTGAATGAATCACTCTTTAACTTATACTAAATATTAATTAAGCTTTCTCCATTTTTCTGGATTTATAAACTTCCCTTGCCAAAGTCCTAGTTTGTTTTCTTTTGCAAATTCCTCTTCTTGTACATATTTTTTTGAGTATCTTCTATATGCCACCGCATAACCATTTTTTACCATCCATTGATTCAAATTTAACTTGTTTTTAAAACACGTGGCTAAATATCGTTTATATTTGTCTTGAGAGAAAATCTTACATGTAATCTTAGATTTATTAATTTTATTATTAAGTTTCTCAGTTGACATTTTACCACAAAGGTAATTTATATAAAATGTGTAGCCTATTGGGGCTGTAATTTTAAAATACTCTTTTTTACATTTTTGTCTAATCTCTGGAGCATCTATACCCTCTAATCTAATTTTATATTTATCTATATGAACCGTATCTCCATCTACAATTTTTGGTATTCCAGATATCTCTTCTGCTAATACATCAAAAAATGAGATCAAAATAATAATTACAATACGTGCAAACATTTAGTTTCTAAATTTTTTTAAAAAATTAAATATAATATATGCTAATACAACTCCTAATCCATTTGCATATAAATCATTAAATTCAAATGCTCTATTAGGAATAAGATAGTGTGATAGTTCTAAAATTATTGAAATTAAAAATAAAAATGAAAAAGTATTGATAAATTTTTTTTGATTTTTATGAAATATAAAACCTAAAATACTCAAATAAAAAAAGAAGATTAAATGGTTAATAGATGTTCCAATAGGATTCGGAATAAGATCTGGTTGTTGACCAAAATCTCTATAGAAAAGATATCCGATCAGGCTGCCAGGGAATAAATATAAAATGAACAATGATATTAAAGAGAAATAGTAAAGATACTCAATCATCTTTAAGACATTATTTTTCATTATAAGTTTAATATTACATAATATCTGATATTTATCTATTATGAGTAAATTAATCCTTACAAGACATGGCCAAAGTGTATGGAATGCAGAAAATAGGTTTACTGGATGGGTAGATATTGATTTGTCCGAGAAAGGAATTTTGGAAGCTCAAGATTCAGGCCGATTAATTAAAAAACTAAATATAAATATAGATGTTTCCTACACATCTTGTTTAAAAAGAGCCATCAGGACTCTTACCACTATACTTCAAGAAAATAATTTGGAACTTAAATTTAATACTTCTTGGAAGCTGAATGAGAGACATTATGGATCTTTAACCGGATTAAATAAAGAGGAAACTAAAAAGAAAATAGGTGAGGAGCAGTTTAAAAAATATAGAAGATCTTGGGATATACCGCCACCGCCTATAGCTGAGAATGACAAAAATTTGACTTTATTTAGTCCTCTAAACACAAGTATACCTTTGGGCATGACACCTTTTACAGAATCCTTAAAAGATACTTACAATCGAGTAATTCCTTATTATGAAAAAGAAATTCAAAAACATATTAAAGAAGAAAAGAATATTTTAATATCAGCTCATGGAAACTCACTAAGAGCTTTATGTAAATATCTATTTAAAATTTCTGATCAAAAAATTAATGAATTAGAAATTCCTACAGGAAATCCTTTAATAATTGAATTTGATAATAATCTTAAAATTCAAAAATATTATTATCTGGATAAATCTAGAGCAAAAAATATTATCTTTAATCAGTAATCTTAAAATTAGATATTTTATCGTATATTTCTTTTGTATTTAAGTGATAAAACTTTTCCTTACTTTCAATTCCAGCTAAAGATTTTTTTTCGATTAAAATGTCCCAAATCTTGTTCATGGAAAATATTTTATCTTCTATAGAATTAAAAACGCTTTGGTCTAAAATTTGAAGACCAGTAAATATAAATTCATTCTTATTATCTCTACTGACCGCACTATTATGAAGATTAAAATCACCTTTAAAAGAACTGTCAAAACTCAATTTTTTGTTGACTAACAACAAACAAGGTTTTTTCTTTTTAAAATAAAGATCTTCTAAATCCTCTAATTCATTATTGTAAGTATTATCCCATAAAGTGTCGGGATTAACTGCCACAAAAGGTTTTTTAAAAGATCTAGTGGCGTTTAGTATTCCACCTCCAGTATCAAGCAACATATCCTGCTCATCAGAAATAATAATTTTTACTTTATATTTTTTGCTATTAATAAAATCTTTTATTTGGTCTGAAAGATAATGAACATTAATAGCTATTTCTTCTACGCCATGATTAATTAATAAATCTATAGCTCTTTCTAACAAATTTTTGCTGCCAATTTTAATCAAAGGCTTTGGAGTTTTTAAAGTAATCGGCTGCAATCTTTTTCCTAATCCAGCCGCTAGAATCATACCATGTTTGATTTTCATATTTTAAACTTTTTTAATTTTTTTAAAGGTAAATGTTTTTTAAATAATATATTCAATTTATTAAAAATAGGGTTTTTCATTCTTCTTTCAATAAGAGACCAGGTGTAGGGCAAATATTTTAGGTAATTTGGCTTTCTGTCTCGCTTATAAAGACGTACAAAAATTCCAAGTATTTTTAAATTTCTTTGAACAGATAATATATCAAAATCATTTTTTAAATAAGATTGATCTTTAAATCGAAATTTTGATTTTTTTATATAATATTTAAACAGTTTATCTTGTAAGTTTTTTTTAATTTTAATTCTTACGTCATCAATCAATGAAGCAACGTCATATAAAGGATTTCCAATTATTGCATCTTGACTGTCTATAAGACTTAATTTTTTTTTGTTAATCATAATATTTGATGCATGAAAATCCCTATGTGTAAAAGATTTATTTCTAAAATAAAGTTTTTTATAAATATTATTAAGTTCTTTTCTTAATATCTTTTTTATTTTTCTAAGCTTTAAATTTTTAGAATAGTGTTTAAGATACCAATCAAAAAATAAATCTGATTCTTTATGTAGATGGTTAAGGGAATACTTTGTAAATTTGATTTTTTTACCACTAAAATAATATTGATTTTTAAATTTAATTTTTTGTAATTTGATTATTAATTCAATTAGTCTTTTGTAATCTTTAAGCTTTTTGTCTTTATTCTTTATATAATCATAGAATGACATGGTACCTAAGTCTGTAATTTCTATCATGTTATCTTTGTAGTAATTTTTCAAAAGCTTAGGTGATGAAATGTTATGACTATTCAAAATTTTATTTACAACAGAATAGACTATCAAATTTTTATATTGATCTTTTTTCGCAAAAACTATTATTGAAGTTTTTTTGTTTTTTTTAACTCTATAAAATTCCCTAAAAGATGCATCACTAGAGATTTTTCTTAATTTATAATTTATTCTCATTAATGTTTTTCCATTTTCCATATCCTACAATATTTAATTTTCTTTCATTTTCTTTGTCAGAATATTCTAAATATAACTCTAATCTATTTACCAAATCTGTCTCAACCAATTCAGGCCATTCAATAATTTTAATTGAGTCAAAATTCTCTTTAAAAATACCCAATTGATCTAATTCTTTCCTATTTTTAATTCTATAAAGATCGTAGTGCATTACCTTTAAATTATTGATATCGTATTCGTATAATAAATTAAATGTTGGACTTAAAACTTCAGTTTCTTTAAGACCCTCACGTTTTTGTAAATAATTAATAAATTTTCTTGTAAAAGTTGTTTTGCCTACACCAATTTCACCAATTAAAAAAATACAATCATTATCTGATACATTGTCAGCAATTTTGTTTGAAATTAATCCAAGATGATCTAAAGATTTAATAATCATTAGCTACTAATTTAGTAGCGATAAGTATCTGGTTTAAATGGGCCTGATGGTTTAACGCTAATATAATCTGCTTGTTCTTTTGACATTTTAGTTAATTTTGCACCAACTTTTTCCAAATGAAGCATAGCAACCTTTTCATCTAAATGTTTTGGCAAAACATAAACTTTTTTCTCATATTTATCAGAATTTTTCCATAATTCTATTTGTGCAATAACCTGGTTTGTGAAAGATGCGCTCATAACAAAGCTTGGGTGTCCAGTTGCACATCCTAAATTTACAAGTCTACCTTCTGCTAATAAAATAATTCTTTTTTTACTTGGAAGTTCAATTTCATGAACTTGTGGTTTTATTTCATCCCACTTATAATTTTTTAACGCTTCAACTTGTATTTCATTATCAAAATGACCTATATTGCATAAAATTGCTCTATCTTTCATATTTCTCATATGATCAGCTGTTACAATATCTTTATTGCCAGTAGCCGTAACAACAATATCAGCATGCTTTATAGCATCATCCATTAATACTACTTCATAGCCTTCCATCGCAGCCTGCAAAGCACAAATAGGATCAGTCTCTGTTATCAAAACTCTTGCCCCCGCTTGTCTCAGCGAAGCAGCGCTCCCTTTTCCAACATCTCCAAAACCAGCAACAATTGCAACTTTACCCGACATCATAACATCTGTTGCTCTTTTAATTCCGTCAACTAAACTTTCTCTACAACCATACAAATTGTCAAATTTAGATTTTGTGACAGAATCGTTTACGTTTATCGCTGGAATTAGTAGTGTTTTATTTTTTTCCATTTTGTTTAAAGCTAAAACGCCAGTAGTCGTTTCTTCTGATACCCCTTTTATATCTTTTAATAATTCCTTATACTCTTTATGCATTAATGCAGTTAAATCTCCACCATCATCTAAAATCAAGTTAGGCTTCCAATCTTTTTTACCTTCGATAGTTTGTTTAACACACCACCAATACTCATCTTCTGACTCTCCCTTCCAAGCAAAAACTGGTATACCTGCCTTGGCAATAGCAGCGGCGGCATGGTCTTGAGTAGAAAAAATATTGCAAGATGACCATCTTACTTCTGCTCCAAGCTCAACTAATGTTTCTATGAGCACTGCAGTTTGAATTGTCATATGTAAACATCCAAGAATTCTTGCACCTTTAAGTGGTTTTTTTGATTTATACTCTTTTCTAAGAGCTATTAGACCCGGCATTTCAGTCTCTGCTAATGAGATTTCTTTTCTGCCAAATTCGGCTAGGTTTATATCTTTTACTTTGTAATCTTGAGACATTTTTTATTTATTTAACAATATAAATCAAAGTTAGCAAGAAAGATTAATAAGAAAATTTTGGTAGCAATACTTTAACCTGAGCACCTTCATTATTCACTCGATTTGACGCTGAAATTGTGCCTTCATGTAATTCAACTATATTCTTTACAATATTCAGACCTAAACCTGAATGCTTACCAAAGCTTTTAGGTCTGTTACTATAAAATCTTTTAAAAATTTTTTGAGGAGAAGTTTCAGAAAATCCTGGTCCTTCATCTTGAACAGATACAACTAAATTTGTTGAGGTTTCTTCAATTTTTATCTCTATTTTTTTGTTTTCTTCACTAAACGAAATAGAATTATCTAGTAAATTTGCAATAACTTGTTCTAATCTATTCTCAATTCCAAGAATATAGTATCCATTTTTAGAATTAATCTTTTGTTTGATTTTAATATTAATTTTTTTATTTTGATTTTCTAAATCTTGTCTAAAGTCATCAACTACATTATTTATAATTTCAACAAGATTAATTTTACTCATTTTTTCTCTAGACCAAGTAGCCTCATCTTTTAACATTTGTGAATAATCTGTAATCAATCTTTCAATTCTTTCAACATCATGATTAATAATCTTTAATAATTTTTCACTTTCTACTTTTTCAGCTGACTTATCTAATAATTCTGAAGCACTTTTTAATGATGCTAACGGATTTCTTATTTCGTGAGCTAAATCATTCGAAAATGTTTCAGCCCTTGTAGTTCTCTTTTGAAGTTCTTTTGTCATTTGATCAATTGATTTTGTTAAGATACCTATTTCATCTTCCCTCACAAAAAAATTTTTTATATCAATATTTTTAGTTGATTTTTTTCTAATTGCTTCACTAAATGTCACAAGTAATCCAACCGGTTTTAAAATATATTTATTTAAAAAAAGTGAAAATATGAGAATTACTAATGCAACAGCTAAAACAGTTCTTATAATAAAAGCTTTTCTTTCCTTAACTGCATTTAAAATATCATTAGCCTCTTCAGATACAGCGATAAAACCTACGTCATCTTTATCAATTTTAATTTTACTTAAAGTGCTTACAAAAAAATTATTTTGTAATTTTTCTGAAATTACTATCGGTTCATTTTGATAATCATTTAAAATTGTGCTTGTAATTAGGTTTTTATTTCTTTCTTGTTTAAGCTGATCTGAACTAGATCTTTGTTTTATTTTTCCGTCAATTGACTCCTCAATAATGGCATCTGATTTTGTGAATACGTTTTGATCTAAGTCTAAAATGTTAGTATCGCCAATAAGATTACCCTCCAAATCATAAAATTGAACTCTGTCTAAACTTTGAAATAAAAATCTTGTTGAGAGTAAAAAAGTTTTAATTTCTTCTGAATTAAAATTTATATTCAATCTTTGAATGTGATCTTCCGTATTATTGATTATAATATAATGATCAGCTACTCTTTTTTTAATTAAATTAGGTTGAATTGCTTTTAAGTAAACAATTGTGAAAAGCCCTAATATTGAAAAAACTATTAGATTAAATAATAAAAATTTTCTTAATATAGATGCTGTTTTTTTTTGTCTCATTAACTAACATTCCATCTATACCCACTTCCATATCTAGTTTCAATTGCAGAAAATTTTTCGTCCACTTTCTTGAACTTTTTCCTAATTCTTTTTACGTGACTATCTATTGTTCTATCTTCAATTTCAGTATTTTCTTTGTAAGCAATATCCATTAAGTGGGCTCTTTCTTTAATAACTCCAGGTCTTTTTGCTAATTCTTTAACTATGAGAAATTCTGTGGTTGTAAGCTTATCAGGTAGTGCTTTACCTCCCCATTCGCACTCTAATTGAGAAGGATCTAATTTTAATTTTCCATGAGCTATTATATTTTTTGTGTCATCTACAACGCTGTTTTTCTTTCTCAATTGCACTCGAATTCTTTCAATTAAAACTTTTGTGGAAAATCCACCTGACTTTTTTACAAAATCATCCGCACCAAGCTTCAAACCCAAAAGCTCATCAACCTCTTCGTCTTTAGATGTCAAAAATATTATAGGTATAGACATTTTTTTTCGCAATTTTTTTAACAACTCCTCCCCATCCATTCTTGGCATCTTAATGTCTATGACTGCTAAATCGGGTGGGTTTCTAGTTAAGCCAACTAAAGCCGTTTCTCCGTCGATATAAGTTTGAACTTTAAATCCTTCTCTCTCTAAGGCTATACTTATGCCGGTTAATATATTTCGATCGTCATCTACTAAAGCTATTGTTTGTCCCATAAACTCATTCTCAAAATTTTAATGTCAAAATTTAGGCGTTTAATGTGCATCTCCCCAATTATTTCCTGAATTAATACTAACCTCTAAAGGTACCGAAAATAAATGATAATCAGAATTTGAAACCGAGGTCATAGTTTTTTTTATTATTTGTTTTATGTCTTTTTCATCTTTCTCTAAACATTCAAATATTAGTTCATCATGAATTTGAAGCAACATTTTAACTTTATCATTTTGATTTTCAAAAACTTTATCTAATTTGATCATAGCAAGCCTAATTATATCTGCTGCGGAACTTTGAATTGGTGCATTAATTGCTGCTCTTTCTTGAAAACTTCTTACACTAAAATTTTTATCATTAATTCCTCTTAGATGAATTTTTCTACCAAATATATTTTTCACAAATCCATTTTTTCTACACGTTTTAATAGTTGAGCTCATATAATCTTTAATTTCAGGAAATTTTTTAAAATAAGAATTAATAAAATCTTGAGCTTCTTGATTTGTTACAGATATTTGTTTGGCTAAGCCATATTGTGTAATACCATAAATTATTCCGAAATTAATTGCTTTAGCTTTTCTTCTTAAATCTTCAGTTACTTTATCTATTTGTTTTCCAAAAACTTGACCAGCTGTGAGTGAGTGAATATCTTGATTATTCTTAAAAGCTTTTTTTAATTCTTTAACGTCTGCTATATCTGCAAGAATTCTCATCTCTATTTGATCATAATCAGCTGAAATTAAAAGATTATTTTTTTCTGAGACAAAAGCTTTTCTTATTTCTTTACCGTCTAAACTTTTAATTGGTATATTTTGTAAATTAGGATCACTTGAAGCTAGCCTACCTGTATTTGTTGCAGCCAAAAGAAAGGATGTGTGAACTCTTTTTGTTTTTTTGTTAACATGTTCTTGAAGAGCGTCAGTATAAGTACTTTTTAATTTTGATACCTGCCTCCATTCTAAAACAAGGTTTGGAAATTTATGTCCAGTATTTGCTAGTTCCTCTAGAATTTTTGCACTTGTAGCCAAACTTCCTTTTTTTGTTTTTTTAAGTTTTGTTATTTTTAGCTCGTTATAAATTATCTCACCCAGTTGTTTTGGTGATCCAATGTTGAATTTTTTACCAGACAACTTAAAAATTTCCTTCTCTATTTGAACCAATCTTTCTCCAAATTTTTTTGATAATTTTTTCAAATATTCAATATTAACTTTGACTCCATTGACCTCTAATTTAGTCAACAATTTAACCATTGGTATTTCAAAAATTTCGTAAATCTTATTAAGATTTTCATCGTTTACTCTTTCAGATAAAATTTCATAAAGTCTTAACGTAACATCGGCGTCTTCTGCCGCATATTCTGTTGCATCTTTAATAGAGATATCTGAAAAATTTAATTGTTTTTTTCCTGTACCAACTAAATCTTTGTAAGTTATAGTTTTGTGACCAAGATGTATATCAGATAGAGTATCCATGTTATGTCTGTTGTTCCCTGCATCCAAGACATAAGAAAGAAGCATTGTGTCATCTATTGGATTAACTTCTATGTCATTATTTTTAAATATAATTAAATCGTATTTAATATTTTGCCCAATCTTTTTAATACTAGGATCTTCTAGTAGTTTTTTTATTTTTTTTAAAACTAATTCTTTATTAAGTGCGTTAACTTTCTTATGATTCAATGGAATATAGAAAGCTTTATTAGGCTCATAGCAAAAAGATATCCCAATTAGTTCTGCTTCAATAGGATTCAAAGAAGTTGTTTCAGTATCCACCGAGATATATTGTTTTTCATTCAACTTTTCTATTAATGCATCAAGATCTTTTTCAGTTAAGATTGATTGATATAATTTTGTATTAATTTTAAAATTTTTCTTTTGTTTTTCAGTATTAAAATTAATATTGTTGGTTTCTCCGTAAAAACTAATCGCTTGACTTAACAACCTATTAAATTCCATCTCTCTCAGAAATTCATAAAGAATTTCCTTTTTTACATCTTTAATTATAAAACTATTAGGGTCATCTTCGACTGGCACATCATCCTTTAAAGTCACCAATTTTCTACTCAACAAAGCTTTATCTTTATTGTTAATTAAAGTCTCGCGTCTTTTATTTTGAGTTATTTCTGATGCTTTTTTTAAAAGCACATCTAAATTGTTATATCTATTAATTAGTTCTGCGGCAGTTTTAACTCCAATTCCCGGAACACCGGGTATATTGTCTGAAGAGTCGCCAGCAAGTGACTGGACATCAATTACTTGATTTGGTTTAACACCAAATTTTTCGAAAACTTCTTTTTCACCGATAACTTTATTTTTCATTGGATCATATAATCTGACTTTATCTGAAATTAATTGCATCAAATCTTTATCAGAAGAAATTATAGTTACTTTTGCCCCTGCGTTTGTAATCTTCTTAGCGTAAGTTGCGATTAAATCATCTGCTTCATAATTTAAAAGTTCGACTGAAGGTAAATTAAATGCTTTTACCGATTTTCTTATATATTCAAATTGTGGTGTTAAATCTTCTGGGGCTTCTGTTCTATTCGCTTTATAATCTTTATAAATTTCATTTCTAAAATTTTTTCTAGCTGAATCGAATATTACTGCAAAATGAGTTGGTTTTTGTTTGGAGTCATCTGATCTCGAGTCCTCTAAAAGTTTGAAGAGCATTGAGCAAAATCCGCTTACAGCTCCAGTTGGAAGTCCGTCACTTTTTCTTGATAGTGGAGGCAAAGCATAATAAGCTCTAAAAATATAACCTGAGCCATCTATAAGATAATAATGGTCTGTTTTTTTTATTGAACTCATTATATATATAATACATTAATTATTACCCTTTATTTAATCAAACTATGAATAAAAATGCTTTATCTGTTGAAAATCTTACAAAGGTTTATTCAAAATCAAAAAGTAAAATTGAAAATAGAGCTTTAAATAATTTATGTTTCGAGGTTAAACAAGGAGAAATATTTGGTTTATTAGGTCCAAATGGAGCAGGTAAAACAACTTTTCTCAGTATCCTTGGGGGTACAGTTTCAAAAACTGATGGTAAAGTGAATGTATGGGGTTTTGATCTCGACACAAATCCTAGACAAGTTAAAGCATCTATTGGAATAGTGCCTCAAGAAATAAATTTAGATGCTTTTTTTAGCCCAAAAAAATTACTTGAATTACAGGCAGGTATGTATGGTATTACCAAAAAAAATAGAATTACAGATTATATTCTTGAAATGGTAGCGCTAGAAAAAAAAGCTGACGCATATTCCAGAAGTTTATCCGGTGGTATGAAAAGAAGATTACTAATTGCAAAAGCAATGGTTCACCAGCCGCCTATATTGATACTAGATGAGCCTACTGCCGGTGTTGACGTGGAATTAAGAAATAATCTTTGGAAAAATGTTAAAAAATTAAATGAGAAAGAGGGAGTTACAATAATTCTAACAACTCATTATTTATATGAAGCACAAAAAATGTGTGACCGAATTGCAATAATTGATAAAGGTAATCTTGTAGCTCTAGATACAACTCAAAAGCTGATAGATAGAATACAAACTAAAAAAATTAATCTTAAAGTTAAATCTGTAAATATGAATAAGGTACTTGAAATGAAAGGAGTTAAATTCGATATAAGTTCTACTGAGTCGATTTCTCTTACTTATGAAAAAAATTCAATAAATTTTGATCAAATAATTAACTATTTTGCTAAAAATGATATAAAAATCATAGATATTGTTACTGAAGATGGTGATTTAGAAGATGTATTTGTACAATTAACAAATAAGTAGATTTTATTTCAAAAAAGGATAAATATACGTATATGTATTTAGTAAAAAATTTTACACAATCTAAACTAATTAAAAACTTGTTACTTGCGTTCATGGCATCTTTATTGCTAGCAATTTCATCAAAAATTAAAATTCCTTTTTATCCTGTACCAATGACTATGCAAACATTTATGGTTTTAATTATTGGAATTAGCTTCGGATGGAAACTTGGGCTTGGAACAATTTTACTATATTTATTTGAGGGAATCTTAGGTCTTCCGGTTTTTTCTGGAACACCAGAAAAAGGTTTAGGGTTAGTATATTTTACTGGACCAACCATGGGATATTTGATTGGTTTTTTGTTTACTACTTATTTCGTAGGCAGATTTGAATATAATAATAATTTGATATTAAACTTTTTAAAATTATTATTTGCAACAAGTTTGATTTACATGCTTGGCATGCTTTGGTTGGGTACACTAATTGGTTGGGATAAACCAATATTTAACTTAGGAGCTAAACCTTTCCTTTTAGCGGAGTTATTCAAAATAAGTTTAGCTACTTTATCCATACCTCTGATTAAAAAAATTAAAAAAAAATTTTAGTTATCTTGGAGACCGTTTAGATAATATTCTTTGAAGTGTTCGTCTATGCATTTTTAATCTTCTTGCTGTTTCTGAAACATTTCTATTACAAAGTTCAAAAACTCTGTGGATATGTTCCCATTTTACTCTATCTGCTGACATTGGGTTCTCGGGGGGTTTAGCTTTTGACTCTGGCGCTGCTAATAAAGCCGCTTCAACATCGTCAGCATCTACGGGTTTAGCCATATAATCAATAGCTCCTGACTTTACAGCGGCCACAGCTGTAGGTAAATTCCCGTATCCGGTTAACATTACAATTCTACAGTCCTTTTTTTTTGCAGATATTTCTTTTATCACGTCTAATCCACTTCCATCCTCAAGCCTTAAATCTATTAAAGCAAAGCCTGGTGGGTTATTTTTGGCTATTTGAAGTCCCTGGGACACTGTTTTGGCCTCTTTCACCACAAAACCCTTCTTTTCCATGGCTCTTGCTAGTCTTCCTCTTAACGGGTCATCATCGTCCAATATAAGTAAGGACTTATCTGTAAAATCCGAGAGATTTAGTTGTTCGGCGTATTCTTTTTGACTTCTCATGGAACACATATGGTTATTAAGATCTTTTTTTCAATAGGCCAAAAAGCTATTTTTTTCTTTACATAATGACTAAAAAACCTTAAATGCGACTTAATAAGGTTTTTTTTATTAAAATTTTTTAAAAATCTTTTGTGTAAACTAACGAGGGACACATGAAATGCGAAAATTTAAAGACGTTAACGAACTAGTTAATGAGCTAAAGCCAGATCACCCCGTATATTGTATACGGCCGGAGTCGATTAAAAAATCAACAAAATTCTTCAAGGATAATTTTCCAGGTAAAGTTCTTTATGCTGTTAAAACAAATCCTAATGAAAAAGTTATTAAACAAATTATTTCCAATGGAATTGAAGATTTCGATGTAGCTTCACTAAATGAAATCAAGTTAATAAAAAAAGTAAAACCTGATGCAAATTTATATTTTATGCATACAATTAAAAGCAAAGAAAGTATTACATCTTCTTATTTTGACTATGGAGTTAAAAATTTTGCATTAGACAATAGAGACGAACTTAGAAAAATTCTTGAAGCTACTAATCAAGCTAAAGATTTAAACTTATATGTAAGAATAGCTATTTCCAATGAGCATGCTGAATTTGATTTATCAAGAAAATTTGGTGCGCTGCCTTCTGAAGCATTAGGTCTAGTAAGATTATGTAAAGAACATTCAAAAAAACTTGGAATAAGTTTTCATGTTGGCTCGCAATGTATGCACAAAATTTCTTATTCAAAAGGTATTCGAGAAATAGGAACTATTATTAAAAAAACTAAAATAGTGCCTGATATTATAAATGTGGGTGGTGGCTTTCCTTCGATTTATCCAGATCTTAATCCTGAACCAATTAGTAAATATCTTGATGAAATTAAAACGTCTCTTAAAAATTTAAAATTGCCAAAACTACCCAAAATTATTTGTGAGCCTGGTAGAGCCTTAGTTGCAGAAAGTGGATCTACCATAGTTAAAGTTATTTTAAGAAAAAAGGAAAACTTATATATTAATGATGGTACTTATGGCTCTTTATTTGATGCAGGAGTTCCAAACTTTGTTTTACCAACTAAGATGATTACTAAAGGTAGAATTCATTCTAAAAAATTAACTTCGTTTAGCTTCTTTGGCCCAACTTGTGACAGCTTAGATTTTATGAAAGGACCTTTTTTATTACCAAACAATATAAAAGAAGGTGATTACATAGAATTAGGGCAGCTAGGTGCATATGGATTAACTTTCAGAACAAAATTTAATGGTTTTTATTCAAACGAAATTTTTGAATTGAATGATAAACCTATTATGTCTTTATATGAAGATTCAAGTAAAGTTAATTACTTGGTTGCTTAATGACAAAAAAAAATGGTCCTAACATCGGACATAATAAAAAATCATTTTTAAATAATCCTGTAGAACATATTGATATTACTTCTTTTGACGCTCGAAAGATAATTGAAGGTATGAGCAAAATGTCGTTTACTTCTAGAGACACCGCAAAAGCAGCAAAAATTTATAATGAAATGATATCGGATAAGAACTGTTCTATTTTTTTAACTCTTGCTGGCTCAACTTCAGCTGGTGGTTGTATGAAACTATATTCTGATTTAGTTAAATATAATATGGTTGATGCTATAGTGGCTACAGGAGCCTCTATAATAGACATGGATTTCTTTGAGGCATTGGGGTTCAAACATTATCAAGGATCTCAATTTCAAGACGATACAGAGCTTAGAAAGAACTATATTGATAGAATTTATGACACATATATTGATGAAGAAGAGCTTCAAGACTGTGATCAGACTATTTGTGATATTGCTAACTCATTAGATCCTAAGGCTTACACTTCAAGAGAGTTTATTAAAGAATTAGGTAAATTTCTGAAAGATAATGCAAAAAAAAAGGGGTCTCTAATAGAAACTGCCTATGAAAATAATGTTCCTATTTTTTGTCCAGCATTTACGGATAGTTCTGCAGGTTTTGGATTAGTTATGCATCAGGAACAAAATCCAAAAAAACATATTACAATCGACTCTATTAGGGAAATGAGGGAATTAACTGAAATCAAGATTAAATCTAAACAATCAGGGTTAATAATGATAGGTGGAGGAGTTCCTAAAAATTTTATTCAGGATACAGTTGTGTGTGCAGACCTTTTAGGTAAGAAAGTCGATATGCATAAATATGCTATACAAATTACTGTGGCAGATACGAGAGATGGCGCTTGCAGTAGTTCAACTCTTAAGGAAGCCAGTTCATGGGGCAAAGTAGATATTGCAAAGGAGCAAATGGTTTTTGCTGAAGCTACAAGTGTTCTTCCTTTAATTGCTAGTGATGCATATCATAGAAAAAATTGGAAAAATAGAGAAAAAAGAAATTTTCAAAAAATCTTCAAATAATATTATGAGTAAGATTAGATTAGCTTTAATACAGATGAAGATGTTATCTGAAAAAAAGAAAAATATTAAAAATGCTGTTTCAAAAATTTATAAAGCAAAAAAAAAAGGAGCAGATATTATCTGTTTGCCTGAATTATTCTTAACAAATTATTTTTGTCAAACTGAAAAGCATTCTAATTTTAACTTAGCAGAAAAAATTCCGGGTCCGACGACCGATATCTTTTCTCATCTAGCTAAAAAACTTAAAATAATTTTACTTTTACCACTATTTGAAAAAAGAACTTCAGGTATCTACCATAACACTTGCGTAATAATTGACGAGAAAGGGAAAATTAAAGGGAAATACAGAAAAATGCATATACCGGATGATCCTCAATATTATGAAAAATTTTATTTTACACCAGGAGACCTTGGTTTTAGATCTTTTAAAACATCAAAAGGTAATTTAGGGACTTTAATTTGCTGGGATCAGTGGTTTCCAGAAGCAGCGAGACTTACTGCTATGAAAGGGGCAGAAATAATTTTTTATCCAACTGCAATAGGTTGGCATCCAAAAGAAAAAAAGAAGTTTGGAAAAAGTCAATTAAATTCTTGGTTATCAATACAAAGAGCACATGCTATTGCAAATGGTGTTTTTGTTGCAGCAATTAATAGAACGGGGATAGAAAAACAAGGCTCAAAAAAATTAGAATTTTGGGGTAACAGCGTAATATTTGATCCAAGTGGAAATATTATAAAAAAGGCAAAATTTACTGAGCAAATACTTATTTGTGATATAGATTATAAAAAAATAGAAACAGTAAGAAGACATTGGCCTTTTTTTAGAGATAGAAGAATAGAATATTACAAAGATATACTAAAAAATCCAATAGATGCTTAACAAATTTAAAGATGTTGGATACAGGATGCCAGCAGAATGGGAAAAACAAAAATCTACTTGGGTAGCCTGGCCACACAATAAAGAAGACTGGCCAAATAAATTTAAATTAATTCCTGATATTTTTGCTCAAATTATCGCAAAAATTTCTAAATCTCAGAAGGTAAATATTCTTATTGAAAATAAAAATCTTAAAAAAAAAATTTATTTAGTATTAAAAACTTACTTAGCTAATAATAAAAATATAAATTATACAATATGTAAAACAAATAGAGCGTGGTTAAGAGACTCCTTTCCTATTTTTGTAAAGAATAAGTTAAATCAAAAAGTTTTAATAGATTGGGGTTTTAATTCTTGGGCAAAATACAAGAATTTTAATCACGATAATAAAATAGGTACTAAAATTAAAAAATTTATTAATTTAGATTCAGTCAGACCAAAATTTAAAAATAGAAGAATTATCTTAGAGGGTGGATCAATAGATGTTAATGGAAAAGGAGTTCTTTTAACTACTCGTGAATGTTTGCAAAGCAAGATACAAGAGAGAAATATTGGCTTTAAAAGGAGAGACTATGAAGAAATATTCAAAAAATTTTTAGGAATTAGAAAAGTTTTATGGCTTAATAAAGGAATAGTTGGCGATGATACTCACGGACATATTGATGACATAGCTAGGTTTGTAACTAGAAAAAAAATTTTTATCGCATATGAGAACAATAAAAATGATGTAAATTACAAAAAATTAAGAGAGAACTATCAAATAATACAAAAATTTAATAAAAAAAAAGAATTCAAGATAATAAAGATACCTATGCCTGATGCAAAATATATTGATGGCGTAAGAGTTCCTGCTTCTTATCTTAACTTTTATATTGCGAACCGAATAGTTTTGGTGCCAGTATTTAGTGATAAAAAAGATAAAAAAATCATTAAAATTTTTAAAAAACACTTTAAAAATCGAAAAATTATTCCAATTGATTGTTCTCTGTTAATATGGGGATTTGGGGCGATTCATTGCATGACGCAACAGGAACCTATTTAGATAAGTATTTATTTTCAATTAAAATTTTTACGCTCGCTCCTTTATTTTTAATATTTGTAAAAAATAATTTTGCCCCGCTTCTTTCTAAGAGCGTTTTTCCTAAAAAAGTTCCTAAACCTGTTCCTGCATTTTGATTTACTAGTGAAGACTTAGATTTAATATAGGGTTCTCCAAGAATCTCAATGATATCATCTGGAAAACCAGGTCCATCATCCTGTATAATAATTTCGATGATGTTTTTGTTACTAATTAATTCTATTTTAACGTTTGCTTTCGAAAATTTTACTGCATTACCTATAAAATTTCTTAAGCCATAAATAATTTCTGGTGATCGTGAAATTAAGAGTTTATTTTTATCATTTGATGAGTCTAAATAAATTTTTTTAGAGCTAATTTCTTTAAATGACTCAATTATTTCATCTAATAAATCCTCTAATTTTGTTTTCTTAAAAAATTCATCATCTTTAATTTGTTTTTTAGAAATTTGTTTTAATATTTCACCACACCGTTTAGTTTGGGCAATTAACAAATCAACATCTTTTGATAATTCTTTATTATTTTCTAATTCTTTTTTAAGTTCTGAAGCAACAACATTAATTGTGGCTAGTGGGGTGCCCAGTGAGTGAGCTGCTGCTGCTGCTTGTCCTCCAAGAGACTCAAGTTCATATTCTTTTGCTAAAACTTGTTGAACTTTATTGATTGCATCAGTTCTTCTTTTGCTTTCCCCAGAAAATCTAATTCCAAAATAGCATAAAAATATTAAGCCTATAATTATTGCTATGATGTATCCAGTTAAATATAATTTTGGAAAAGTTTCAGAATGTTCATGTATTCCAGGTAAAGGATAATGAAAAAATGTAAGACTAAATAATAATGTAATAGTTAAAATTCCTAAGATGATCGTTGTTCCCATACTTAAGAAAGTTGATGAAACTATAGCTGGAATAATTATAAGTATTGAGAATGGATTTGAAATACCCCCAGTTAAATATAATAGGGCAGCCAATTGAGCTAAATCATAGATTAAAAATATACTTGCTTTTAAATCTTTTATTAAAATTGACCTAATATAAAATTGTAGATACAGATTTGTAAAAATACCTATTAATATTATAAGATAAGCATGTAAAAATAAAAATTCTAATTTTAGATAAAAATAAACTAAGGTTATTGCTGAAAATTGTCCAATGATTGCGATCCATCTTAAATAGACTAGAGTTTTTCTATCTAAATTAAGGTTTTCTCCCAGCCTGAATAGAGAGGAAAAATTCATTTAAATTATATGTCTAAATTTACTACTTCAAGTGCATTACTTGTTATAAAATCTTTCCTAGGTGCTACCTCATCACCCATTAAAATTTTAATCATTTTCTGGTCTTCTTTTGATTTCTCTTTAGTTCCCTTTGTGTATTGTACTCTTAACATAGTTCTATTTTCTGGATTTAATGTAGTTTCCCATAACTCTTCAGGATTCATTTCACCTAAACCCTTAAATCTTTGTATTGATAATTTTTCTCGTTGTTCTTGTATAAACTTATTATATTCAGTAGATCCTTTCTTAATCTTTTTCGTTTCTTTCTCAAAAACTTTCAAAATATAACCCTCGAGATCCTTTTCATTTTTTATATATATACTTTTGTTAGATTTCGTTACCTTGAACAAAGGTGGTTGAGCCAGATAAACATGGCCATTTTCAATTAATTGATTAAAAGGATAATTATTAAAAAAAGTTAATAAAAGTGTTCTAATATGAGATCCATCTACGTCCGCATCGGTCATAATAATTATTTTATCGTATCTTAAATTTTCAATATTAAAATCTTTAGAACCTGTTCCTAATGCATTTATTAATGTGACTATTTCATTTGAGGACATCATTTTGGAGAGTGCTTTCGTATTTTGATCTTCGCCATTTGATTTTCCATTAACGAAAGTGTTTAGTATCTTCCCTCTCAATGGCAAAACAGCTTGATATTCCCTTACTCTACCTTGTTTCGCAGATCCTCCCGCAGAGTCTCCTTCAACTATAAAAAGTTCAGTCCCTTCTTTTTTTTGAATTTGACAATCAGCTAGTTTTCCTGGCAAACCTGAGAGCTCGAATGCGCCTTTTCTTCTAACACTATCTCTCGCTTTTCTAGCAACATCTCGCGCCATAGCCGCTTGAGAAATTTTTTCAAGCACAACTTTAGCAATGCCTGGGTTTTGATCAAACCAAGTAGAAACCTTATCGTTGATGATATTTTCAACAATTAATCTTACCTCAGAAGATACAAGTTTATCTTTTGTTTGCGATGAAAACTTTGGATCAGGCATTTTTATTGAAAGTACTGCTGTCAAACCCTCTTTTATATCCTCACCAGATAAAGTGATTTTACTTTTTTTAGAATTTCTTTCATTGGAATATCTATTAATTATTCTAGTAAGCGCACTTCTAAAACCTAAAATATGTGTTCCTCCATCTTTTTGAGGAATATTATTTGTAAAAGGTAACACATCTTCAGAATATCCAGAATTCCACTCAAATGAACATTCTACAAAAACATTATTTTTTGATGCATTTACATAAACTGGTTTTTTAAAAACCTCTTTCTCATTTTTATTTACTAAAATCGGTTTTTTTTGATTTATATGCCTTACAAATTCTATGATTCCACCATCATATTTATGTTTGATTTCGTTGTTTTTTTTTGATGTTTGATCTTGAAGACTAATACTTATCCCTTTATTTAAGAAAGCTAATTCTCTTATCCTTTTTTCTAAAATATTTGCATTAAACTTTATTGAAGAAAATACGTCTTTTGATGGTAAAAAATTAATTTTAGTTCCCGTTTTTTTCGTCTTTCCTATTGCTTTTAATGACTTAACCGTATTTCCATTTTTAAAACTTATTAAATATTCTTTACCGTCTCTATAAATATTTAAATCTAATTTTTCAGATAATGCATTAACTACTGACACTCCTACTCCGTGTAAACCACCTGAAACTTTATAAGAGTCATGATCAAATTTTCCACCTGCATGTAATTGAGTCATAATTACTTCTGCTGCTGAAACCTTTTCAGTCTTATGCATATCAACAGGTATACCTCTACCATCGTCTTCAACGGTTACTGTGTTATCTTTATTTATTAAAATATTTATATTTTTACAATATCCAGCAAGAGCTTCGTCAATTGCGTTATCAATTACTTCAAAGACCATATGATGTAATCCTGAACCATCATCTGTATCACCTATATACATTCCAGGTCTTTTTCTTACTGCGTCCAGTCCTTTTAAAACTTTTATAGAGTCCGCACCATAAGTAGGATTTAAATTTGAGTTAGATTTTTTTGACATTGTTTTAAATTAGATGATTGTTTATATCATTTTTTAAAGTTAATATAAAATGCTTCAGTTTAATGATTGCTTTAAATTATTATATATCAACGTTTTTAGCTTAAAATAAAAAAAAAAATGTAAATTTACCTAAATTTAGATTTTCATAGGCATTATCACATAAAAACTGTTTTTATCAGAAGCATCCTCGATTAAAACAGGTGAAACAGAGTCTTTAAAGTTCATTTTTAAATCTTTGTTTTCAACTTCTGACGCAATATCTATGAGATATTTTGAATTAAAGCTTATTACAAGATTATCAGCGTTAAAGTTTGCCTTTATAATCTCATTTCCTTCACCTGAATTAGCGCTATTAACAGAAAGTTGAACTTTTTCTTTGTTAATTGCAAGTTTTACTCCTTCTTTTCTATCTATTGACACACTCGCAACTCGTTCAATTGAATTAATAAATTCTTTCGAAGAAACAATTAATGACTTTTTATTATCAGTAGGTACAACTTTTCTATAATCTGGAAATTTTCCATCAATTACTTTTGAAATTAATTTAATTTGTCCAATTGTAAATTTAATCTTATTTTCACTTGTATGAATAATGAGTTTTTCATTAACATCAGCTAATATTGAGCAAAGTTGAAAAACAGTTTTTCTAGGTAGTATTAAAGAAACAAAATTATTGTTATTTTCTATTTCAAGGCTACTTGAGGAAAGTCTATGACTATCAGTAGCTACACCTGTTAAAAAACTCCTTCCATGCGATTCTGTTGGATGTAAAAAAATTCCGTTTAAATAATGTCTAGTATCATCACTTGATATAGAAATCTTTGTTTTATTTAATAGTTTTAAAAATCTATTTTTATCAAGAGATATTTCTGAATTTTCGAATTCATCAGAGAATGTAGGAAAATTGTCTGGTGGCAAGCAAAGTAAATTAAAATCTGAATTATCGCTTTTTAAACTTAATTTATTTTCTGACTTAAGATCAAAATTTAATTCTGAGTTAGATGAAATTTTTCTAAGAATATCATATAAGATTGAAGCAGAAGTTGTTGTACTACCCTCTTTTAAGATCTTTACATCTGAAATTTCGTCATAAAATACAATATCTAAATCAGTAGCTACAATTGCAAGCTTATTATTACTTAATTGTAATAGAACATTTGAAAGTATAGGTAATGTATTTTTTTTCTCGACTATACCTTGTACAAAGTTCAATGATTTTAATAGAATGTCTCTCTTAACAACAAATTGCATTATTACTACTGATCGAGCAAAAGACTCTTAATTTGGTTTATATTTTTTTTCATTTCATCATCTTGTTCAGATAATCTTGTAATAGTTTTAACAGCATGTATAACCGTTGTGTGATCTCTATTTGCAAATCGTCTTCCTATTTCTGGCAAAGATCTTGTGGTCATTTTTTTTGCTAAATACATAGCAAGTTGTCTTGGTCTAGCTAATGGACGTGAACGTCTTTGAGATAACATGTCACTCAACGGTATATTAAAATAATTGGATACTACGTTTTGTATCTTATCAACTGTTATTACCTTTATTTGACTAAAAACATCTTTTAAAATATTCTTACAATCATTTACACTCAAATTTTTATTATGCACTCTACTAAATGCAATGACTCTGTTTAATACTCCTATGAGTTCTCTAATGTTTGTCTTACTTTCATTTGCTATATAATTTATAACTTCATCGCTTAGATCTATATTTTCTTTAAATTGATTTTGTATTTCAATAATCTTTTTCTTTATAATATTAATTTTCAACTCTAAATCGGGAGTTTCTATATCAACTACTAGACCTCCAGCTAGCCTTGATTTAATTCTTTCTTGCACTCTATCCAATTTCATAGGATTTCTATCTGCTGATATGATAATTTGAGAACCTTTATCCATTAGACTATTAAATGTGTGAAAAAATTCTTCCTGTAAACTCTCTTTTCCTCTTATAAATTGTATATCATCGATAATAAATACAGAGGATTTTCTGAAAAAATCCTTAAAATTTACCATATCATTCTTCTTAATGGATTTAATAAAATGATACATAAAACGCTCTGCTGAAATAAACATCACATTATTTTCATTTTGGAGCTCTAGACCTATTGCATTTAACAAATGTGTTTTACCTAATCCTACGCCTCCACAAACATATAAAGGATTGTATCTAGATAGATGTTCACAAACTTTTTTTGAATAAGATAGAGCAATATCATTACTTTTTCCTTTTATAAAATTATTAAAGCTGAGGTTATTGTTAAGTCTGTTATAATTTAAAATAGAGTCTTTAATTTCGGTTACTTTATTGATTTCATCAATTTTTATTAAATCAGGATTATTTTGATTATCATCTACTATTTTAAATTCAATGCGATTTAAACTTAGTTTGAAACTTTTTACTAATTCTAATATTTTATCAAGATATCTTGATACTATCCAATCTCTAAAAAATCTTGTTGGTACTCCAAGTATTAAATAATCATTATATTCCTTCACTAATGAAATTTTTTGTAACCAGCTAGAATAGATTTCCGACCCAAATGTTTTTTTAAATGAACTTTGAATCTCTTCCCAATTTAATGTTTTTTCTTCCTCAGAAATATAAACATTTTGTTTTTTAATATTATTTTTATCCATGTAATTAATTCTTTAAGAAATTCCTTTAAACTCTTTTTAGAAATCATTTGCAACTAGTTACAGGTTGTAATTAAAAAAAAACTTAACTAGGTTGTAGCACTAACGTAACGATAGAATAAAAAGATCTTACAACTTTTGAAAGAAAAAATATGAAGATATCAAAAAACTAAATGTAGTTTTTTTTTGATCATAACAACTAAGAATTGTTAAATTTATTTAATTTTTTTTGAAACTCTGGAAATTTTTCTTGCAGCCATTCTTTTGCTTATTGTTCCAGATTTAGCAACCTGCATTAGAATTGATTGAAATTTAGAAAATTGCTCCTTGGCCTTACTTAAATTTTTAGATTTAAGTAATGTTTCCATGTCTTTCACCGCTTTCTTATACTTGCTTTTTCTTATTCTGTTAACTTGGGTTTGTTTCTTCACCCGTCTGACTCTTCTAATTGCAGATTTTGTATTAGGCATTCAAAACTGTATATATCCCAGTAATATTGGGGTCAACTTTATTATTTTTGACAAATAGGACAAAAAAAACTGGATCTATTACCAAGCACTATTTTTTTTACTACTCCTGAACAATAAGAACTATAACATTTATAACCTTTTCTGCCATAAACTTTAAAATTACTCTGAAAAGTTCCTTTTTTTCCTTGGCTATTAGCAAAATTTTTTATTGATGATCCTCCAAGAATAATAGCTTTTTTAAGAACTTTTTTTGTAAACTTAATAATTTTTTTTATCTCTGCTTCTTTTAATTTTTTAATTCTTTTTTGAGGTTTTATTTTACTTAAATACAAAATTTCATTTGCGTATATATTACCCAGTCCAGAAACAAATTTTTGATCCATTAATAAATTTTTAATCATTTGATTTTTACCTTTGATATAACCTTTAAAATAAGAGAGATTATAAGTCTTATCAAAAGGTTCTGGTCCAAG
>CABYYE010000007.1 GCA_902523095.1 uncultured Pelagibacteraceae bacterium | reverse complement strand
ACCATTTTTTTCCCTTATAGTGCTACATTCTATTATCCTAGTGTTAATTTTTTTTCTAAGAATATGTTTTTTAATTATAAATAATTGCTGATAATCTTTTTTTCCTAAAAAAAGATATTTTGGTTTTATTATTTCTAGGAAACGATTTACTACATTTAAAACACCCTCAAAATGACCTTTTCTATACTTGCCACATAGAAATTTGGAAATTTTATCTAAATAAATTTGGTTCGAGGTTTTAAATCCATATATGTCTTTGACTGAAGGTAAATACACGTAGTGAACCTTTAAGTTTTTAAGTTTTTTAATATCTTCTCCATAATTTCTTGGATATGTTTTATAGTCGTTTTTTCTGTTAAACTGTTTTGGATTTACAAATATAGAAACTAATATTTTGACCTTATACTTATATGATTTTTTTATTAAAGATAGATGTCCTGAGTGCAAACCACCCATTGTAGGTACAAAAGATATGCCTTTTTCTTTAAAAATTTCTCTTTGCAAGCTATGTTTATCTTTAAATATTTTCATTTCTTATAACCAATGATAATAACTAATATAAGAATCATATGATAAAACAAGCTATTATTCCATTAGCCGGATTAGGCACTCGTATGCTTCCATTAACGAGTGTAATACCAAAAGAACTATTACCTATAAATGGTAAACCAAATATAGAGTATATTCTTGATGAGTGTATTGAAGCAGGGATTAAAGAATTTATATTTATAATTTCTAATAACAAATTATCAATAAAAAAATATTTTTTTAATGATAATTTTTATAAAAAAATTATTAAAAAAAAGAAAGACAAAAGAATTAAAAGTGAATTAAAAAAATTAAAGAAATACCAAAAAATGATCAAATTCGTATACCAAAACAAACCAAAAGGAACTGGTGATGCCGTTTTGAAATGTAAGAAATTTATCAAGAGCAAATATTTTTTAATGCTTTTGCCTGATGACTTAATAATAAAATTTAACTGTTCAAAAGAAATGATCAAATTGCATAAAAAAACTCAAAGTTCAATTATTGCAACAAAAAAAGTGAACAAAAAAACTGTATCAAGATGGGGAATTCTATCAATAAAAAATAAAAAAAAAAAATATTTTAAGATCAATGATGTTATAGAAAAACCTAGTATCAAAAAAGCGCCATCAAATTTTGCAATTATAGGTAGGTATATTTTACCTAAGAGTATTTTTGGTGAAATTAAAAAATTAAAACCTGGAAAAGGAGGCGAAGTGCACATTACAGATGCTATCAAAAGATTAATTGGGAGAAAGCATAAGTTTTATGGAAGTATTTTTGCAGGTAAATATTTAGACTGTGGAACAATGGATGGATATATAAATTCAGGCAATCAAATATTTAAAGGAAAAAAATGAAATTATGTATGATAGGAACAGGTTATGTTGGGTTAGTTAGTGGTACTTGTTTCGCTGATATTGGAAATCAGGTTGTCTGTGTCGATAATGATGATAGCAAGATTAAAAAATTAAATTCTGGAATTTCTCCTATTTATGAACCCGGATTAAATGAACTTATAAAGAAAAATTATTTGGCAAAACGTTTATCTTTTAGCACCAATGTAAAACAATCTATTAATTCTTCTGATATAATTTTTATTTGTGTAGGCACACCAACAAAAAAAGGTTCAATAAACGTAGATTTATCATTTGTTTATAAATGCGCGAAAGAAATATTAAAATATACGAAAAAGAATAAAATACTTGTTACTAAATCTACTGTACCGATTGGTACTGGTGATCAGATTGAAAATATTTTAAAAAAGAAAAAAAAACTTTTTACAGTAGTTTCCAATCCTGAATTTTTGCGAGAAGGAGAGGCAATAAGAGATTTTAGGTATCCAGATAGGATAGTAATAGGTTCTAACGAAAAAAAAGCTTTCAAAATTATGAAAAAACTTTATTCACCTTTAATTAACAAGGGCTCAAAATTTTTTACAACTTCAAGAAGAGGTGCTGAGTTAATAAAATATGCATCTAATGCATTTTTAGCCACTAAGATTACTTTTATAAATGAGCTTGCAAATCTGTGTGAAAAATCTGGAATAAACATTGAAGATATTTCTTTAGGAATGGGCTCTGACAACAGAATTGGTAGTAGATTTTTACGAGCTGGACCTGCATATGGTGGATCATGTTTTCCTAAAGATACAAAAGGATTAGTTTCTGCAGCAAACAAATATAAAATTAATTTGTCAGTCGTTAAATCTGTAATCAAATCTAATCATGAAAGAATAAATTTGCTTACACAAAGAGTGCGTAAAATTTTAGGATCAAATTTAAAGAATAAAAATATATCTTTTTTGGGTGTTACATTCAAACCTAATACTGATGACATGAGGGATTCAACGAGCCTTAAAATGATACCTTATCTTTGTAAAAGTGGCGCTAGGGTCAATTATTATGACCCATCTGGAGAAAAAAAAGAGCTTAAAACTATAAAGAATTGTTTTTACAAAAATAATATTAAATCAAATTGTAACGACGCCGATTTAGTAATTTTGCTCACAGAGTGGGATGAATTTAAATCAATAGATTTTAAAAGAATAATTAAAAATAAGAAATTTAAAATTTATGATTTAAGAAATCTTTATAACGCAGAAGAAATGAAAAAAAATAACATAAAGTATTATTCTGTCGGTAGGCCAAATATTAATTAAGCTCAAATATAGCATCAACTTCAACAGCTACACCTAAAGGCAAGCTATTTGTACTTATAGCAGCTCGAGCATGCCCATCACTTTGATCAAAAATTTTGCTAATTATATCAGAAGCACCATTAATTACTTTTGGTTGATCAATAAAATTATTTGTAGAATTAACATAACCAGTTAGCTTTAAACAAGATTTAATTTTACTTAAATCACCATTACAAGCTTTCTGAGCGTGTGAGATTAAACTTAAACCACAACGTTTAGCTGCATTATAACCTTCATCTATATTTAAATCTTCTCCAACTTTACCTTTAATTAAGACACCTTCATTATCAATTGAAATTTGTCCAGAAATGTAAAGTAAGTTACCAACAATTCTATAAGCCACATATGAACCAACAGGTTCTTTTGGCTCTGGTAATTTAATATTTAGTCTTTTTAACTTCTCCAAAATTGTACTCATTTTGGTAATTTTTTCTTAATATAATCAGTTAATTTAGAGTCTGTATTTAATTTATTAAGAACTTTTTTAGTTCCAGATTTTAGTGCATCTAATGATTTGCCCTTTTTTTTAGGATCTTTATCAGATTTGTTTTGTTTTAAACATTCTTTAGACTTTTCAATTTGTAAAATTCCGACTTTTTTACATTTATCTTCTGCAAATAAAAAATTTGTAGAAAAAAAGTATATTACTATATAAATAATTAATTTTTTCATTTTCTTTTTTTTCCTTTTTTAATTTTATCATATTCTTTTCTTTTTTCTATCAAAATCAAAGCCTCCTCCATTGTAAGATCAGTCGGATCTTTTTCTTCTGGAATTGTAGCATTTAGAGATTTGTATTTAATATAAGGTCCATATTGTCCTTTCATTATTCTCACAGGTTTTTTATCCTCTGGATGTTCGCCTAAGTCTTTTATTAATGAAGACGATATTCTTCCAGGTTTGGCTTCGGCAATCATTGTTATTGCTCTGTTCAAACCAATTGAAAAAAGATCTTCTACATTTTCTAACCTAGCAGATTTATTATCACATTTCAGATAAGGACCAAATCTTCCCGAGTTTAATGTTATATCTTTGTTGCTGTCTGGATGTTGACCTAAGATTTTTGGTAACGAACATAAATATTTTGCTTTTACTAAATCTACCGAGTCAACATCAATACCTTTAGGTATAGAAACATTTTTAAAGTTTTCATTATCACTTTTTTTCTTTCTTTTTTTCTTTTTTGTCTCTAATTGCTCTATTTCTTTTTCATATTGTAAGTACGGACCAAATCTTCCATTCTTTAAATATATATCTTTACCGTAATCATTTTGACCGAGTAATTTTGGTTCTGCAAGATTATATTGTAATGCAGCTTTTGCCTTAGACAAGGGTCTTGTAAACTTGCAATTGGGATAATTTGAGCATCCAATAAAAGCCCCACCTCTAAAACTATTTTTCAAACTCAATTCTCCATTTGAGCATAATTTACACTTTCTATCGATTACGTCTTTTTCATCTCTTTCAAAGATTAAAGCACCTAGGCTTTCATTTAATAGATCTAGCACTTCTCGTGTTCTTTTTTCTTTAACCTTTCCAACATTTTCATAAAAGTCTTTCCAGAAACTGTTTAAAACTTCTATCCATTCAATTTTTCCACTTGTTATCTCATCAAGTTGATTTTCCAGATCTGCTGTAAAATTATAATCAACATATTTAGAGAACAATTTCTCTAAAAAGGCTGAAATAAGCTTACCTCTATCAGTTGGGTTAAATCTTTTATTTAGTATTTCTACGTAATTTCTTGTCGATAGGACTGTGATAATACTAGCATAAGTAGATGGTCTACCAATACCTAATTCCTCCATCTTTTTTACCAAACTTGCTTCTGAGTATCTTGGTGGCGGATCTGTAAAATGCTGTTCATCATTTAATTTTAAAATATTAATTTCTTCTCCTATTTTTACCTGAGGTAACATATTTTTAGCATCCTCATCAGTTTCCTGAACTTGATATACTTTAAGAAATCCATCAAATTTAGTCACCGAGCCACTTGCTCTAAAATTTATTTTATGGTCACTTGACGAAACAATTATAGTGTTTCTGTCAAATTCAGCTGGCATCATTTGAGATGAAAGTGCTCTGCTCCATATTAACTCATAAAGCTTTAGCTGGTCAGCGTTCACATATTTTTTAATATTTGAGGGTTTTCTATTAATATTTGTTGGTCTTATTGCTTCGTGTGCTTCTTGAGCATTCTTAGCTTTTTTTCCAGAAAAACTATTTGGAGTATTTGGTAAATATTTATCACCATAGTCTTTTGTTATAAATTTTCTGAAATCATCTATTGCTTCATTTGAAATATTAGTACCATCTGTTCTCATATAAGTAATTAACCCGGTAGTTTCACCTTCAATATCTATTCCTTGATAAAGACGTTGAGCTATTTGCATTGTTCTTGACGCTCCAAAACCAAAACGTCCTGAAGCAGTTTGTTGTAATGTAGAAGTTGTAAATGGACCCAATGGATTTCTTTTAAATATTTTTGTATTTACATCTGTTATCTTAAATTTACTTTTATTAATAATATCAATGGCTTTTTGTACTTCGTTTTTAGTTTTAAATGAAAATTTTTCAATTTTTTCTCCATTAAATAAACTTAATTTTGAGAAGATATTTTTATTATCTTTGTTGGTTAAATCTGAAGTGATAGTCCAATATTCTTCTGGTTTAAATAATTCTATTTCTTTTTCTCTTTCAGTAATTAATTTTAAAGCAACAGACTGAACTCTACCGGCAGATTTTGAACCAGGTAGCTTAGTCCAAAGTATAGGAGAAATGTTAAAACCTACAAGATAATCTAAAGCTCTTCTAGCAAGATAAGCTTCGACTAAAGGAAGGTGAATTTCTCTAGGATTTTTTATTGCATCAAGAATAGCTTTTTTAGTAATTTCGTTAAAAACAACTCTTTCTATATGTTTATCCTTTAGTAATTTCTTTTTTTCTAATACTTCTTTTACATGCCAAGCTATAGCTTCTCCTTCTCGATCTGGATCGGTTGCAAGAATAATTTTTTTAGAATCTTCGGCTGCGTTAGTAATTTCTTTCAAATATTTTTTAGAGAAAGAATCAATCTCCCATTCCATTTGAAATTTATTGTCTGGATCAACAGATCCATTTTTAGATGGTAAATCTCTTATATGTCCATAACTAGCTAAAACTAAATATTCTTTACCTAAATATTTATTTATTGTTTTTGCCTTTGCAGGACTTTCAACAATTACTAAATTCATTATTCGTTTATTTTCAAAATTAAACGAATTTGTCAAATTTATTATTTAAAAACTAGAAAAGACAACACTTATAACTTAATTTTATTTTCTTCAGAATTTTTTAATCGAACAATATTTTCTCGATGTGTGTAAAGAATGATTATAAAAAAAATAAAAAGCATTAAAGAAAAATAATTGTTAAAAAAATATGAGTAAATAAAAACAATTAAAGATGAAACAATCGAAGATAATGATGCGTATCTAAACAAAAAAGATATAATAAGCCAACTTATTCCGAAGATTAGAAAAAATTTATATGAAAGCGCTAATATAATACCCAAGTAAGTTGCAACTCCCTTACCTCCTTTAAATTTCAACCAAACAGGAAAAATATGACCGATGAAACAAATTAAAGCTGAATATGAAATTAAATTTTCAAAGAAAATAAATGTTATGACTACAGAAAAATATCCTTTTAACAAATCAAGCGCGAGAGTGGCAACTGCGAGAGATTTCTTTCCAGTTCTTAAAACGTTTGTGGTGCCAATATTCCCCGATCCTATTTCTCTAATATCTTTTTTTAAAATTATTTTTGTTAAAAGTAATCCAAAAGGAATAGATCCAAATAAATAAGAATATACTGCAACTATTATTAAATTAATATCCATCAGTTTGAGTAAACTAGTTCACCGTTAAGATAGGTCATTAAAATCTTTCCTTGAAGACTTCTATTTTCTATAGCTGTATTTTTTGATTTAGATTTCAATTTATTAGCATTTACTTTCCATGGAGCTTCTAAATCAAATATACAAATATCACCATCTGATCCTTTTGCCAAAGTTCCTTTTTTAATATCTAATATTTTAGCAGGGTTAATGGTTAAGGTTTCTACTATCTTATTTAGAGGAAGAGATTCATTATGATACATTTCTAATGAAAGAGGCAGAAGGGTCTCTACACCAATAGCTCCTGTAGCTGCTTGTGCGAATGGCAATCTTTTGCTTTCTTCATCCTCAGGTAAATGATCTGAAATTATTACATCTATTAAACCATCCTTGATACCTTGAACAAGTGATAATCTATCTTCTTCGAGTCTAAGTGGAGGAGATAATTTTAAAAAAGTCTTAAATTCACCAATATCATTTTCATTTAATGATAAATTATTTATTGAAACACCCACGCTAAATCTTTTACCATTATTTTTATTTTTCCTAATAACATCCAATGATTGTTTAGATGAAATCTGATTTATGTGATATCTACAAGGATATTCACTTAGTAAACTTAAGTCTCTTTCAATTATTATTTTTTCAGCTAGAGCTGATACACCTTGCAGCCCGAGTCTTGTAGCTATTTCTCCATCGTTGATACAAGTGTTTTTTGACAACTCATAGTCTTCCGCATGTTGCATTATCAAAACCCCAATATCAGAAGCGTAATCCATTATCCTAGACATCAGTTCTGTATTTTGAATAGTTTTATTTACATCGCTAAAGCCAATTATTCCCCTCCCAGAGAGTAAACCAAACTCAGTCATCAATTTGCCTTCGCATTGTTTGGTTATTGAAGCACAAGGAAAAAGGTTAACATTGGCTTTGTCTCTTCCTCTTCTAATAATGAAATCAACCATTGAAACGTTATCAATAATGGGTTTTGTATTAGGCATGGTTACTATAGATGTAACTCCTCCAGCTAAAGCGGCTTGGCTAAGAGTTCTAAAGTTTTCTTTATATTCATATCCTGGCTCACCTACAAAAGCCTTCATATCTACTAACCCAGGAATTAAAACATTACCTTTTAAATCAATTATCTCAGCATCTTTACTAGTGTCAGTTTTTTTTACATTTTTTCCTATAGCTTTTACTTTTCCTTTATCGTTTAATATTAAGGAGCCTTTCTCATCCATATTTTGTGAAGGATCTATAATTCTTGCATTAATAAAAATTTTTTCTTTCATTATTTACAATACTTTTTTAAACAAGCCATTCTTACCGCTACACCTAGTTCAACTTGCTCTTTAACTAAACTTACGTTTATGTCATCTGCAAGTTTTGTATCTATTTCTACGCCCCTATTCATTGGACCAGGATGCATAATCAGCGCATCTTTTTTTGCAAACTTTAATTTTTCAGGAGTTAAACCGTAAAATTCATAATATTCTCTTTTAGAAGGGAGGAACGAACCTTGCATTCTTTCATTTTGTAATCTCAACATCATTACAATATCACATCCATCAAGACCTTTTTTCATATCTGTAAAAGACTTTACTCCCATTCTATCTATTGATTTTGGCATCAATGTTTTAGGTGCTATTACATTCACTTCAGCACCCAACATATTCATTAAATAAATATTTGATCTAGCTACTCTTGAGTGAAGTATGTCACCGCAAATTGCTATCTTCAGCCCTTCAATTCTACTTTTTCTGTTAATTATTGTTAAAGCATCAAGTAAAGCTTGGGTTGGATGTTCTCTTCTTCCATCACCAGCATTAATAACTGCACAATTAACTTTTTGTGATAATAAGTTTGGAGCGCCAGAGTCTTGGTGTCTGATTACAATTAAGTCAGGGTGCATTGCATTCAAAGTCATTGCAGTATCTATTAATGTTTCACCTTTTTTAAGCGCTGAGTTATCCATATTCATAGACATCACATCTGCACCTAATCTTTTACCTGCCAAGTCAAATGAACTTTGCGTTCTTGTGGATGGTTCAAAAAATAAATTGATTTGAGTTTTTCCTCTTAAAACGTCTAATTTTTTTGAGCTACTTCTGTTTAATTCTATAAACTTTTTTGCTTCATCTAGTATTGATTTAGCTTCTAATATTGAAAGACTTTGGATACCAAGTAGATGTTTGGGAGAGTTTTTAATAGCTGTGTTATTTTTCTTAACTGCCATTAAAATCAACTCTATAGGCGTTTTATGGTATCAGATCAAGTATTTTCTTTAGTTAAATAATCTAAGGCCCCTTGGAGTATAAATTGAGCAGAATTCTCATCTAATTTGCTTATCTTTTTTGATGTGTTTGACGCTAAATCATTAGATAAATTAAAAGCTCCCTGACTAGACAATCTTTCATCCCATAAAGTGACATTTTCAGTAACATCTTTTGATAGATTAATGGCTAAATCTTTAGCTGATTGAGATGATTGACTAGATGATCCATCCATATTGATTGGATTTCCAATTATTATGCCTTTAATTTGATTTTCATCGAAAATCTTTATTATTTCTTTAACAAATTCGGAGTATCTATTTTTAACCAAAGTCGTATAGGGAGTAGCAACAATTTTGTTTTCGTCAGAAATAGCTATACCAATACGTTTTCTGCCTGGGTCAATTCCCATTAACCTAGACTTTTTATCGAGTTTTTTCTTAAATTCTTCAATATCAAGCATGAAATTTACCTAATTTGTGATAAAACACATTTAAACTAACTTATTTCACAAATGTCTTTAGATAAAGAAAAAATTAAACATGTAGCCAAATTAGCTCGAATATCAGTAGATGAAGCTAAAGTAGATAGCTTAACTAAAGATTTAAACTCAATTTTTAAGTTTATCGAACAATTAAATGAATTAAACACTGATAAAGTTGAGCCATTAACTTCGATTTTGAACCAGTCATTAAGATCAAGAAAAGATGAAATAAGTGATGGAAAAATAAGAGAAAAAATTCTTAAAAATTCTCCTAAAAAAAGCGAAGAATTTTTTGTAGTTCCGAAAGTGGTCGAGTAATGAGCAATATAACAAATCAAAGTTTAAGTGAAATTTTAGAAAGTGTGAAGTCTAAGAAGATATCTTCATTAGAACTTACACAAGCATATATAAAGAATATTGAAAATGCAAAAAAACTTAATGCTTTTGTAACAACAACATTTGATCAAGCATTAGAAAATGCAAAAAAATTTGATAATAAACCTAATAATGATCTACTTCTTCACGGAATACCTTTAGCAGTAAAAGATTTATTTTGTACAGAAAATATAAAAACTACAGCTGGAAGCAATATTTTAAATAATTTTGTTCCTTCATATGAGTCGACTGTTACAAAAAATTTATGGGACAGCGGAGCCTTCCTACTTGGAAAATTAAATTGTGATGAATTTGCTATGGGTTCTTCGAATGAGACGAGTTTTTTTGGAAACGTAATTAATCCTGTTGGAGATCAGTTAGTCCCCGGAGGCTCTTCAGGAGGATCTTCCTCAGCTTTAGCAGCCGATTTAACTCCAGCAACAATTGGTACAGATACCGGCGGTTCTATAAGACAACCAGCATCATTTACTGGTACCGTAGGTCTTAAACCAACCTACGGTCTTTGTTCGAGATGGGGTATAGTTGCATTTGCTTCTTCATTAGATCAAGCAGGACCGATGACAAAAACTGTTTCTGATTGTGCAATCATGCTTGAGGCAATGTCTAGTTTTGATGAAAAAGACTCAACCTCAATTAATAAAAAAAAAGAAACATACTCAAAAAATTTAAAAGATAATATTAAAGGAATGAAAATTGGTATTCCCAAAGAGTATCGAGTAGATAATATGCCAAATGATATTGATGAACTTTGGGAAAAAGGAAAAAAAATATTAAAAGATTTAGGCGCTGAGTTAATTGATATTTCACTACCACATACCAAGTATGCTTTGCCGACTTATTATATAGTTGCTCCCGCAGAAGCATCATCGAATTTAGCAAGATATGATGGTGTAAGATATGGACACAGATCACAAAAAGGGAAAGATTTAATTGAAATGTATGAAAACACTAGATCTGAAGGTTTTGGTGATGAAGTAAAGAGAAGAATATTAATAGGGACTTATGTTTTGTCTTCAGGTTATTATGATGCTTATTATTTAAAAGCACAAAAAGTTAGACAATTAATTAAAAAGGATTTTGATGACAATTTTACAAAGGTTGATGCTATTTTAACACCCTCAACACCTAGCTCGGCATTTAAGATAGGAGAAAAAACAAATAATCCAGTATCAATGTATTTAAACGATATATTTACAGTTCCTGTAAATTTAGCAGGATTACCAGCTTTATCTTTACCTGCTGGATTAGATAAACAAGGTTACCCACTAGGGTTACAATTAATTGGCAAGGCTCTAGATGAACAAAAAATTTTAAATATTGGTTATGCGTTTGAAAAAAATTGTGGTTATAAAAATGAAATTAAAAAATGGTGGTCATGAGTAAAGGAAAATTTGATTATTTTGTTAATGGAGAGAAAGAGAAGTATGAAGTAGTTATAGGTTTAGAAGTTCATGCTCAAGTCCTTTCAAATTCGAAACTTTTTTCAGGCTCATCCACCAAATTTGGAGCTGATCCTAATAAACAAGTTAGTTTAATTGACTCTGCTTTTCCTGGAATGTTGCCAGTTATTAATGAGGAGTGTGTTAAACAAGCTGTAAGGACAGGTCTAGGTTTGAATGCAAAAATCAATAATTATTCAGTTTTTGACAGAAAAAATTATTTTTATGCTGATCTTCCTCAAGGTTATCAAATATCACAATATAAAAATCCTATTGTTGGTGAAGGTAAGGTTTTATTAGATATGCCTTATGGTTCAAAAGAAATTGGCATTGAAAGACTTCATTTAGAACAGGACGCGGGTAAAAGCATTCATGATATGGATCCTTCAAGCACCTATGTTGATTTAAATCGTTCTGGAATTGCATTAATGGAAATTGTTAGTAAGCCCGACCTTCGGTCCCCCGATGAGGTTAATGCTTATATAAAAAAACTTAGAACTATAATGAGATACTTGGGTACTTGCGATGGTAACATGCAAGAAGGTTCATTAAGAGCAGATGTAAATGTATCAGTAAGAAAGGTAGGTGATAAAAAACTTGGCACAAGATGTGAAATAAAAAATGTAAATTCAATAAAATTTATGCAAATGGCGATAGAATATGAAGCTTATAGACAAGTTGAATTGCTAGAAGACGGAAAAGAGATAGATCAAGAAACAAGATTATTTGATACAAAAAAAAACGAAACAAGATCAATGAGATCAAAAGAAGATGCTCACGATTATAGATATTTTCCTGATCCTGATCTGTTACCACTGAAACTTGAACAAAAATTAATTGATGATTTAAAAAAATCTTTACCTGAGTTGCCAGATAAAAAAAAAGAGCGATTTATTAAAGAATATGGGCTTAACTCTTATGAAGCAAACGTATTAGTTTCTGAAAAAGAAATCTCTGATTACTATGAGGAAGTTGCAAAATTGTCTGACAAAAAACTCGCAGCTACATGGATGATGGGTGATTTATTTGCAATGCTGAACGATAAAAGTCTCAATATTTCTACATCACCTATTTCCGCTAAAAATTTTGCAGGGTTAATTCAATCAATAAAATCAGGAGAGATTTCAGGTAGAATAGCAAAAGAGGTTTTTGAAATTATGGTTGAAAGCGGAGATGATCCAAGAAAAATCATAGAGACAAAAGGGATGAAACAACAAAGTGATCCTAAAGAATTAGAAAAAATAATTAATGAGATATTGTCAAAAGATAAAGATAAAGTTAATCAGTATAAAGCTGGAAAAGAAAAATTATTTGGTTTTTTTGTTGGTCAAGTTATGAAATTATCTGGTGGAAAAGCAAACCCTCAATTGACAAATGAAATTCTAAAAAAACTTTTAAAAGGCTAATTATGCCTAAAAAATTAGACTTAACTGAAAATCTTGAACAGTATATTATTGATCACTCAGAAGTTTTAACTGATGTTCAGAAAGAAATTATCCAACATAATATAAGTCTAGGTGATCAACAGAGATTACAGATTTCAGTTTCTCAAGCACAATTTCTACAAACATTAATAAAAATTTCTAATGTTAAAAAGATTTTAGAAATAGGAAGTTTTACAGGTTTTAGTGCTTTGTCTATGGCTTTAGCACTTCCACCTAACGGGCTTCTGATTAGTTTAGATAAAAGTTCTAAATTTAGTAAAAAAGCTCAATCATTTTATGAAAAGGCAAATGAACAAAAAATAAAACAAATCATTAAACCTGCTATTGAAAGTTTAAAAGAGTTGAAGGATTTAAATCAAAAGTACGATTTAATTTTTATAGATGCTGATAAAGAAAATTATCTCAATTATTACGAAATATGTATTGAACTTATTAATAAAAATGGGCTTATTGTTATAGATAATGTTTTATGGCACGGAGAAGTGGCAGATGTTAAAAAAAACGACAAATTTACTAACATTATAAGAGAATTTAATAAACACATTAAGGAAGATAGCAGAATTGTAAAAAATATTATTCCGATAGGAGATGGACTTACAGTTTGTATCAAAAAATAATGTATACAATTTATGGTTTTTATAAGTTTAAAAAAATTAAATTTTTGAAAAAAAATAAATTATTATTCCAAGAGAAAATTTCTGAAAACAATGTTAGGGGCACAATAGTTTTATCAGCAGAGGGTATAAACGGGACAATTGTAGGTAAAAAATATGATGTAAGCAAAATAATAAAGATATTAAAAAGGCAATTTAGGTTTAAGAATTTTGATAGTAAGAACATGTCTCAAAGTTATTTTCAACCATTTCATAAAGGCAAAATAAAAATTAAAGATGAGGTTGTTCCGCTAGGTTTAAAAATAAACTCAAAAAATAAAAAACTTAATAGATATATTTCTGGAAAGGCATGGAACAAACTTATTTCAAACAAAGAAACTTTAGTTATAGATGCTAGAAAGCCATTTGAATATGATGTTGGGACTTTTAAAAATGCAATAAATCCAAAAATTCAAAACTTTAGAGATTTTCCAAAATATCTAAAAAAAATTAAGAAAACAAAACCAGTAGCAATGTTTTGTACTGGAGGTATAAGGTGTGAAAAAGCTTCTATTTTTTTAAAAAGAAAAGGTTTTAAAAATGTTTTCCAATTAAAAGGTGGAATACTTAACTATTTAAATAAAACTGAGAAGAAAGACAGTTTATGGAAGGGAGAGTGTTTTGTTTTTGACAACAGAATATCACTTAAACACAAATTAAAACAAGGAACTTACTCTGTATGTAGCGGATGTCGAACACCTTTTTCTGCAAAAGATAAAAAATCCTACAAATATGAAGAGGGTGTTTCATGCTCAAGGTGTTATGACACACTCTCAAATTCACAAAAAATAAGATTTCGTATGAGGCAAAATCAAATTAACCTTGCTAAAAAAGCTGGAAAAAAGCATAAGTTTCAAAGGGAATATTAATATTATGGATTTAACAAAAGGATCGATTTGGGAATTGTTGAGAAAAGTAACTATACCTGCTAGCACTGGTTCACTTTTTCAAACTTTTTATAATCTTGTTGATACGTATTTTGCGGGTAAAATTTCTCCAGAGGCTTTAGCAGCAATAGCTAAGTCTTGGCCAATATATTTTATAGCTATAGCAGTAGCAGTTGGTATTGGCGCTGGTACAACAGCGCTAATTGGTAATGCGATAGGGGCAAAGGAAGATAGAAAAGCCTCCATGTACGTAGCCCAATCAATTATTTTCGCTATCGGTATATCTATTTTTGTTACAATATTTGGTTTAAATTTTTCAGACGAACTTCTTACAATTATGGGTTCAAATCAAGAAAGTATTATTTTAACTCGTGAATACTTAGATATTATTTTTTTTGGAGCTATAATAGTTCTTGTACAATTATCTTTAAACGGAACGCTTAATGCTCAAGGTGATACGAAAAGTTATAGAAATGTTTTAATATTTACTTTCTTTTTAAATATTTTTCTTAATCCTCTTTTCATTTTTGGTTATGGATTTGTACCTGCGTTCGGTATTGCTGGTTTAGCCATTGCAACATTAGTATCACAATTGATTGGATTAATTTATTTAATTAATAAAGTTTATTGTTGTAAATTAAAAAAATACTTAAACATAGAATGTTTTAAACCAAAAATAGATTATATAAGCACATTGTTTAAACAATCTGTTCCGATAATGTTTACCATGTTAATGATCATGTTTGGTGTGTTTAATATTTTTTATTTTGTAGGTCAATTTGGAGAATTAACAACAGCCGGTTACGGCACCGCTGTAAGAATAGAACAAGTTTTACTTCTTCCAGTCATTGGATTAAATACTGCTGTACTATCAATTGCTGGTCAGAATTTTGGAGCAAAAATGCACTTTAGAGTTAAAGAGGTTTATGGAAAAGCACTAATATTTGGTTTTGGATTTATGGTTTTAGCAGGTATTTTTGTTTTTCTTACATCAGAGATAATAATTTCTTTTTTTACAAGTAATCCAGATGTAATTCAAAGTGGAGCTCTTTATTTGCAAGTAGCTGCTCTTATTGGTCCAGTATATCCTGTTTTTTTTATTACTTCAGCTTTGTTTCAGGCTCTGAAGAGGCCCTTATATAGTCTCTATATGACAATTTTGAGATTAACATTAATTCCTTTTGCTTCTCTCTATTATGTAATTAATATAAAGAATGGTGAATATCAGGATATATTTTATACAATATTAAAAACTAACTGGATTATGGGATTTGTAGTCTTGCTTTTTGTTCCTTTTTTTTTGAAAAAAGTATTTAAGATTTCTTTTAAAAGATTATTTGTATTTTAGTTTACTCTCTAATTTTCTTACAAAATAAGACACAACTAAAATTAATACTAAGTATTCTAATATCAAAAAAGTATATATTTCCAGAGGCCTATAAGTAGTAGTAACTAGTTCATTAGCCTTTCTTGTTAAATCTCCTATTCCTATAATTGACACAAGAGAAGACATTTTTAATACATAAACAAACTGATTACCCATCGCCGGTAGTACAACTTTAATAGCCTGAGGCATGATTACTAATCTCATTTTTTTCCAAAAATCCATTCCAAGTGACTCTGATACCTCATGTTGACCCTTAGAAATTGAATTTATTCCAGCTCTGAAAATTTCTGCTTGAAAAGCGCTTTCACTTATAGTTAGGGCGATTATACCCGATACAAAAGGGGAAAAACTAATTCCTAACATAATTGGTAATCCGTAATAAATCCAAAGAATTAAAACTAATAAAGGTATAGCCCTCACAATCTCTACGTAAGTTATGTTGAAAAAAGTAAGAAATTTATTTCTTGAGAGAGATGGTAAAGCAACTATCAAACCAATAATCATTGCTAATATTATTGATATTACTGAAATATAAATAGTGGTTGTTATACCACTTATCAAAAATTTTAAATTGGTAAGCCCGTCTATATTTTCTGGGCTAAGAATATACCATCCCCATTCATAACTTGAGCTACATCCTTGTAAAAAAAATAACAGGATCGTAAATTTTAAAAACTTCACTATATGACTATATGTATAAATAAAAGGTATTAAAACTTAAATTATAAGCTTTTTAGATTATACTTTGCTAATAATTTCTCAAAAAATCCAGAAGCTTGTTTCTTTTTTATCCAATTACTAACGTAATCATTCCAAATTTTGTCTCCCTTAGGAACCATCATTGCCAAAAATGCTGGATTTTTTTCACCATCTGGTACAATAGTTAATTGAGGATATTTGATAATTAGTTTATTTGCCTCTGTAGAGCTTGTAATATTACCATCAGCTCTTCCAGCTAATACTTCTTGAAAATCTCTAGCAGGCGCTTCAACAGATTTAAGTTTAGACTTTGGAAAAAACTCTTTAGCTTTTTCTTCTTGAGATGTACCTAAAGTTGTAGCTATCGTAACATTGTTGTTATTCAAAGAGTCCCAAGTTGAAAATTTTTTAAGATTTTTTTTTAAAACTAGAGGAACTGTTCCATATTTATAATACGTTGCTGTAAAACCTGCAACCTCAGCTCTTTTAGGAGTTTTTGTTACACTAGTTGAAATATCATATCTATCAGCTGTTATTCCTGCTACTATTGTTTTCCACTCAGCAGGAACGAAATTTACTTTTACGCCCAAATCTTTCGCCAATTCTCTCATCACATCAATATCAAATCCTTTATATTTATTTGTTGCTGGATCTTTCATTGACATTGGATCCCAATCGCCAGTAGTTCCTACTCTCAACTCACCATTTTGTTTGATAGTATCTAATTTTGATGCAGCTTGAATGCTTGTCGCAAATAAGATTATTATTAAAGTTGAAAATATTTTTTTTATCACACTTCTTATTAACTAATCCTCATTCTTTTTTCGATTTGCAATTTGACCCACTTTGATAATTTTAATTAAAAAGATTGACAGAAGGGCAGTCTATCATCTATAAAGAACAAAGCAAGAACATTTATGAAACTAACGATACCTTACTATTTACACAAAGTAGGAGCTGGTTTTCCTTCTCCTGCAACTGATTATATTGAAGATGATATAGATTTAAACTCACATCTTATCACAAATGCTCCAGCTACTTTTATTATAAGAGTTCAAGGAAAGTCTATGACTAACGTTGGTATATATGATGGAGACTTATTAATAGTAGACAAAAGCTTAAATCCAAAAAATCTTTCTACAGTAATAGCCAACGTTAACGAGGAACTTGTAGTTAAAACTTTGATTAAAAATAAAGGAATAAATTATCTAACGTCTGGATCAAGAAATACATCAGATAAAATTAATCTAATAGATAATCCAGAAATAATAATTTGGGGAGTAGTGACATATGTCATTCACAAACAGCAGTAAGAAGAAAATTGCTTTAATTGACTGTAATTCATTTTATGTTTCTTGCGAAAGATTATTTAACCCTAAAATTAAAAATGTACCTGTTGTTGTATTATCGAATAACGATGGATGTGTAATATCGAGATCCACAGAAGCAAAAAATATTGGAATTAAAATGGGAGAACCATATTTTAAAGTAAAAGAATTAGTTAAAAGAAACAATGTTCAAATATATTCTTCAAATTATGCACTATACGGAGATCTTTCTAGGAGAGTGATGAAAGTGTTAAAAGGATTTTCTGATAAAATTGAAATTTATTCTATAGATGAAGCATTTATAGACTTATCACATATAAAAGATGAAAAGGTGGAAGGATATGGCAAAAAAATAAGAGAAAGAGTGCTTAAATGGACTGGAATACCAACAAGTGTAGGAATTTCACACACAAAAACTTTAAGCAAAGTTGCAAATCATATTGCTAAAAAAAATAAAGCGGGTGTAATATTTTTAAAAGATAATATTGATCAAACATTGAAAAGATTTAGCGTTTCGGACATATGGGGAGTAGGTAGGCAATTATCTAAACTATACATAAAAAATGGAATAGACAATGCCTATAAACTGAAGAGTATTTCAAATAGTTGGGTAAAAAAAAGCACCAATGTACTAGGTGCAAAAACTGTGATGGAATTAAGGGGTGTTCCTTGTATTAATTTAGAGACAGAAGAAACAAAAAGAAAAAGTTGTTGTGTATCGAGATCATTTGGAAAAAAAGTCGAGAGCTTAGATAAATTAACAGAGTCTATAACTACTCATTGTTTAAATGCAGCGGAGAAAATTAGAATAGACAAACAAACAACTAGAGCAATAACTGTTTTTATAAGAACAAGTCCTTTTGATAAAAATAGAAAATATTACTCAAATTCAATCACTATTGAATTACCAGTAGCTACAGACAATAGTCTAGAGCTTGTAAAAAAATCAATAATTGGATTAAAAAAGATTTATAAATATGGTTACTTTTATCAAAAGACTGGAATTATTTTATCAAAGTTAAGAGAAGCATCTGAGAAAGACTTAAATTTATTAGCTCCAATTTTAGAAAATAAATCGGATACATTAATGAAAGCGATAGATTTTACAAATGCAAAATATGGTAGAAATGCAATTAGTATCGCTCAGGCAGGAATAAACAAAGATTGGAAAATGAGAAGAGAACATTCATCTAAGATAGATACAGCATCATTTGACTCTCTACCAATAATTAATGTATACAAGTAATATGGGGTGTCTAAAGGACTGAGATTATACCCAAAGAACCTGACCGGTAATTCAGTAAGGGAAAAATGGAAACATACATATCAGTAGAATCTTCATTAACTATCATTACGATTATTGGTTTGTTTTTTATTATTTTAGGTTACTTAAATTCAAAAAAAGTAACTAATAATAAAAACTACATAGTTGGCAATAGAGATGAAGATAAATTCTCTCTAACCGCAAGTCTAACAGCATCGGCGTTAGGAGCATGGGTATTATTTGGACCAGCTTCGGCCGCAACGTGGGGAGGAATAGGAGCAGTAATTGGTTATTCATTAGGCGCAGCTGCTCCAATGTTATTCTTGTATAATTTTGGTCCAAAAATAAGAAAAGAATTTCCAAAAGGTCTTACATTAACAGAATTCATCAAAAAAAGGTTTGGAGAGGGAATACTGAAAATTAGCTTATTTTTAATACTTTTTTATTTGATAATTTTTTTAATAGCTGAAGTAACAGCAATAGCTTCCTTATTAAATTTTTTATCTAATATACCTTTATGGATAACGTCAGGTATTACTTTGATAATCTGTTTGTTATATATTTTAAAAGGTGGCTTCAGATTATCAATAATTACAGATAAGTATCAATTTATTTTTATTATTATTATTATCTTATTATCACTATTCTATATTCTTAATAATCTTAATATATCTAGTTTAGATTTAATTAATAAAAATTCTCCAAATTTATTAGACCAAAAATATATTCCGAACTATACAGCGGGATTAACTTTCTTTATAGCTGTAGCAGCAACAAATTTATTTCATCAAGGAAATTGGCAAAGAGTTTTTTCAGCAAAAGATAACTCAATTTTGAAAGAAAGTTTATTTTATTCTTCAATCATAATATTTTTAACTGTTTTTTGGATGGGATATACTGGGCTAATTTCTTATTCACTTAATTCAAATGTAATGCCAGATCTTGCTTTTTTTGATTTACTGCTTGATAAAAAGAATTTTATAATTGTTATAGCTGTATTAGTGCTAGCATTATCATTAACACTTAGTACAATTGACACTTTAATAAATGCTATATCGAGTTTAATAATAGTAAATGGTAAAAATATTAGCCAACATATTTCGGGAAAAGATATTAAAATTAAAACAAACTCAATTATTTTGATTATTTGCCTAATAGTATTTATTTTGGCCTCAAAGGGTTACAGCATTTTATATCTATTTTTATTAGCTGATTTGTTTTGTTGCGCGGGTGTAATTACAATCTTTTATGGTTTTTTTAACAAGAAAATTAGTAGTAATTTTGCACATTTTTCAATTTTAAATGGTTTACTATTTGGAATACTTTTTTTTCCAAGTACAGACTTTCAGAGCAGTATTTTAGTTGGTAATTTAATTTCTGCTACTTTGTTTAACTCTTTTATTACTACTAATTTATTATTTATTTCTTTTGCTGCTTCAATAATTGTCCCTTTAATAATGGTATTAGTTTATTCTTTACGCAACTCATTTAGATAGATAGTTACTGCTAACCAAATAAAGACGAAAGAAATTAATTTATCAACGTTTAAAGGTTCGTTAAAATAGAATATTCCAAGAAAAAATTGTGCCGTAGGTGTTAAAAAGAAAATCATACTTGCTGGACCGATTCCTATTAAATTAAATCCTTTTGTATACCAGAATAGAGGTATTAATGTCATAAACCCAGCCCAAAATAAATAAAATGATAATTCTGGTTTATTTAATGAAAATATATTTAAGTTTTCGTTAACCAAATAAATAAATAAGCATAAAGCTATAGGAGAAATGAGCAATGTTTCTATTAACAATCCAATATCAGATGAAACTTTAACCTTTTTTCTAATTAAACCGTACAAACTAAAAGTAGTGGCAACTGTTATGCCAATCCATGGAATCTCACCCAATCTAATAAGCAAATAAATTAAAGCTATAACTACTAGTAAAATTGATATCATTTGATTTCTATTAAATTTTTCTTTTAAAAAAATTATTCCAAAAAAAACACTTAATATTGGAAAAATATAATACCCTAGAGCTCCATCTAAGAGGTTATTAGTTTTAACTGCATATAACCAAGTAAGCCAATTAATATAAATCAAAAGACCTGTAATGAATAAGATAAAGATATTTGAATTTTTATTTATAATTCTTTTGAATTCGCTCCACTTAGAAAAATATGAGGTAGTTACAATTAGCAATAGAGCCGTCCAAATAGTTCTATGTATTGCGAGTTCTAAGGTGGTAGCGAAAGAGACAAATTTAAAATATAATACACCAATAATACCCCACCAAAGTGATGCACCAATAGTATATAACGAACCTGTAAATAAATTTTTCTTCATTTGACCATTTTTTTGATTGATTTATAAGTTAATTACCTAATAATTAGTACTAAATAAACTGGGGTTTTTTGGAAGAGTGGGTGAGCGGTTTAAACCAGTTGGTTGCTAACTAACCGTACGAGTAACATCGTACCGAGAGTTCGAATCTCTCCTCTTCCGCCAAGACTAGTTAAAATAGCTATCTATTGTAACAGGTTTTTTATTTAACATATATTTATATACATTGATATTTTCTAAAACTCTCTGAACGTAGTTTCTAGTCTCTTTAAACCTTATAAGTTCAATCCAATTAACATATGATATTTCTCCTTTTGTTGGATCACCATTAATTCTTCTCCAAGTTTTAACTCGGTTAGGACCAGCGTTGTAAGCAGCTATAGCAAAAGGATATACTCCACTATAATCCTCTATTAATGAATTAAAATAATATGAGCCTAACTTAATATTATACTCTGGATCTCTTGTTAATTTACTTATACTATATGGAAGTTTTGCTTGTTTTGCTACAATCTTAGCAGTGTACTTCATTAACTGCATCATTCCACGAGCACCTGCCCAACTATTAGCTCTAGAGTCAAATTCACTCTCTTGTCTAATTATAGCTAGAATGACTTCAGAATTTGGCATTTTTTTATTATTAATTTCTATTGGTGTATTTATTATCGGATAATTATACTTATTATAAAATCTCTTCTCGTAAGAAGCTTTTTTAGAAATTTGTATCGCAAAATCGTATCTACCTACCTCAGTAGACAGTTTAGCTGCCAAAACTTCACTTCCTTTATCAACATTTAGTAAAGCTAAATGTTTGAGAATATCTTTAGAATATATTGTAGCATCTAATTCCTTTAAAATTTTAACTAGTTTTATTAATCTACTTTTCAAAAACTCTTTTTCATAATCTTTGTCAAAATCAGATTGATCTGATAACTGAAAATCTTTTCCCGGAAATATCTCATTGAAAGACAATTGACCGTAATAAGTCATTGGAAATTTTGACCCCTCAGTAAAATATTTATTAGCTGTTTCCTTGTTGTCAAGTTCTTTATAAGCAACACCTAACCAGTAAGCACCTCTTGCTAAACTTATAGGATAACTAACATTATTATAAAAATTTTTAAAATGATTAATCGCATATTCTGGTGAGTCTAAAAATGATAAAGCTATCCAACCAGATAACCATTCTGCTTCAGCAAATGAAGACCCTGAAGATAGGGAATGTTCGCTAGAAATTTTATAAGCTGTTTTATATCTTTTTTTATAGATTAAAGATCTAGTTACGCTCTTTCTTTGCTCCCACCACAAATCGGGCCTAATCATTTGGCTTTCTGTTTTATTTGAATTATTATATAAAATTTCTAAAGATCCTTCTAGTCTACCTCTTCTGTTTCTCCATCTTAATCTATCAAATTCTAAACCAGGATCTTTTTTTAAATGGCCAGGTACTTTAGCAATTGCATTATCAACACCATAAGAATTGCTCATCAATATCTGTCTTGCATTATAAAGAGCCCTCTCATCTGTAGGCAAATATTTTAACATTCTTTTTAGATCCCAGTATTTTTTTTCCCAAGCAAGAAAGTCAGCTCTCTTAAGATGATCTTCTTGAGAAATAAATTTCTTAAATTTTGCTCTGTAATAACCTAAATCATTTTTACTTATTTCGGCAACAGGCCAAGCTTCTTTTACTAATTTTTCTACCTCATTTATTTTATTTTGTTCTAAATAAGCTTCAGCTAATTTTATTTTTCCAATACCTCCAAGCGGTGGGTTTCTATCAAACCAATTAATTACAAATGAAGGCGATGTATTTTTCAAATAAATCTTTTTTTCGGCAAGATACTTAATCCTGTTTATTCTGGGATAATTCGGATTTCTTTCAATAAATTTTTTATAATCGTTAAAAGTTGCAGCATTACCCGTGGTTTTTAAATACATCCAGTTTATCAAATCTCTAAAATCTTTATCTTTTATTTTTTCAGCACTTTTCATAGCGCTGTTCCATTTTTTGGCTTTTATAAACTTGAAAGTTTCTTTTGCTTTTGAAAAGTCTTTATCACTTAAAATCGATGATTTTACAGCTTCTTTTGATGAAGCTTTATAAGAAATAGGTTTTTTTAAAGGATATAAAAAAACTATTTTTTTTTGGAGTTGTTCTTTTATCTCCTTTTCATTTTTATTAACTTTTTTATTTTTATCAGTCTCAGCTTCTTTATCATTTACAATAACTTCAATGATAGGTTTTTTTTGAGGAAAATCTACTTTTGTCTCTAATTTTAAATTATTTTGATCTTTTTTAAATATCGATGGTTTTTTTGTAGGAAGTAAAAAATTATCATCAGATAATACATTATTAACTAACATAATGAATAATAAAAATACTAGACTAATTAATTTATAAGGCATAAATTTAAGATAAATTATCTTATATTATTTTATGCTAAAAGGATCAATTGTAGCTTTAGTGACACCATTTGAAGACAACGTTCTTAATGAGGATGTTTTTCGAAAATTAATTCATTATCATATTAATAATGGAACAAATGGAGTGGTTCCAGGTGGAACAACAGGTGAATCACCTACTTTGACCCATGACGAACACAAGAAAATTATTGAAATTTCAGTTAAAGAAAGTGATGGAAAAATACCTGTAATAGCAGGCACTGGTTCGAATTCAACTTCTGAAGCTGTGGAATTATCTAAGTTTGCAGAAAGAGCAGGTTCTGATGCATTGTTAGTAGTAACACCCTATTATAATAAACCTACTCAAGAAGGCTTATATCAACATTATAAAAAAATTAATGATAATGTTGGCATTCCAATTATAATTTATAATATACCATCCAGATCAGTTATTGATATGTCTGTAGAAACAATGACTAGATTATATGAACTAAAAAACATTAAAGGTGTAAAAGACGCTACTGGAGATTTAAGCCGAGTCAACAAACAACTTAAATCAATGGGTAAAGAATTTGTTCAACTTACAGGAAACGATGACAATGCTCTAGAGTTTAACAAAAGAGGGGGTGTTGGTTCTATAAGTGTTACTGCAAATATTGCTGCAAATTTATGCTCTGAATTTCAAAAATCTTGCAGAGAAGGATTCAAAAATTCTGAAGAATTGGATAAATTTTTACAACCAATCCATGAAGTTATGTTTATTGAAAGCAACCCATCCCCTGTAAAATATGCAGCCTCACTTCTTGGCATGTGTAACCCTGATGTGAGATTACCTTTAGTTCAAGTAAAGGAAGATACAAAAAAAAAGATATCTGATGTTCTTAAAGCTGCAAAAATACTTTAATGAAAAAAAAGATAGCTTCTGGTCAAAAGATAATATGTTTAAACAGAAAAGCTGGTTTTAATTTTTATTTCATTGAGTTTTTGGAAGCAGGAATTGTTCTTAAAGGATCTGAAGTAAAATCTCTTAGAGAAGGTAAAGGAAGTATAGTAGACTCATATGCTTTAGATAAAAATGGTGAATTATTTTTGATAAATTCTCACATACCTCTATACAGACAGTCTTCATATAACAACCACAATCCTAAAAATGATAGAAAGTTACTTTTAAAGAGAAAAGAAATAAATAAACTTATAGGTAAAATCCATCAGGATGGTTTGACATTAGTTCCCACAAAATTTTATTTTTTAAAAGGTAAAATAAAGGTACAAATTGCAGTTGCTAAAGGTAAAAAGCTATATGACAAAAGACAAGTAAAGAAAACTAGAGATTGGAATAGAGAAAAGGCAAGACTATTAAGCAGAAATAATAAATGATACATTTAAACATAGGATCAAATTTATATTCAAAATTTGGTAATAAATTTACAAATATTTCAATTGCAGTTGATTTACTTTTATCTTTAAAAATAACTATAAAAAAAATATCAAATTTTTATCAAACGCCTTCCTATCCTAATAATGAATTACCCAAGTTTGTTAATATAGGTCTTATTGTTGATTATAAAAAAGATTTTAAAAGTCTTTATAATGAAGTTAGCATAATTGAAAAAAAAATTGGAAGAATTAAAACAAAAAAAAATGATCCAAGAGTTTGTGATATTGATATTATTGATTACAAGGGACTGATAAGATCTGATGATAAGCTTAATTTACCTCATCCAAGAGCGTATTTACGTAATTTTGTGTTATATCCTATTAAAGAAATAGATCCAAATTGGAAACATCCTGTTTTTAACAAAAATGTTGATCTTTTAATAAAAGAATTAAGCCAAAAATCAAGGATAGAGATTACAAGATTACGTAAAAGTGTTAATATTAGAGTATGATTAATAATATCGATTTAATTGATAAAATAAAATCCTATAATAAGTTCTTAAACTCAGAGTCTTTAAACAAAGCATATAATTTTGCTCTAGATGCTCATCAAAATCAAAAAAGAGAAGAAGGTGTACCGTACATAATTCACCCTGTTGCAGTTGCAAATATTTTAACAGAACTAAAACTTGATAGCGCAACTATAACTACAGGTTTATTACATGATACAATTGAAGACACGAATGTCACTTACGAAACAGTTCGAAAAGAATTTGGTGAAGAAGTAGCTAATTTAGTTGAAGGTGTAACAAAGTTGTCAGCTCTTGAAGATAAAGCATCTAATGACTCAAAGGCTGAAAATTTTAGAAAACTTATATTAGCAACATCGAAGGATATTAGAGTTCTTCTAGTAAAACTTGCCGATAGATTACATAATATGAGAACTATTCATTTTTTAAAAGACAAACAAAAGATAATAAGAAAAGCCAAAGAAACAATGGAGATCTATGCCCCTTTAGCAGATAGAATGGGAATGAACCGTATTCGAGATGAGCTTGAAGATTTATCTTTTTCAGTTTTAAATAAACCTGCAAGAGACTTAATTTTAGACAGATTACAGTTTATAAAAAGCAATCGAGAAGATACATTTAAGATTATTGCAGCAGAACTAATACAATTACTAAAATCAAATGGTATAAATGCAAAAATTACTGGAAGAGAAAAAACCCCTTTTTCAATTTGGAGAAAAATTCAGAATAAAAAAACTTCTTTAGAACAATTAACTGATATTATTGGATTCCGAATTTTAGTTGACGATATAGATAACTGTTATAAAACATTAGGAATCTTCCACAGTCAATTCTCTGCAATACCAGGTAAATTTAAAGACTATATTTCAACGCCTAAAATAAATAAATATAGATCTATTCATACATCCGTTATTGGACCCAAAAAAAATAGAATTGAAATTCAAATTAGAACAGATGAAATGAATGAATTTGCAGAAAGAGGTATAGCCTCTCATTGGAAATATAAGTCTTCAGAAAGATTTTCAGACTTATCATGGAAAGAGTATGATTGGCTACGTGACCTTGTTGAGATTATTGAAAATGGTAATAGTCCAGAGCATTATTATGAATTTACAAAACTTCAAATGTTTCAAGAAAACGTTTTTTGTTTTACTCCAAAGGGGTCCGTTATAAAGCTACCTAAAGATGCAACTCCAATTGATTTTGCTTACGCTGTGCACACCAAGATAGGTGATAGTGCTATTGGATGCAATATAAATGGAACTGAATCCTCATTACAAACTGTTCTTAAGAACGGAGATATGATAGAGATTATTTCATCAAAAAATGCTTCCCCATCTCTTCATTGGTTATCATCTTCAAAAACAGGAAAAGCAAGAGCTTCTATAAGAAGATATTGGCAAGATAAATCTTTAGAAAAAATTCAATCAACTGAAAAGAATTATACTAGCACAATAATCGTAGACTTGCCCCATAAACCAGGTGCTTTAGGAAGAATAAGTTCTCTAATTGGTATTAACAAAGGTAACATTTTAAATGTGGAAATGTTAGAGAAAAAAAAAGATTATTTACAATTTTCTTTCGATTTACAAATTAAAGATTTGAAAAACTTTACAAACTTGATAAGTCAAATAAAACAAAATGATTTTAATTTTAAAATAGTTCGCCATAAAGAGAAAAAAAATGCTTTCATACGAAGAATCTTTGAAAATTTTAAAAGACACTAAAGCCTTAATAGAGGGTCACTTTGTATTATCTTCTGGTTTACATAGCGCCAAATACGTACAATGTGCTCAATTATTGAGTTATCCAGCTAAAGCTGAAAAGATATGCGTTTCTTTAGCAGAGAAAATTAATTCAAGCTTCAAAAAAATTGATTTGATTCTTTCCCCAGCCATGGGTGGAATAATAATTGGTTATGAAATAGGAAAATTACTCAACAAAAAAACTATTTTTGCAGAAAGAGTTAATGGAAAGTTTCAATTAAGAAGAAACTTTAACATTGAGAAAAATAGTAACGTATTAATAATAGAAGACGTAATAACTACAGGAAAATCAAGTTTAGAATGTGCAAAACTAATTAAAAGTTATAATGCTAACACTATTGGTTTTGGATGCATAATTGATAGATCAAATGGAGAGTCGTTAATTGAAGAAAAAATTGTTTCACAACTAACCTTAGATATTCCTACATATTCTGATGATAATTTACCTAAAGATCTTTCTACAATCAAACCTATTAAACCTGGTAGTAGAAATCTTTAATGAAAAACAAAATTAGACTTGGCGTAAATATTGATCATGTAGCAACAGTAAGAAACGCTAGAGGTGAAGTTTATCCAAGCCCATTAAAAGCAGCTCTATTAGCAGAAAAATCTGGCGCTGATTCAGTAACAATTCACTTAAGAGAAGATCGACGTCACATAAATGATAATGATTTAAAAACTATCATTAGAAAATTAAAAGTACCATTAAATCTAGAAATTGCTGCTACTAAAGAAATGTTAAACATTTCAATTAAGCATAAACCCCCTTTTGTTTGTATTGTTCCTGAAAAAAGAAAAGAAATCACAACTGAAGGAGGATTGAATTTGAACTTTAACACTTCTTTTATCAAAAAGATTATTAATAAATTAAAAAAAAATAAATCTAGAGTTAGCTTATTTATAGAACCAAATATTAAAGATTTAAAAAAAGCAAAACAATTAAATGCGGATTGTGTAGAGATACATACTGGAAAGATCTGCAATCTAATAAATAAAGGTAATAACTACAAAAATGAATTAAATAAAATCAAATTAGCTGTTTCATTTGGAAATGAGATTGGTTTAGAAGTGCATGCTGGTCATGGATTGACATTTAAATCTGCAAAAATACTCTCAAAGATACAAGGAATACAAGAATTTAATATAGGTCATTTTTTGATAGGCGAGTCAATATTTGTTGGACTTCCTAAAACTATAAAAAATTTTAAAAGAGTTATATCAAAATGAAAATTTATGGCATAGGTACTGATATAGCTAATATAAATAGATTTAAAAAGTTACTTAATAACAAGAATTTTATTAATCGAGTATTTGACAAAGAAGAAGTATTAAAATGCAACAAACAACCTAACAAAGCAAATTGTTATGCGAAGCGATTTGCAGCTAAGGAGGCCTTTTCAAAGGCATTAGGTACTGGTATTTCAAAAGGTATTAATTTGAGAGAGATTAAAATAACCAACATAAAGTCAGGAAAACCACAAATAAAACTTCTAGGTAAAACAAAGATAAAAGTAGTAAAAAAACTTAAAAAAAAATTTGAAATCTTCCTTTCTTTATCTGATGATAAACCGTTTGCAGTAGCAACTGTTGTTATATCTTTATGAAAAAAAAATATTCAGAAATAATAATAGATAATATTAAAACTATTATTTTTGCACTAGTAATTGCAATTTTTATAAGGTCATTTATTTTTCAACCTTTCTACATTCCATCTTCATCAATGGAGCCCACTTTATTAGTAGGTGATAGAATATTTGTTTCAAAATATACTTATGGATATAGCAATCACTCTATGCCTTTTAGTCCTAAAATCATTAAAGATAGAATCTTTAATCAAGATCCTGAAAGAGGTGACCTTGTAGTGTTTAAAACTCCTGCGGATAATAGAACTGATTATATTAAAAGGCTAATTGGACTTCCTGGAGAAGTAGTTCAATTTATAGACGGAGATATTTTTATTGATAATCAAAAAATTAAAAGAGAAAAAATAATTAATAACAAATTTGTCAAATGTGGGCGTATGTCTTTAGAAGTTAATTCTTTTAAAGAAACTTTGCCAAATGGAATAACTTATTTAGCAGTTTATAACAAATTAGGCACTTTGCAAAATTCTCAAAAATTCAGAGTACCAAAAAATCATTATTTTCTTTTAGGCGACAACAGAGACTGCTCGAAAGATAGCAGATATTTAGATACTGTTGGTTATGTTAATTTTGTAAATTTAGTTGGTAAAGCTAGGATAATTTTTTTCTCTAATGATACATCTAAAGGAAGTATGTTAAAATTTTGGAGCCTTAATGATTCTTTTAGATTAGATAGAACTTTTAACAAAATTAAATGAAAAATAATGTTAATCAGCTTGAGCAAATTATAAATTATAGATTTAAAAATATTAATTTTTTAAAAAAAGCACTTATACATAAAAGTTTTGATAACTTAGACAATAATGAAAAGCTTGAGTTTTTAGGGGATCGTGTTCTAGGTCTTATAATTGCAAAAAGATTAATTGAAATTTATCCTAATGAAAGGGAGGGGATAATTGATAAAAAATATGCAAATTTAATCAATAAGAAAACTTGTGCAAAAATTTCTAAAAAAATAAATATTAAAGAATTTATGTCACTTAGTTCGTCACATAGAAAACTTCATAGATCCGAAGAAAAAATAATGAGTGATTGTTTGGAAGCTTTAATTGGAGCAATTTATCTTGATAGTGGATTAAAATCAGCTGAAAAATTTGTTCTAACATTTTGGAATGATTATATAGTCAATTCAGTCAAGACATTTGTAGATCCTAAAACACAACTACAAGAATATAGTCTTAAAAAATTTAAAGAACTGCCAAAATATACATTTTACAAAAATTCAGGACCTCAACATAGACCAACATTTAAAATTTTTGTTCAAATTAAAAATTCTAAGAAAATTAATGGTGTTGGAAGTTCTAAAAAAGATGCTCAACAAAACGCTGCATTAAAATTATTAAAAAGTTTAAATATTTTATGAACTGGGAAGACGAGTGTTATTTATTATCTAAAAAAAAATTTAGAGAAAATGCAAACATAATTGATATCTTTACCAAAAAAAAAGGCAAAATTGTTGGAATTGTATACGGTGGAAACTCAAGAAAAATTAGAAATTATTTACAAATCTCAAATAAACTTTTTGTTGTAAACAATACAAAAAATGAGAATAAAATTGGTTATTTAAAAACTGAATTGATCAAACCAATTTCACCTATTTATTTCGATGACAAACAAAGGACTTGTGCGCTCGTTTCTTTAAGCTCTTTATTAAACAGTCTAATGCCTGAATCTCAACCTCATAAGGGCGTCTATGAATTATTAGAAAAATTTATTGAAAATTTAGAACATGATAATTGGATTATTCTTTATATTTATTTTGAGTTGAATTTAATAAAACAGCTTGGATACGATACAAACTTAAATGAATTTTCATCTTCAAAAAATCTTAATGACTTAGAAAAAGTTACAATAGACGGAGTAAAATACGAAGTTCCTACTTTCTTAATAAAGGAAATAGTTCCTAAAAATTTAGATAAATATATTATAAAAAAATCGCTAATGTTCACAAGAAATATAATGCTAAATAATTTTTTTCTTCCTAATAACATACAATTTCCAAGATCTAGAGTTATCTTAGAGAATTATTTTAATTAAAATTTTTCAATTTTTTTGCTATTTCTAAGGCAAAATAAGTTACAATCGCTGAAGCGCCAGCTCTTTTAAAGGACATTAAACTTTCTATTACTGAATTATTGTTTATCAATTTGTTTTTAATTCCAAATTTTATGAGACTGTATTCTCCTGAAACTTGATAAGCAAAAACAGGTATTTTAAAATTTTCTTTTATATTTCTGATAATATCTAAGTATGGTAAACCAGGTTTAATCATGACAATATCTGCTCCCTCTTTAATATCTAGACCGATTTCCCTAAATGACTCATTGGTATTTCTAAAATCCATTTGGTAAGTCTTTTTGTCAGATTTCAAAATTGACTTTGATCCTACTGCATCTCTAAAAGGACCATAAAAGTTAGATGCATATTTTGCTGAGTATGAAATTATACTTACATTTTTATATCCTTTTTTGTCTAAAGCTTTTCTTATAACGCCAATTCTTCCATCCATCATATCTGAAGGCGCTATAACATCACATCCAGCTTCAGCTTGAATCAAAGCTTGTTTAACAAGTATTTCTAAAGTTTTATCATTATCAATTCTATTTTTTACTAAAATACCATCGTGACCATGAGATGTGTAAGGATCTAGTGCTACATCACACATTACTCCAATATTGGGAAATTTTTTTTTTATATATCTAACAGATTTACAAACTAAATTATTTTTGTTTAGTGCTTCAAGACCATTTTTGTCTTTTTTATTCTTAGGCGTATATGGAAATATAGCAACCATCGGAATTTTATATTTTTTTACTAAGTTCATAATGCTACTTAATTTATTTAAGGAATACCTCTTCACTCCGGGCATTGTTTTTATATTTTCAATTATATTTTTCCCTTCTCTCACAAATATAGGTAAAATTAGATCGTTAACACTTACATTGTTTTCAGATACAAGATTTCTCATCCATTTTGAGTTGCGAACTCTTCGCAACCTTACATTGGGGAATTTTCCATTTATCTTCATGTATATAAGTTATAAAATTTTGTTTGATGCGACAAATGATATATTATAAACAGCAATTAATTAACTATAAAATACAAATATGGCGCACTTAAACTTTACTGATTTTTATCGAGTTCCAGATCTAAAATTTGATGTTCAAAAAATGAGATCTGATCTAGATAGTATTTTGAAAAAAAAAGGTTTTACATCGCCACAAGGTATCACAAATTTTGGTGCAATTCCTTTAAATCAAATTCCAAATGATGAAAATTCTATAAAAGGAAATAATATAAGAGGAATCTATTGGACAATTCCTGATGAAAAAGGAAAAGAAGTTGTAAGGGACATTCCTATAGATGAGTCAAAATATACAAAAATTGTTCCTGAGTTTGAAAATACTTATTTTAAAGAGGTATATGAAACTTTGAATAAAAAATTTAAGCTTGGTAGAGTGAGACTGTTGTTAAAAGAACCGAGATCAACACTAAGTTGGCACAAAGATCCTGAACCAAGACTTCATATACCGATAATAACTAATTTAGGTTGCTCTATGGTAATTGAAAATGTTGCAAAACATTTACCGGCTGATGGATACGTTACAATAACAAATAACACAAAGTATCATAATTTTTTTAACGGTGGTGAACAATCAAGAATTCATTTAGTAGCTTGTGTTTTAGAAAATCCTTTTAAATAAATTGAAATTTATTTTTAATAAAATTTGTATAGCTTCTGATCACGCCGGTTATAGATTAAAAGAGGTTATAAAAGACTATTTAATTAAAAATAATATATCGGTTATAGATTTAGGGCCAGAAAATAAAGAATCTGTGGATTATCCTGACTTTGCAAGAAAAGTGTCTTTCAGAGTTAAAACAAAAAAAAGTGACGTAGGAATATTAATTTGTGGATCAGGCACAGGAATGGCAATAAGCGCTAATAAAATCAAAGGAATTAGAGCTGCTGTGTGTTATAATATGCCCTCAACAAGATTGTCTAGACAACATAATAATGCTAATATTATTTCTTTAGGATCTAGATTAATAAAAAAAAATGATGCTTTAAAAATGGTTACAACTTTTTTGAAAACTGAGTTTGAAAAAGGCAGGCATCTAAGAAGGGTTAAAAAAATATAGTCATGTCTACAGTTACTAAAATCGATAGTTTTTTAAATAATTTTTTTAAACTAAGTTTAAAAGACGCTGATAAAGAACTTTACGATTCTGTAAAAAATGAGTTCAAAAGACAGCAGGAGCACATAGAATTAATTGCTTCAGAAAATATTGTATCTAAAGCTATTTTAGAAGCGCAGGGTTCTGTGCTAACAAATAAATATGCAGAAGGTTATCCAGGAAAAAGATATTATGGTGGTTGTGAACACGTAGACGTGTCTGAAAAATTAGCTATAGAAAGGGCAAAAAAATTATTTGATTGTAATTTTGCAAATGTTCAACCTCATTCCGGTGCCCAAGCCAATGGCGCAGTATATTTAGCATTAGTAAAACCTGGAGATACCATACTTGGTATGAGTTTGAATTCTGGTGGTCATCTAACACACGGTGCCAAACCCGCTCTTTCGGGAAAGTGGTTTAACGCTATTCATTATGATGTAGAAAAAGAATCAGGTTTAATTGACTATGATAATGTTGAAAAGCTTGCTGTTGAAAATAAGCCAAAATTAATTATTGCAGGTGGAAGCGCATACTCTAGAGTAATTGACTTTAAAAGATTTAGGGAAATTTGCGATAAAGTGAACGCTTATTTTCTTGTTGATATGGCTCATTTTTCCGGTTTAGTTGCAGGCGGTGTTTATCCAAATCCAGTTAAGTTTGCTGATGCAGTAACTTCAACAACGCATAAAGTATTGAGAGGTCCAAGAGGTGGTATTATTTTAACTAATAAAGAAGAGTTAATTAAAAAATTTAATAGCGCTGTGTTCCCTGGTTTGCAGGGTGGTCCATTAATGCATGTTGTTGCCGCAAAAGCAGTTTGTTTTCAAGAAGCGCTGTCAGGAGAATTTAAAAGTTACTCTAAAAAAGTAATTAATAATGCTAAAGTTTTGTCAGACAGGTTAGTAAAAAACGGTTTTAAAATTTTTTCTGGTGGTACAGATACACATTTAATGTTGGTAGACCTAAGATCATTTAATGTTACTGGCAAAGATGCAGAAGCTTCACTAGGAAGATCTAATATAACTTGTAATAAAAATGGAATTCCTTTCGATACACAAAGTCCTATGATAACCTCCGGTATAAGATTAGGTACGCCTGCATGTACAACGAGGGGCTTTGGACCAAACGAATTTATGTTAATTGCTGACTTAATTTCTAAAGTTGTTAAAGGTTTGAGCAAAAATGCAGAAAATAACAAAAAAATTGAAGAAGAAGTAAAAAAAGAAGTAATTGATCTTTGTTCAGCTTTTCCTATATATAGTAATTAGATAACTTAAATAACTATGCTTTGCCCTTTTTGTAGAGAAAAAGACACATCAGTAGTCGACTCTAGGCCGACAGAAGATGGAACCGCTATTAGAAGGCGTAGACTCTGTGGCTGTGAAAGGAAAGAGAGATTTACGACTTTTGAAAGAGTTCAATTTCAGGAATTAACTGTTATTAAAGGTAACGGTAAAAGAGAGCCGTTTGATAGAGATAAAATTTCAAAATCAATAAGAATTGCGACGAGGAAAAGACCTATAGATTCTGAAACCATTGAAAAATTTATTTCAAAAATAGTAAGAAATTTAGAAGGTTTGGGTGAGAGCGAGATACCAACTCCAACTATAGGAAAATTTATAATGGAAGGTTTATCAAGTTTAGATAAAGTTGCCTACGTTCGTTTTGCTTCAGTATATAAAAATTTTAAAGAAGCAAAGGATTTTGAACAATTTGTGGGCAATTTAGATGAAAACAAATCATAATAATTTTTTAAAACTCGCTTTTGATATAGGAAAAATAAATTTAGGTAAAACTGGTTCTAATCCTTCAGTAGGTTGCGTTGTTGTAAAGGATAACTCTGTTCTGTCTTCGGGGTACACATCCTTAAAAGGCAGACCTCACGCAGAATATAATGCATTAAAAGAAAATAAGAATTTTAAAGATGCAGATTTATATTTAACTTTAGAGCCTTGCACCCATTATGGTAAGACCCCACCTTGCACTAATATCATAATTAAAAAAGGGATTAAAAGAGTTTTTTATTCTTTTGATGATTTAGACAAAAGAACTTATAAAAAATCAAAAAAAATTTTAGAAAAGAAAGGCATTAAGGTTTTTAAAAAAAAACCTCCACATGAATACAAAAATTATTATAAAAGTTACTATTCAACAAAAGGTAATTCACTACCCTTAATAGATGGCAAGATAGCAATCTCAAAAGATTTTTCAACAATCAACATGTCTTCAAAATGGATTACTAATAAATTGTCTAGAAAAAGAGTTCATTTGTTAAGATCTGAATATGATTGTATAATTTCAAGTTCAAATACTATTATTAAAGACAATGCACTATTGAATGTACGATTAAATGGAGCAAATTATCATAATCCAGACTTAGTTATAATTGATTTAGGCTTAAAAATTAAAAAAAATCTTAAATTATTTAATATCAACGCAAATAGAAAAACGTTTATTGTTACTAAATTTAATAAAAATAAGAAAGATTTTTTTTTAAGAAAAAACGGGGTTAAAAAAATTTTGATAAAAAAATTGAAAAATAAATCAGATTTTTTAGAATTATTTAGAAAAATTAAAAAAAAAGGATATAGTAGAATTCTAGTTGAAACAGGTTTGACTTTTTTAAATGAATTAATTACTCATAAGTTGATTGATAATTTATATGTTTTTCAATCTTCTAACAGTTTAGGTAGAAATGGTAAAAACAATGGATCAGTCGAACTCATTAAAAATATGAAGTTAAAAAATAGAGTTAAAGTAAACTTGAATGAAGATAGACTTTATAAAATAAGATTTTAACTATGTTTAATGGAATTATATACAGGCAAGGTGAAGTAAAAAGTTTCAAAAAAGGTCGAAAATATGTTTCTGGCAGCTTAGTTGTTGAAATATCCTCTAAAATTAAATTTAAGAAATCTGATATTGGTGAGTCAGTATGTTGCGATGGTGTTTGCTTAACTTTAATTAAGATCAAAAAAAATTCTTTTTTATTCTATTTATCAAAAGAAACTATCAAAAGATCTAATTTTAAGTTTATCAAGAAAGGGAAGATCATTAATATAGAAAAATCTTTGTCACATGGTAATAAGATTTCAGGACATTATGTACAGGGTCATGTTGATACAACAGCTAAAATACAAAATATTAAGATAATTTCAAAATCTTGGGTAATTAGATTATCTTTAAAAGATAAAAGAAATTATAATTTTTTAATTGAAAAAGCATCTATTGCGATTAATGGTGTTTCTTTGACAATTTCAAAAGTTTATAAAAATTATTTTGAAATAAATGTAATTCCTCATACTTTACGTTTGACTAATTTAAAACATCTCAAAACTAGTGATATAGTTAACGTTGAAATAGATATATTCAGTAAATATATAAAAAAAATTTCTAAATAATTATTATAATGAAAAATAAAATATTTTCTTCCATTAATGAAATCATCAAGGACGCAAAAAAAGGTAAAATGTTTATTTTAGTCGACAATAAAGATCGTGAAAATGAAGGTGACTTAATAATACCAGGTTCTAAATGCAATTCTAAAAGTATTAATTTTATGGCAATTCATGGAAGAGGCTTAATTTGTTTAGCTTTATCCAAAGAACAAGTAGATAAGTTACGACTTCCATTAATGTCAAGAACAAACAAATCTAGAATGCAAACTGCCTTTACAGTTTCAATCGAAGCTAAAAGAGGAATATCTACAGGTATATCAGCTTATGATAGAGCAAAAACAGTTAAGATTGCAATAAACGCAAAAACAAAAAAAAAAGATATCGTTTCCCCCGGTCATGTTTTTCCTTTAGTTGCAAGAGCAGGGGGTGTGCTCGAACGAGCAGGGCATACTGAAGCATCGGTTGATATATCCAAATTGTCAAAGTTGAATCCAAGTGCAGTAATTTGTGAAGTAATGAATGAAGATGGAAGAATGGCAAGACTGAAAGATTTATCAAAATTTTCTCGGAAACATAAAATAAAAATTGCCTCTATAGAAGATTTAATTGCATATAGAATGCGAAAAGAAAAATTGATATTAAAAGTTTTCAATAAGAGTATATTAGTAAGAAAAAAAAAGAGAGCTGAATTAATCGTCTACGAGAACTTGCTAAATCATTCTAATAATTTTGTTATAAAAAAAGGTAAACTTAATAAAAAAACAGTTCGAGTGAGAGTTATCTCTACAAAAAATAAGAATATCAAAAATATTATAAAAGATAAAAAAGTTAAAAAATCCTTAACTTATCTATCAAAATTTCCAAATTTCGCATTAATTGTAATTAACAATAATAAATTTAATAATACTGAAAAAGATAATGTTATATTGAGATATTATGGAATTGGTGCACAAATAATCAAGGATTTAAAAGTAAAAAACATGGTACTCGTGACACGTACTAGAAAAAGAATTATAGGTTTAGAGGGTTTTGGTTTAAAGATAAAAAGACAAGAGATTATAAAATGAAAAAAATTTTGATAGTAAATGCTAGCTATTATAAAATGATCTCTAATGATCTTATTAAAGGCGTTAAAAGAACTCTTTTTGGCTTAAATTATAAAAAAAAGATTATTCATGTTTCAGGTGTTTTTGAAATACCTATTACAATTAGAAAAAATATTAAAAAATATGATGCCTTTATTGCTTTAGGATGTGTAATTAAAGGAAAAACTCCACATTTTGATTTAATTTGCAAGTCATCATTTGATGCAATGATGCAACTTTCAATTATTTACAATAAACCTATTGGAAATGGTGTAATAACTTGTTTAAATATGAAACAAGCAAGAGAGAGAAGTCAGCTTAAACAAAATTCATATAAACCAAACAAAGGTCAAGAAGCTTCAAAGGCCATTATTTCAGTTTTGAACAATGAGCCAAAAAAATTATAAAATCAACTCTCCAAGAATAAAAGTAATCCAGAAACTGTATGGTTATTTAATGAATCCAGATGCAGAAATTGTATACCCAAAAAATCAGTATAAAAAATATATAAAAGATATAGTTACGGGAACTCTTGAAAGAACTGAATTGATAGAGGAAATTATATTAAGTAATCTTAAAGAAGATATTGACTTACAAAAAACTGATAAACTATTAAAAATTATTTTATTTTCAGCATCTTTTGAACTAATTTTCAAACATAATATACCAAAAAATGTGATTATAAGTGAATATGTTAAAGCATCAGAGTATTTTCTAGATAAAGGAAAGACTAGCTATCTTAATGCTGTTTTAGATAAGTTGTCTAAAAATATAAGGAAAATTTAATCTACATTAATTATTTTGTAAGAATTAGTAAGTTTATCTTGCCTTTTTAAGATATTTTTGGCATTTATCGCTTTTAAATGAATAATTTTTTAGAATTACTGTACCTTATATCATTTGCAGGAATACTAGCTGTTGCATATAGTTATTTATTATCTGGTCAAATACTTTCTGCAAGTCCTGGAAATTCAAAAATGCAAGAGATAGCTGAAGCAATTCAGATTGGAGCTAAGGCTTATTTAAATCGACAATATAAAACTATAGCCGTAGTAGGAGTAATTGTACTAGCGATAGTTACATATTTTTTTAATTATCTAGTAGGACTTGGTTATTTTATTGGCGCCTTTCTCTCTGGTGTTGCTGGATACGTTGGAATGTTAATTTCGGTAAAAGCAAATGTTAGAACAGCAGAAGCTTCGAGAAATAGTTTACAAGCAGGTTTATCTATAGCTTTTAAATCTGGAGCAATTACAGGATTACTTGTAGCTGGTTTAGCTTTATTATCTATCACAGTTTATTATATGATATTAATTAATTTAAAAGTTGACAATAGAGAGATTATAAATGCTCTTGTTGCTTTAGGTTTTGGTGCATCTTTAATATCTATATTTGCAAGACTAGGGGGTGGAATTTTTACAAAAGGAGCAGATGTTGGAGCAGATTTAGTTGGAAAAGTTGAAGCCGGTATCCCAGAGGATGATCCTAGAAATCCAGCAGTTATAGCAGACAACGTGGGTGATAATGTCGGTGACTGTGCAGGCATGGCCGCTGATTTATTTGAAACTTATGCGGTAACTATTGTTGCCACTATGGTTCTTTCATCAATTTTTTTTCCGGATGATTATAATTTAATGGTTTATCCTTTAGCAATTGGTGCTTCTTGTATAATAACTTCGATAATTGGTACATGGTTTGTAAAACTTGGAAAAAGTAAAAATATTATGGGAGCTCTTTACAAAGGATTTATAGTAACCGCCTTATCATCACTAATTATATTATATCCAGTAACTGGTTCTATTGTAGGATTGGATAATTCTTTTAAACTAAATGAAATTATTTTTTCAGGTCTAGATCTTTATATTTGTGGAGTGGTAGGATTCATAATCACAGGATTGTTAATTTGGATTACTGAGTATTATACAGGTACAAATTTTAGACCAGTTCAATCTGTTGCTAAGTCATCAACAACAGGTCATGGAACTAACGTAATTCAAGGATTAGCAATTTCAATGGAAGCTACAGCTTTACCAGCGTTAATAATAGTTGCTGGTATTTTATACACTAATAGTTTAGCTGGTCTCTATGGTATAGCGATTGCTGTTACAGCAATGTTAGCTTTAACTGGGATGGTCGTTGCTTTAGATGCTTATGGACCGGTAACAGATAATGCAGGTGGAATTGCTGAAATGTCAAAACTACCAAAGAACGTTAGAAAAACAACTGACGCATTAGATGCTGTTGGAAATACTACAAAAGCCGTTACTAAAGGTTACGCCATTGGTTCCGCCGGTCTAGGCGCATTGGTTTTGTTTGCAGCATATACTGAAGACATAAAATATTTTTCTACAGTTAAAAATTCAGCTCTTGAAGGTGTAAACGTAACTTTTGATCTATCAAACCCATTCGTAGTTGCAGGTTTGCTTATTGGCGGAATGTTACCTTATCTTTTTGGCTCAATGGGAATGCAAGCTGTTGGAAGAGCAGGCGGAGCTGTTGTAATCGAGGTAAGAAGACAGTTTAAAAAGATACCAGGCATTATGAAAGGTAAAAGAAAACCTGATTATGGTCGACTTGTAGATCTACTTACAAAAGCAGCTATAAAAGAGATGATTATTCCTTCTTTATTACCAGTCTTATCTCCAATAGTTTTATATTTTATTATTTTACAAATTGGAGGACTTGAAGCTGCTTTATCATCACTTGGAGCAATGTTACTTGGTGTAATCATAACTGGATTATTTGTTGCAGTCTCTATGACCGCTGGTGGTGGAGCATGGGATAATGCAAAAAAATATATTGAAGACGGAAACTTTGGCGGCAAAGGTTCAGAAGCACATAAGTCCGCAGTTACTGGAGACACAGTCGGTGATCCTTACAAAGATACAGCAGGTCCAGCTGTGAATCCAATGATAAAAATTACAAATATCGTTGCTCTATTACTTTTAGCAGTCATTGCTCATTAAATTTATTTGCGGTTGCTATACATTTTTTGTTTAATACTTTGTAAAAAACTTTCAACAAAGCTTTTTTGACCTAATTTGTTCTCAGTCGTTTTCTTGCTAAAGGTAATTTGCTCTATATCATTCTTATTATAAAATTTTTTATCTTTTAAAACGCCATATTTATTAAAGTATAAAACTAAAACATTGTTAGTTTTTAATGTGTGTCTACCTAGTTTTAAGTATTTACCTTTGCTTAAGGTTCTTTCAACATAAATCCATATATTCTCATTATCAAAAGAGGTAGAATGTGGTTGACCTATTATTTTTTTAACATCATTTATATTGCTTGTATTAATTACTAGTTTTTTTGATCTATTTTCTAGAAATAAAATACCATGATTTTTGTTAGGCTCTTGTAATTGACAGCTTAATAAAATAAAAAATGATAAAAATATGAATTTGTTAAAATGATTTTTAAAAGAAAAAAACATAATACTATCTTGTATAACACATTGTTAAATTTGTCTCGAAATTTAGATTTCTACAAAAAAATCAAACTTAAAGACACTTTTGAAACTAGAGTATACCTAATGTTTGTTCATTTTGCTGTAATTTTAATAATTTTTAGAAAAAAAAAAGTTAATTTTCCACAAATCGACTATGATAGTTTATTTTATTGTATTGAAAATAATCTAAGAGAACTAGGTATCGGTGATGTAGGTGTAAATAAGAGAATGAAAGACTTAAATAAGGTATTTTATGATATTCTGTTAAAGATAAATTTAGACAGAGAAAATTTTAAACTAAATAAAGATTTAATTTTTAAGTACTTTCAATCTATTGATAAAATAAATGACGATAAATATCAGTTTTTGCATGATTATATTAATAAATTTTATCATTTTTGTTTTGATATTTCTCCAGAAAATATGATAAAAGATGCTTTAAACTTTAAGAGTTAACAATGGCAGTTCCAAAAAGAAAAACTTCAGTTTCAAAAAAAAAGATGAGAAGATCTCATCATAAAATATCTGCAGTTAATATTGTTGAAGATAAAAAAAGTGGAGAATACAAACTTTCTCATCACGTAGATCTAAAATCTGGTTTTTACAACGGTAAAAAAATTCTCGATATTTAATCATTTGCTATGACTAAAAAAATTACTATTGCTATAGATGCAATGGGTGGAGAAAATGCACCAACAAAGAACGTTCAAGGATTGAAAATATTTTTAGATAAAAATAAAAATTCTAAGGATTTTATAATTAATTTATATGGTAAAGAAAATTTATTAAGGGAAGCTTTAAAAAATAATAAATTATTTAATGAAAATATTAATATTATCCATACTGACTCTGTTGTATCAGATGAAGAAACTCCCTTAACTGCTATAAAGAATTCAAAGAATACAAGTATGTGGAACGCGGTAAAATCACAAGTTGATGGTAATGCAGATATAACTCTGTCAGCCGGAAATACAGGTGTCCTTTTTGTTATATCAAAAATGATTTTAAAGATGATGAAAGATGTGAGCAAACCTGCATTAGCAGGTTTATGGCCCAGCAAAAAAGGAATGTGTGTAGTCTTAGATCTAGGAGCAAATATAGAATGTGATGAAAAAAACCTTATTGATTTTGCTGAGATGGGTGCTGCTTTATATAAATCTATTTTTCCTGAAGATATGCCAAAAGTTTCTCTTTTAAATATAGGCTCTGAAGAAATAAAAGGAACAGAAGTATTAAAGAAAACCTTTTTGAATCTAAAAGATTTGAAAGATAAAAATTTTACTTTTAATGGTTATATTGAAGGAAATAATATTATGGATGGAGATTCAAACGTAATTGTTACTGATGGATTTACTGGTAATATTGCACTTAAAACTGCAGAGGGTACAGCTAAATTTGTTATTGATAATTTAAAAAAAACATTTAGTGACAGTATTTTAGCGAAAATCTCATTGTTATTTTCTTACTTTTCTTTAAAGAAATTTAAATCAAAATTGGACGCAAGAAAATATAATGGTGCTATTTTTTTGGGACTAAATGGTCCTGTTGTAAAAAGCCATGGAGGAACAGATGCTTTGGGTTTTTATTATTCAATTGATTTATGCTATAGAATTATTAAAGGAGATTTAATGAGTCAAATTCATAATAATTTAGATCATTTGAATGAGCAAAAATAAAAGTTCTAGTATAACAAAAAAAGATATTATTAACAA
>CABYYE010000006.1 GCA_902523095.1 uncultured Pelagibacteraceae bacterium | reverse complement strand
CCAAGTTATACAAGGACCAGGCGAAAATGCTGGTGTGATAGATATAGGAGATAATGATGCTATAATTTTTAAAATTGAAAGTCACAATCACCCTTCTTTTATTGAACCTTACCAAGGAGCTGCTACAGGTGTTGGAGGTATATTGAGAGATGTTTTTACAATGGGAGCTAGACCTATAGCATTATTAAATTCAATACATTTTGGTTCACCTAATCATCATAAAACAAAAAGTTTACTAAATGGAGTTGTTTCAGGTATTGGTGGGTATGGTAATTGTATTGGTATACCAACCGTTGCTGGGGAAACTAAATTTAATAACACTTACAACGAAAATATTTTAGTTAATGCAATGGCAGTTGGTCATGCTGACAAGGATAAAATATTCTATTCGAAAGCTAAAGGCTTAGGCAAATCAGTTGTTTATGTTGGATCTAAGACTGGTAGGGATGGAATACATGGTGCCTCTATGGCATCAGCAGAATTTGATGAAAATTCTGAAGAGAAAAAACCTACTGTTCAAGTTGGAGATCCTTTTACAGAAAAATTATTAATGGAAGCCTGTTTAGAGCTCATGAAAGACAACTCTATTATTTCAATTCAAGATATGGGAGCTGCTGGTTTAACATCTTCAAGTGTTGAAATGGCTTCTAAGGGTGAACTAGGTATTGAACTTAATTTAGATAAAGTCCCTTGTAGAGAAGATAATATGACTCCTTATGAAATGATGCTTTCTGAAAGTCAAGAGAGAATGTTAATAATTTTAGAAGATGAAAAAGAAGATTATGCAAAAAAGATATTTGAAAAATGGGATTTAGATTTTGTGGTAATTGGAAAAACAACAAATACTAACAAATTAGTATTAAAATATAATAGTATTGTTCAAGGAGAAATACCTATCAGCGCTTTAGCCTCCAAAGCTCCAGAGTATGATAGAAAATGGAATAAAATTAAAAATTCAAAAGAAAAAATTAATTTAAAAAGTTTAAAAAAAATTAAATTAGAAGAAGCGCTTATTAAGATACTATCTTCTGCAAACCACTCAAATAAAAAATGGGTTACAGATCAATACGATCAAATGGTCATGTGTGATACTATTCAAAAATCTGGATCTGATGCAGCAATAATAAAAATTCATGGTAAAAATAAAGCTATTGCTGTTACTGTGGACTCATCCGCAAATTATTGTGAAGCACATCCTGTTACAGGTGGTAAACAAATAGTTTGTGAAAATTGGAGAAATCTTATTTCTGTTGGAGCTAAACCATTAGCTATCACAAATTGTTTAAATTTTGGTAACCCAGAAAATCCTGAGATCATGGGACAATTCGCTGAATGCGTTTTGGGCATTAAAGAAGCATGCGAATTTTTAAATTTTCCAGTAGTTTCTGGAAACGTTTCTTTTTACAATGGAACTAATAAAAAAAATATAGCACCTACACCTGTGATTGGAGGTGTAGGTTTGTTATCCAATATCTCAAAACCAATAAATCATAGGTTTAAAAAAGAAAATAATCACATATATATTGTAGGTAAAACTTTTGGACATTTAGATCAAAGTGTTTTTTTAGAAGAAATATATTCAATCCAAACAGGTAAGCCACCAGAAGTAAATTTAGCTAATGAGAAAAATAATGGAGAGAATGTGCTAAAACTAATCAATTCAAACTTAGTGGAATCAGTCCATGACATCTCAAATGGTGGCTTGATAGTTGCTTTAGCAGAAATGTCAATTGAGACAAATATTGGTGTAAAAATTGAAAAGCCAAAAAAATTAACAAATCTAATTAGTTATTTTTTTGGTGAAGATCAAGGAAGATATATCTTAGAAATAGATAAAAAGAATTTAGATAATGTTGAAAAAATATTGAAGAATAATAACATCTTTTTTGAAAATATGGGTTTGACTCAAAAAAAATATTTTGAAATTAAAGATGAGTTAAAAATTGATATTAAAGAACTATATAAAATACATAATCAATGGTACAATAATTTCTGATGGCATTAGCAATTGAAGAAATAAAAAAATTAATATTGGCGGGTATTCCTGATGCTACAATAGAAATTAAAGACCTTATGGGAGATAATAATCACTATGCGGCAATAATAACTTCAAAAATGTTCAAAGGTTTGAGTAAAATAAACCAACACAAATTAGTTTATAAATCAATAGGACCTAAAATGGGAAATGAGCTTCACGCTTTAACAATTACAACAAAGGAAAAATAATGAATATTAATGAAAAAATTAAAAAGTTAATTGATGATAATAAAGTTTGTTTATTTATGAAAGGCACACCTGATTCTCCTCAATGTGGTTTCTCAATGGCTGTTTCAAATGTTCTAAAGCATTTAAAAGTTAATTTTAACGGTGTAAATGTTTTAGAAGATGAGAATTTGCGACAAGGCATAAAAGATTTTAGTGATTGGCCCACTATACCTCAACTATATATTAATGGTGAGTTTATAGGTGGTTGCGATATAGTTAAAGAAATGTTTGAAAAAGGAGAACTTAAGTTGCTTTTAGAACAAAAGAAAATAATTTAATGAGAAATTATATTTACAAAACATTGATTGCAGTAATTGCTTTAATAATTGTATTTGAGTTCACCATTGGAAAAACTATAAATAAGATTAATCAAAAAACAGAGATTTTGTTTACAAAAGAAGGAAGAAAAGACATGGTCAATTCTATCAAATCAGAAATGGAAAAAGCAATCAAACAGGAAAACTATTTAGATGAAGATGAAAGAAGACTAATCAATCAGTTTATCATTAAAATTAGAAATGAGCTCAACTCTGCTAAATGAAAAATATACTTTTAAAAGTATATAAAAAAATTAAAATTTTTCACAACATATATTTAAAAAATAAAGCTTTTTTATCCAAAAAAAGTTACTCAATGGAAGGAGAGGATTTACAAATATTAAGATTAACTAAAGATATAAAGAATGGTTTTTTTGTTGACGCTGGTTGCTACCATCCAATACATTTAAATAACACCTACCTATTATATAAAAAAAATTGGAGAGGTATCAATATAGACTTAAGTGAATTCACTATAGATTTATTTAATTTTTTGAGACCAGAAGATATAAATATTAATACTGCAATAGATGAAAATGATGGAGAGGTAATATTTTATCATCAAAAAGAAATTAGCCAACTTAATACAATAAAAAAGCAAGAAGCAGAAAAAAGAATGCAAGGTGCTATTAAAGAAAAAAAAATTTACTCTAAGAAGCTTACCTCAATACTAAACAGTACAAAATATAGTAACAGAAAAATAGATTTTTTAAATGTAGATTTGGAGGGGGCTGATTTAGAGGCGTTGAAATCGCTCGATTTTAAGATTTATAGACCAAAAATAATTTGTGTAGAGATAATAGATCAAAACCTTGTAGAGTCAGAAGTGTATAAATTTTTAAATGATTTAGACTATGAAAAAAAATGGTCCTCTACTTTTAACCATATTTTTTTAGATAAATTCATTAAAAACTTCACTAGTTAATGATCAAGTGCATTTTAATAATTTACCTGTCACAAATCTTTTTTTATGAAATAGTAAAGTGAAATTGGATTTATAAATAGTCTTACACTTGTAACTTTTTCCTTTTTTTATATTTCTTACATGTTGTACAGCTAGAAAAGGCCTTTTATAATTAGTATCAATTGCTTGCCATATTGCAAAACAATTATATCTGGTAGGATTTAAGTAAGGTTTAACTGTATGTTCAGGATTTACCAAAATACATAAGTTATCATTATTTGATAATGAAATCTTTTTTGCAATCTCCCTTCCACTTATACCTTGATATTCAAGTTCAAATTTTTTTGTAAGATCAATAAATCTTGATGGCAAATTAAACCAAACATACTGATAGGGATTTATCTTTATATTCTCAATTGTAAAAATACAAATCATTATAACTGCTAATACATAAAATATTCTTTTTGAAAAGTAATAAAGCGAAACCGAACCTAAAATAAATAATAATGGCACAATAAACATAACTTGTCTTAATTCATCATACAGATGAACTTTTCTTATTATTAATAATAATGGAATAAATAGTGAAGAGCCAACAATTGTTCCAAAGAAAATATTTTTTCTAGTGTCAATAAATATTTTTTTTTCTACTATTGGTAAAAGAAAAATTCCAAATATAATAAAAAAAGGTAATTTCACCATTAACCAGATTGGTATATATGTCGAAGGTAAATTTTTTGGATGCATACAACTTCCTAAAGTGTTGGTGCAAACATCATTAAAATAACTTGCCATACGATCTATAGATAAGAAAAATAACGAGGGGTCTAGTAAAAATGGGGGATATAAAATCATTGTAAATAACAGCGTAGTAAAAGAAAAAAATAAAATTTTTAAATAAAACTTTTTGAAAAACGAAATTAAAGAAGCTTTTGTTGAACTTAAATAAATAATGAATGTAATTAAATATTGAAATAAAATAAGAATTCCAGCTATTCTAATTGATAATAAATAAGCAGTAGACAAAGAGAAAAAAAATACACTTAAATAATTTAATTTATTATTCTTTATAATAAGGTCAAATAAATAAAAGCTTATAAAAGTGCACATTAACCAAACTGACATAAAAGGGATATCTTTAGGACTAAACATAGATTGTCCAAATAAATAAGGATAAAGAAGGTATAGAGCTAAAGTTGTTGAACAGAAAAATTTATCATTGATTATTTTTTTTAGAATTAAATATAGAAATATTCCTGATAGAAAAAAAAATAAAAAAACTACAAAATGTTTCGCTGTAAGATGTGCTCCATAATCATTTATCTGACTTAATTTTGATATTGAGTCTTTCAATAATGACTGTATTGGCTGTGAAATTATCTGAAAACCTATCCCATAACCCAAATAATTTACAATATATTCTTCATTTAGCTTTTCATCAAAATTCTCACCCAAAAAAATATGACTTGATAATTTTTTTGTATATTTAACATGGAAATTCCAATTTTTTTGTTCATGGTATTCATCAAAAGATATTCCAGTATTTATGGAGTTAAAGCTTCCTATTATGAAATAAAAAAAAAGAAATAAAAATAATATATTTTTCTTTAGAAATTGAATCATTAAATATATTTATAATATTGATTTGCTGTATAATTAAAAGATAAAAAATTATCTTGAATAGTATTCGATCACCAAATTTGGTTCCATTATCACTGGGTATGGCACCTCTGAAAATTTAGGAACTCTTATCAATTTAGCCGTTTTATTTTTATTATCTGACTGAATGTACTCTGGAACATCTCTTTCTTTGCTCTGAAGAGCTCCATCAATGACCATCAATTTTTTTGATTTTTCTCTTATTTCGATGAGATCAGTTTCTTTTACTAAAAAGCTAGATATGTTTACTCTTTTCTTATTAACTCTCACATGTCCATGATTAATCATTTGTCTTGCTGAAAAAACTGTTGTTGCAAATTTTGCTCTGTAGATAACAGTATCAAGTCTACTTTCTAGCAGTGCTATTAAATTTTCAGTTGTGTCACCTTTTTTTGCTAAAGCTTTTCTGTATATATTTCTAAATTGTCTTTCGTTAATATTTCCATAATACGCCTTAAGTTTTTGTTTAGCTTGTAACTGAGTTCCGAAATCTGTAGGTTTGCCTTTTTTATTTTGACCGTGTTGACCGGGTGGGTATGCCCTAGAGTTAAATGGACTTTTAGGTCTGCCCCATAAATTAGCTTTTAGCCTCCTATCAACTTTATGCTTTGATTTTAATCTTTTAGTCATATTTTTAAGAAGGGGTTTACAAGGTTTAGGGGGTTATTGTCAATTATGCTTTTTTCTTATTTTTTGTTAAAGAGCCTACTATGCTACTTAAAATCCTCAATTCTTTATCATTTAGCTCCATTCTATAAAATAAATTATTTATGTTTGAAATCATTGTCAGTTTTTTTTCTGGAGGCTGAAAAAAATTTTTTTTTTCTAGTCTTAATGTAATTAAGTCAAGAATTTGTGATATTTTTCCTTTCTTTCCTATTTTTTTAGTAAATGAGGTTTGTTTAAGTAATCTAAATTTGTTCATTTTAAAAATCTCATAACAAATCAATAATAATGAGTGTGATAGATTTAATGATTTAAAATTCGGGGATGAAGGAATTTGGACTATATAATTTGAATAAGACAGATCTATATTTGATAAACCTGAAGCTTCAGGTCCAAACATTAAACCAATTTTTTTTGATTTTAGTTTTTTTAAAATATTTATAAAATTATTTAAACTAATATGTTTTTTATTAATCTCTCTTTTCCTTGCACTAAAGGAAAAAATAATATCAAATTTTTTTACAACTTGGTCGGTTGTTTCAAAAATTTTAGTTTTTTGTAAGATGTCGAAAGCACCAACTGAAGTAGCTTTAGCTCTTATATTTGGCCATCCATCCCTAGGATTTGTTATCAATAAATTTTTAAATCCAAAATTTTTTAAGGCTCTTGCAGATGCACCAATATTTTCACCTAATTGAGGTTTTATCAAAATAAAACCATATTTATTTTTCATGAATGTTTGCAGGTGCTTTTTCTTTAAACAACTTATATTCTAAACTATCAATAAGTGCTTTAAACGATGCTTCAATAATGTTTTGAGAAACACCTATTGTAAACCAACTCTTGCCGCTCTTATCTGTGCTTTCTATTAAAACTCTGGTAGTTGCTCCTGTCCCAGTATTTAATATTCTTACTTTATAATCTAAAAGTTTCAAGTCTGAGAAATAATCATAGTACTTCTCTACTTTTTTGAAATTAGATCTAATAGCATTATCTAAAGCGTTAACTGGTCCATTTCCCTCACCTTCACAATTAATTTCTTTACCGTCAACTATAAACGTAACATTAGCTGTTGTTTTTAATTTCTCATCTTTCTTTACATTAACGTTGTAACTTTTAACTTTTAAGTATTCAGGTAATTTTCCAAGTAGTTTATTCGCTAAAAGTTCAAAAGAAGCATCTGCGCCATCATAAGAATAACCAGTAAATTCTCTTTCTTTGACTTCATTTAATATTTTTTGAACTTGTGGATCTTTTGAATCTATCTTTATTCCATAGTTCTCAAGTCTTGAAATTATATTTGATCTACCTGCTTGATTAGATACTATTATGTTTCTATGATTACCTACCTCTTTAGGATCAATATGTTCATAAGTTTTAGGATCTTTTTTAACAGCAGAGACGTGTAATCCACCTTTGTGTGAAAAGGCTGAACCTCCAACATAGGCCATATTTTTATTAGGCTTCTTGTTTAAAACTTCATCCAAAAACCTTGAGCACTCCGTCAATGAAGTTAATTTATCTTTTTTTATGTTTAAATCATAATTTTCACTAAAAGTTTTTTTTAAAAAAATTGTTGGTATTATAGACATTAAGTTTGCGTTACCACATCTTTCTCCTAAACCGTTAATAGTGCCTTGTATCTGACGAGCTCCAGCTAAAATAGCTGTTAAAGAATTGCTTACTGCATTTTCTGTATCATTATGAGCATGTATACCTAAGTTCTTACCAGGAATTACTTTTGTAACTTTTTGAATAATCTCTCCTACTTCATTGGGTAACGTGCCTCCGTTAGTATCACATAAAACTACCCATCTAGCACCCTCATCGTATGCTTGCTTTAAACAGTCAAGAGCATAACTTGGATTGCTTTTATAACCGTCAAAAAAATGTTCAGCATCAAATAAAAATTCTTTTTTATTTTTAATAAAATGTTTTGCTGTATCTTTAATATTTTTTAAATTTTCGTCATTATTAATTCCTAGAGCTGTTTTTACATGAAAATCCCAAGATTTTCCGACAACACAAACTGTTTTACAATTAGCGTTAACAAGAGGTGACAAATTAGGATCATTGTCTGCGCTGACTCCATTTTTTTTAGTCATACCAAAAGCAGTAAATTTTGATTTACCTAGTTCAGGAGATTTGTCGAAAAATTCATTATCAACTGGATTAGCTCCTGGCCATCCACCCTCTATATAATCTACGCCTATATTAGATAATATTTTTGCTATCTTATTTTTATCTTCAACTGAAAAGTCAACACCTTCAGTTTGTGCGCCGTCTCTTAAAGTTGTGTCAAAAATGTATATCTTTTCTTTGCTCATTTGTATTTCCAAGTTGTTTTACCCTTTTCATCTTTAATATCAATACCCTGCTTATTTAGTTCCTCTCTTAAATGATCAGCCAATTTAAAATTTCCAATTTTTTTAGCTTTTTCACGATCTTTAATTTTACTTAAAATCATTTGTTCTGAAATTTTAACGTTTCTTTTTTTAAATGTACTTCTGCTTATAAGAGGCTCGTTAAATAAACCAATTAATCTGCATGCTTTGTTGAACTCTTTTTTTTTATCTTTATTACCTTCTTGTGATTGTTGAAATAGTTTATGTAATTTAGATATGTAAAGTGGTGTGTTCATATCGTCAAGCAAATCGCTAAAGCATTCCGGCGTATTCTTGCTATAATCATCAGAGTACATAGAATACCATTTGTCTAAGATTTTAGATTGTTCAGCTAATAAATCATTATTCCAATCTAATGGTTGTTTGTATTGAGCGCTCAAAAGAGACAGTCGAACAACTTGACCAGAATATTTTTTGGTTGCACTTTCAATAGTAGTTATATTGCCTAAAGACTTTGACATCTTTTCTTTATTCATTGTCACAAAACCATTATGAACCCAATAATTTGCAAATTTGTCTGTATTATTATGTACACATGATTGAGCTATTTCGTTTTCATGATGAGGAAAAATTAGATCCAAACCACCTCCATGTATATCAAAATTTTTACCTAGATACTTCTCACTCATTACTGAACATTCAAGATGCCAACCTGGCCTACCTCTACCCCAAGGAGAATCCCAACCTGGTTCACTATCTTTTGAAGGTTTCCAAAGAACAAAATCTAAAGAATTTTTTTTATTCTTAGAAATTTCTACTCTAGCACCAGCTTGGAGATCATCTAGTTTTTTATTTGAAAGCTTTCCATAATTTTTAAATGATAAGACTGAAAAGTAAATGTGGCCATTGCTTTCATATGCTACATTTTTTTTAATTAAACTCTCTACCATTGTTATCATTTCATCCACATGTTCTGTTGCTCTAGGTTCTTTTGTTGGTTTTAAACAAAATAGATCTTCGCAATCATTATGAAAGTTTTTAGTAACTTTTTTTGTAAGTTCTGAAATAGCTATTTTTTTTGTTATAGATGCTTCAATTATTTTATCATCAATATCAGTTATATTTCTTACATAAATAACTTTTTTTTCTCCATAAAGTTCAACTAAAATTCTATATAATAAATCAAATACTACTAAAGCTCGTGCGTTTCCAACATGGGGGTTATCATAAACTGTTGGTCCACAAGAATATAAAGAGACCTTTTCTTGGTTTATCGGATTAAATACTTCTTTTTTATTTGTTAGTGAATTAGTTAAATGTAAATTATTCATTAAATTTGCAAACTGGTATCGGATTCATTTTGTGTAAATTTTTTTCTCTTATCTTTAAATATTTTTGATAATTGGGGTCATTTTTATCTACCATAGCTTTCTCTAGATCTTCATAAGTCATACCAAGTTGTTGAACATCATTTCTTCCATCGTCCCAGAGTCCATCTGTAGGCGGTGTATTAATAATTTTTTCAGAGACACCTAAGTGTCTGCCGAGCTCCCAAACTTGTGACTTAGTACAATCTGCTATGGGAGATATATCTACCCCACCATCGCCGTATTTTGTATAAAAGCCGACACCAAAATCCTCAACTTTATTTCCTGTTCCAACAACAATTCCAGAGTTAGCTGCTGCAACTTGATATAAAGTTGCCATCCTCAATCTGGCTCTTGAATTAGCGTATCCATGTTCATTATCAAATTTATTCAAAACTTGAGCAAAAGAGTTAAAAATCTTATCTATTTCCAGTAAGTGATGATCCACGTTACTATATTTGTCCTTTAACCACTTTGCGTGAATTAAGCTAAGGTCATGTTGATCCTTAATTTGTTTAATTGGCATCGTTAACACAATTGTTTTACGTCCAGTATTTGCACATAAAGTACTAACTACAGAAGAGTCAATTCCTCCTGATATTCCAACAATCAAAGATTTTGGCTTATATGAAGCTGATTCGCAATAATTGTTGATCCACTCGGTTATAATATTTGCTCTTTTTTTTACGTCCATAATTAATACCTACCTCTCTTTTAAGGTTAGTTCTTAATAATTACAATAATTATTAAGACGCGGCTTGAATAATTTTTTTTGAATATTTTGAGTTTTTCTTTATTTCTTCAGAGATTAAAAAAGCTAATTCTAGAGCTTGATCAGCATTTAATCTTGGATCGCAATGAGTTCTATATCTGTTAGATAGGTCTTTTTCTGATATTTTTTGTGCTCCACCAGTACATTCGGTCACATCTTGTCCGGTCATTTCAACATGTAGTCCTCCTGCATATGTACCTTCAGTCTGATGCACACCAAAGAAGTTTTTCACCTCTTTTAAAACACTATCAAAAGGTCTTGTCTTAAAACCTGTTGCAGCTTTAATCGTATTTCCATGCATAGGATCACATGACCAGATTACATTTAATCCTTCTTTTTTAATTGCCTTAACTAATTTCGGAAGATATTTCTCAACATTATCAAAACCAAATCTAGAAATTAAAGTAAGTCTTCCCGGCTCATTCTCTGGATTTAAAATGTTACACAGGTTTATTAACTCTTCTGGTTTTAAAGTCGGTCCACATTTTAGTCCAATTGGATTTTTTATTCCTCTACAAAACTCCACATGTGCTCCGTCAGGCTGCCTAGTTCTATCTCCAATCCAAACAAAGTGAGCTGAAGTATCATGATATTCACCAGTAGTGGAGTCAACTCTTGTCATAGCTTCTTCAAATGGAAGCAGTAGTGCTTCATGAGATGTATAAAAATTTACAGTTCTAAGTCTTCTATTATTATCTGAATTAATTCCACATGCCTCCATAAATGCAAGAGCATCACTAATTTTATCTTCTATCTCTTTGTATTTGCCTTTTGTTTTATCTTTAATAAATCCTAAATTCCATAAATGTACCTGTCTTAAATCTGCAAATCCTCCTTGAGAAAATGCTCTTAAAAGATTTAGAGTTGAGGCTGATTGTGAATAAGCTCTAAATAATCTTTTAGCGTCAGGCACTCTAGCTTTTTCTGTAAATTCCATTCCGTTAATATTATCGCCTAAATAACTAGGTAGTTCTTTTCCTTCTTTTTTTTCAAGTGGCGAACTTCTAGGTTTTGAAAATTGACCTGCTATCCTTCCAATCTTTACAACTGGTACTGAGGCAGAAGCCGTCATCACTAAGGACATTTGTAATATTACTTTAAAAGTATCTCTTATATTATCTGGGTGAAACTCAGCAAAGCTTTCAGCACAATCTCCGCCCTGTAGTAAAAAAGCGTTTCCCTTAACAACATCAGCCAAAGATTTTTTTAATGATCTAGTTTCACCTGCAAATACAAGAGGAGGATATTTTTTGACTTTACTTAATACTAAATCAAGCTCCTTCTTGTCTTTATAATCAGGCAAGTGTTTCGCTGGATATTTTGACCAACTATTTAAATTCCATTTTTTCATATGTTAACTGAAATATATATAGATTATAAAATAGACTTTTTAAAGACCTAAAATAAATTTACTCTACTGTTACTGATTTTGCTAAGTTTCTTGGTTTATCAATGTCACAATTCTTTAATAACGCTACATGATAAGCTAACAATTGGATTGGTATCGTGAATAATATAGGTGAAAGCAAAGTGTCTACGAAAGGTACTCTAACACCAAATCTTATGTTTTCATTAATAAGTTCTTTTTTATGATCAGTTATAAATAAAATTTTTCCTCCTCTAGCAATTACCTCCTGCATATTTGAAAGAGTTTTTTCAAAATATTTATCTTTAGGTGCAATAACAATTACGGGTAAACCTTCTTCTATTAAAGCTAAAGGACCGTGTTTCATTTCTCCAGCTGGATAACCTTCAGCATGCAAATAGGATAACTCTTTTAATTTTAAAGCACCTTCAAGTGCTATTGGATACGAGTATCCTCTTCCAAGAAACATGGAGCCTTTTGCATCAATAAATTCTTTAGCCATAGATTGTATTGAGCTTTCAATCTTTAAAGTTTTCTTTATTGACTCAGGAAGAGATTTAAATCGATCTAATAGCTCGTGGTAACTTGCATTATTTATATCATCTCTACTTTTGGCTAACTTAAGACATAAAATATAAAGTACTATCATTTGCCCCAAAAAAGCTTTTGTTGAAGCGACACCTATTTCTGGCCCAGCATGAATAGGTAATACCCAGTCTGAGTTTCTAGCAATAGTGCTTTCAACTGCATTTACTATGGAACAAGTTTTAACTTTGTTTTTTTTACATAGATCTAAAGCTGCCGCAGTATCAGCTGTTTCTCCAGATTGTGAGACAAAAATATATAAATTACGATAATTAAATCTTAATTTTCTGTATCTAAACTCTGAAGCAATATCTATTTCTACATCTATTGTTGTTAATTCTTCAAACCAATATTTTGCAACTAAACAGGAGTGATACGCAGTTCCACAACCAATTAATACAATCTTGTTTATTTCTTTTGGTTGAATGGGGAAATTATATATATTTATATCTTTTTTTAATGTGTCTATATATTCATTTATACAATTTTTTGCTGTTGTAGGCTGCTCAAAGATTTCTTTTGACATAAAGTTTTTGTAATCACCTTTATCACTAGTATTTTTATCATCAGATAAATTATAGATTTTTTTATTAATCTTTTTTTTGTCTTCATCATAAAATTCTACACTATCTTTAGTAAGAACACACAAGTCACCATCATCTAAGTATGAGATCTTATTTGTCATTGATTTAAGAGCATAAGAGTCTGAGCCAAGATAATTTTCGTCCTGCGAATAACCTACAGCTAGAGGGCTTCCTCTTCGTGCACCAATAATAATATCTTTATTATTTTTGAAAATTATACCAAGAGCAAAACTTCCTCTTAATTGTTTTAAAGTTTTAAAAACTGACTCTAAGGGATTATCTGTCTTTAATGCTTCTGTTATTAATAAAGTAATAACCTCTGTATCTGTTTGAGACTTAAATTTAGCACCTTTAATTTCTAATTTTTGTTTCAACTCATCTGAATTTTCTATAATTCCATTATGAACTACTGAAACTATTTCTGATGAATGTGGATGGGCGTTTAATACGTTTGGCACTCCATGAGTTGCCCATCTTACGTGACCTATTCCGAGATTTCCATCTGAAGGATTTTTAAATAAAATCTTTTCTAACTCTTCTACTCTTCCAGAGCATTTTTTTTCATCTATTTTGTTATTAATTAATGTAGCTAATCCAGCTGAGTCATAACCTCTGTACTCAAGTTTCTTTAAAGAATTAATAATATTTATAGAAACTGGTTTATTGCTAGCTATTCCTATAATTCCGCACATTATTTTTTCTTTTTCTTTGTGTAATTTCTAACTTCAGTTTGAGATGTTCTAGTTAAAGCAAGTGAGTTTTTTTTTACATTTCTAGTTATTACTGAACCAGCTCCTATTAAAGAATTTTTTTCTAATTTAACTGGAGCCACTAAGGAAGTGTTTGATCCTACAAATACATTGTCAGCTATTATAGTCTTATTTTTTTTAACACCATCGTAGTTACAGGTAATGGTGCCTGCTCCAATATTTGAATTTTTACCAATTTTAGTATCGCCAATATAAGAAAGGTGATTTACTTTTGATTTTGAGTTGATGCTAGTTTTTTTTGTTTCAACAAAGTTTCCAATTTTAGTATTTGATTTTAGAATAGTTCCATTTCTTAATCTTGCGTATGGTCCTATCGTAACATTTCTATCTACTCTTGTTCCTTCTATATGTGTAAATGATTTAATAAGAGAGTTATTTCCTATTTTTACTTTTGGACCAATTACTACGTAAGGTTCTATAGTTATATTTTTTCCAAATTGGGTGTCATTTGATAAAAAAACAGTTTCAGGGGCAATCAAATTAACCCCCTGAGTTAGAGCTCTATTTCTTAAAAGCTCTTGTGAAAGTCTGTAAGAGTTAGCCTTATTTAATTTATTATTTGTATTCATAGAATTTTTCTTTACATTATTAATGTAACTGAAATAAGTCACAAAATATTTCTTTTTAATACTTTAAAAAATGACTCAAAATTTAACAATTTTATTCGATTTAGACGGAACTATTATTAACACCGCTCCAGATTTAATGGCTGCACATAATCATGTAATGAGAAAATTTGGATATGAAGAAAAAAAGATGGAAGATATTAAGACACTAGCTGGAAAAGGGGCTTGGGTAATGATGCAAAGATCTTTTAAAGAAAAAATAAATGACAAAAATTTGAAAAAAAATATGACTAAGGAATTTATTGATTATTACTCAAAAAATATTGACAAAAGTAGTAAGCCGATGAAAGGCCTCGTTGATTTTCTAAAATGGGCAAAGTCGAAAAAAATAGTTATGGCTATTTGTACTAATAAACAAGAAAGGTTAGCAAATGATCTATTAGTTAAACTTGACTTAATGAAATATTTTGATTTTGTAGCAGGATCAGACACTTTTGATTTTAATAAACCAGACGCTAGACACTTAACAAATGTTGTTGAAATATTAGAGGGTGATTTAAAAAAAACAGTTATGGTAGGAGATAGTGAAGTTGATGAAATGGCTGCAATTAATGCTAAGCTTCCTTTTATTTTGATAGAGGAAGGTTACACTGGCAAAACCCCTAAAGAAATAAAACATGATTACTTAATCAAAGATTTTGTAAATTTTGATAAAATAATCAGTAATTATCTATGATTTCATTTACTTTATTGTCTGCTTTATCTACATATTATTTTATAATGTTTGTTACACCCGGTCCTAACAATGCAATGTTGACTGCTTCAGGCATGAAGTATGGTTTTGTAAGAACACTTCCTCATTTGATAGGAATACCAACAGGCCATATAATACAAATATCTTTAGTTTGTTTAGGTCTAGGAAATTTATTTATTCTATATCCAGAATTGCAATTTTATTTAAAAATTATATGCTTTTTTTATTTATTGTATTTGAGTTGGACAATATTAGGTTCTTTAAACCTAGCTAAAAAAAAAAGTGGAAGGCCATTAAGATTATATGAAGCTGCTTTATTTCAATTCATAAATCCTAAAGCATGGACAATAGCAATAACAGTCGTGTCAGCTTTTTTTCCATCCGAAGAAAACTTTTATATAGCTACTATTTTTTTGACTCTTACTGCTGCTTTAATTTGTTTTCCTTCAATCTGTATTTGGGCAATTTTTGGAAATAGCCTAAGACTTTTTATAAATAATAACAAAACTAAAAAAATAATTGAGTATATTCTTGCAATACTGTTAGTTTTAACAGGTATATTTATTTTGCTTAAATAATCTTTGATTTTTATTCTTTGCTCTAATATACATCTGGTCAAATGCACTTTACAAAAAAAACAGTTTCTGAAAAAAGATCCGACTTTGTAAAAAGTCTTGAATTAAAAAAATTATTGAGATTTCCTGGTGCCTACAATCCCTTGTGTGCAAAACTAATAGCTGAAATTGGTTTTGACGGAGTTTATGTTTCTGGAGGTGTAATGTCTAATGATTTAGGTTTACCTGATATTGGCCTTACAACTTTAGAACAAGTTAGCTATAGAAGTGGCCAAATATCAAGAGTTACTGATCTACCTACAATCGTTGATATCGATACAGGTTTTGGAAACTGTAAAAAAACTATTGAAGAATTTGAGAAGAAAGGTTTAGCAGGTTGCCACTTGGAAGATCAAGTTGCAGAAAAAAGATGTGGTCATTTAGATAATAAAGAGCTCGTTTCTACAAATGAAATGGTCAAAAAGATTAAAGAATGCGTAGATTCTAGAAAAGATAAAAATTTTTTAATTATCGCTAGAACAGATGCTAATTCTGTAGAGGGTTTGGAAGCAACTTTAGAGAGAATAAAAGCTTATGAGAATGCAGGTGCAGATATGATTTTTCCAGAAGCGATGAAAGATGAAAGTGAATTTGAAAAAGTAAGAAAAGTTTCAAAAGGTTATTTATTAGCTAACATGACAGAGTTTGGTAAATCTAAATTATTAAATAAAACACAGTTAGAAAATCTTGGATACAACTTAGTTATATATCCAGTTTCAACACAAAGACTTGCAATGCAAAATGTAGAAATCGGTTTAAAATCTATATTTAATGATGGTCATCAAAATAATATTATAGACAAAATGCAGACTAGAAAAAGGTTGTACGAATTAGTAGAATATGAGAAATACAATACTCCAGATAAAAAAATTACGGATTTTTCTACAGAAGGACATGAGTAATGAGTGAAGAAATTAAAAAAGGCCTTTTAGGAATAGTTGTAGATGAAACTACGATTTCTCACGTTGTACCTGAATTAAGTGCGCTGACTTATAGAGGTTATAAAGTTCAAGATCTTTGTGATAAATGTGATTTTGAAGAAGTTGCTTATCTAGTTCTTCATGGTGAACTGCCAAGTAAAAAACAATTAAAAAAATTTGTTAAAGATGAAAGATCTAATAGAAAACTTTCAAAAACTATAATTAAAAACATTCAACAAATGCCAAAAAATGCTCATCCTATGGATGTGGTTAGAACTTGTGTTAGTTTAATGGGTTTAGAAGATAAAGATACGAAAGATAATTCTCCTAAATCTAATATGAGAAAAGCTTTAAAAATATTTTCCCAAACTCCTACAGCGGTTGCGGCATACTTTAGGGCAAGAAAAGGAAAAAAAATAATATCTCCTAGTAAAAAATTATCTTTTTCAGAAAACTTTTTCAAAATGATGTTCAATAAGATTCCAGATAAAGAAATAGTAAGAGCATTTGATATATCTTTAATCTTGTACGCTGAACATAGTTTTAATGTGTCAACATTTACGGCAAGAACTATTACTAGCAGTTTATCGGATTTACATGGTGCAATTACCGGTGCAATTGCTTCTTTAAAAGGTCCTTTGCATGGTGGAGCAAATGAAGCAGTGATGCATATGATGAAAGAAATAGGAAAACCAGAAAAAGCAAAAGCTTGGATAGAAAATGCTTTGAAGAAGAAAAAAGTTATTATGGGATTTGGACATAGAGTTTATAGATCAGGTGACTCTAGAGTTCCTACTATGAAACATTATATGTTCAAAGTTGCAAAACTTTTAAAAAAAGAAAAATATACGAAAATGTATGAAATTTTAGAAAAAGAAATGCTGGCAAAAAAAAATATTCACCCTAATGTAGACTTCCCTTGTGGACCAACCTACTACATGATGGGTATTGATATTGATTTTTATACACCAATTTTTGTGATGTCTAGAATTACAGGTTGGTCAGCTCATATAATGGAACAGCACAACTCTAATAAACTAATTAGACCCCTTTCAAAGTATAAAGGCAAAGAAGTGAGAGAAGTTATGCTATTAAATCAAAGATAATGACTATAACAAACTTTTTATTGTTACTTATTTTAGCGATGTTTACAACTTACACCTTTATGCCTTGGGGCAATATAGACAAAGGTTCAAAGAGAAAAATTGGAGTTCAATTTATTTTATGGTTATTCATATTTGGAGCTATAGTTTATGGTCTTGTTTCAACCGATTTCTTAAATTAAAATTAGATGAATACACAAAAAGCCATAGATGGTGAAATATTCCTGAATACTTTAAAGATTTTAAAAGATTTAATAAAATTTCCAACAGTTTCTGGAAAACCTAATCTAGAATTAATAAATTATTGCGAAAATCTTTTAAAAAATTCTGGAGCTGTTTCCTTTAAAACTTTTAACAATACAAAAACTCAAGCAAATCTATTTGCTACACTAGAAGGAATAGGTCCAAAAAATGAAGGAATTGTATTATCCGGCCATACTGATGTTGTTCCCGCAGTCGCTAGCGAATGGACTTCAGATCCATATATAGCAAGAGATGAGGATGATAAAATTTATGGACGTGGAACTTGTGATATGAAAGGTTTTATTGCTTGTGTCTTAGCAGCAGCTCCACTATTTGCTTCTAAAAAATTAAAAAGCTCAATTCACTTCTCTTTTACTTTTGATGAAGAAACAGGATGTTTAGGAGCACCTTTAGTTTTAGCTGATTTAAAAAAGAGAAATTTGAATTTTTCAACTTGTATAATTGGTGAGCCAACAAATATGAAAATTATTACAGCCCATAAAGGTTACAATGAATATAAAACTCATTTTATAGGTTTATCTGGGCATGCTTCAAATCCAGAAAATGGAAATAGCGCAATTGAATACGCAATAGAATATAGTAATAAACTTATGCAATTAAAGAATGAACTTAAAAACAAAAAAAGAGAAAATAATTTATTCTCACCTCCTTACTCAACTCTTCAAATCGGAAAAATTACTGGCGGAATAGGAGCAAACGTAATTGCTGATAAATGTTCATTAGAATGGGAAGTAAGACCAATCAACAAAAGTGATGGAGATTTTGTGACGAAGAGTATTGATGAGTTTTCAAATAACATCCTGCTACCAAAGATTAGAAATAATAACCCTAATGGAAATATTCAAAAAGAAATTATTGGAGAAGTTGTAGGCTTTAACGAAGAAGTTGACTCGGATGCTGTAAATCTTTTAGGTAATTTAATTGGGGACAATTCAAAAAATACTATGTCATTTGGAACTGAAGCAGGTTTATTTCAAAATTCCGGGATTAGCACTGTAATTTGCGGACCAGGATCTATTGATCAAGCACATACAGTAGATGAATATATTTCCTATGATCAGCTTAAGCAATGTTTAAAAATGTTGATCAATCTCCAAAAAAGAATTGAAAGTATATAATACTTAATTTTATCTTTATGTCTGAATTAATTAAACAAAGTAAATCTGAAAAATTTCTTGTAGGCTTAATTCTAATATTAATTACATTAATTCTATATATTTTTGTAATTCTGCCTAATAAATGTTTATTTGTAAAAGATTATGACCCGAAGAAAATTAATTTTAAAAAACCTGAGAACATTTCAGTTTTAAACGTTAGTTGCGGAAATGTAATTATAGAACTTTACCCAGATATCTCTCCAGTTGCGGTAAAAAGATTTAAAATGTTAATTCAAGCTGGAAAATATGATGATACTGCTTTTCACAGAGTAATAAAAGACGTCTTAGTTCAAGCGGGAGATTTAGAATTTGGGAGGAAAGATAATATAAACTATACCTACATTGGATCAGGAAAATCTGGATTTGGCCCGATTAAATCAGAGTTTAATAAAAAATTTAAATTCGAGGAAGGTACAGTAGCAATGGTAAAATTAAATAAAAAAGATACTGAGGACAGTCAGTTTTTTATTTTACTTAGAGACTCTCCAGATTTTAACGGCAAATATACTCCAGTTGGAAAAGTTCTTTATGGTATTGAAGTTTTGAGGAAAATAAAAAACAATGATAAATCTGACTATGTGTTAAGGCCAGACTTTATTAATAACTTTAAATTACTTATAAATTAATTATCTATTTATTCCTCTTATTCTTTCAGACCTTCTTCTTAAAAGTTCAGCAGCAACTAGGACTAATGTTGAGAGTAATATCAAACAAGTAGCAACAGATAATATAGTTGGACTTAATTGTTCTCTTAATCCAGTCCACATTTGAACTGGAATAGTTGTATTATCTAAACCAGCTAAAAATAATACAATTACAACTTCATCAAAAGAAGTAACGAAAGCAAATAGGGCTCCTGATATAACACCTGGTAAAATTAAAGGTAATGTTATTTTCATAAAAGTATTTACAGGGTTGCTTCCTAAACTCGCGGCAGCTCTTGTAACACTATGATCAAAACCAGATAAAGTTGCGGTGACAGTAATTACAACAAAAGGTGTTCCTAAAATTATATGAGCTATAATTATCCCTGTGTGTGTTGCTGCTAAACCTGCTTTGGCCATAAAAAAGAAAATTGCAACCCCAGAAATGATTAATGGAACAATCATTGGAGAAATTAAGGTTGCCATTATTATTCCTTTATAAGGCATGTATCTGCTACTCAAACCTAATGCAGCAACTGTTCCTAAAATAACAGCACCAATTGTTGCAAATATTGCTATAAAAAAACTATTCTTTGCCGCTAATCCCCAAGGATTTTTAGTTCCATAAACCATATCCTTGTACCATCTTAAGGAGAAAGCATCTGGATCTAGTCTCTTCATGCCGTCAGTTATGACTAAAAATTCTTCTGCATTAAACGACAGTGGAAAAATTACAAATAAAGGAGCAATTAAAAAGAAAAAAACACAACCGCAAATAAAAAGATAAATATAATGCCATATCCTATAATGTGGTTCTGTATATTTTGGTAAAGCCATATCTATCCTAATTTAATATTATCTATTCCGACTAATTTGTTATAAACCCAGTAAATTGCAAGAACTCCTGCTAACAACATCAGTCCCATAGCAGAGGCAAAACTCCAATCTAAAGTATACTTCATGTGATATGCAATCATATTACTAATAAGAGTTCCTGATGCACCTCCTACTAATTCAGGGGTAATGTAGTAGCCAATCGCAAGAATAAAAACTAAAAGTGATCCTGCCCCTATTCCCGGGATAGTTAGCGGAAAGTATACCTTCCAAAATGTTGTAAAAGGTGTTCCACCAAGAGATTTTCCAGCTCTAACTAGGCTAGGAGATATTGTCTTCATAACACTATAAAGCGGTAAAACCATAAATGGTAAGAGAATTTGGGTCATTGCAATATAAGTACCAGTTTCATTATACATCATGACTAATCTCTCATCATCTGCTACCAAACCTATCCAAACTAAAAAATCATTAACTACTCCCTGTTGTTGAAGTAAAATCATCCAACTTGCAGTCCTGACTAATAATGAAGTCCAAAAAGGAAGAAGAACACAAATCATTAATAAATTACTATATTTCATTGGAAGTGTAGCTAATAAGTGTGCAATTGGATAAGCCATTAAAAAACAAAATAGAGTGACATAAAAAGCTATTTTTAAAGTTCTAACCCATAATTTTTTATAAATTCTTCGATCCTCTTCAACTTGAACAAACTTTCCTTCTTGATTTTGATACATATCAACACCCTTTAAATATTTTGAATACGAATAAGAAGGTGCGCGTCTTTTAATTGCTCTCCAGTATTCAACGTCTGACCATCTTTCATGAACTGCCATAATTTGTTCTTTATAATTTCCTTCTTCAAAAGATTTTGATTTTCGTCTTAATTTTTTAATAATGCTTTTAAAACCATTTTTTTCATAATTTAATTGAGTTGAAAGTTTTCCCTCTTTTTCTTCCTCAATTAATTTTTGAAAATCAATGTAAAAAGCTTCAAATACTTCCTCTGATGGAAGCTCTTTTCCATCCCATTTTTCCATAGCAACAAATGTTTTGGGTAAAGCGTTCGTAACCATACGGTCATCGACACTATTGAATAACATTCCAATAATAGGAGAAATATAAACTATTAATAAAAAAAATAATAAGGGTGCAACAAGAAGAAATGCTTTAAATTTATTTCTTCTTTCGACTTTTTTAAGACTTACCTCTAGAGGTATGCCATCAGTTGTTAAAATTTGTTGTGTTTCACTACTCATAAATAAAAAGGGCGGTTAATTCATAACCGCCCTAAATTTAATATATCATCAAAGTCTTTTAAAATTAATTAAAGACCAGACTTCATAGCTTCCCATTTTTCACCGATTTCTGAACCGTTGTCAGCCCAGAATAATGGATCAATCAGGATATAGCTTTTTGTATTGTTAGGATGAGTTGGCATTTGCGTCATCATGGCTGTTTTACCATCTTTGTACCATGGCTCACCCGCTTCAATAACTTTTAGAGAAGATTTTCTCCAAGGTGCATAAGCAATATACTTCGCAGAACCAGCTAAACCTTCTGTGCTAGTCATTTGCGCAATTGCTTTCATAGCATCAGCCTCGTTTGGTCCACCCTTAACAACTACCATGTACTGGTAATCTAAACCTTGAGCATCCCATACTTGTTTTAATGGTGCGCCTTCTCCAACTTCAGCGTTAAAGAATCTACCATTCCAACCTGTTGCCATTACAACTTCACCCTGCATAAGTAGTTCAGGTGGTTTTGCACCAGCTGACCAAAATACACATCCGCCATTTGGATCTTTACATAGAGCTTCAACTTTTTTAATTGCAGCATCTAGACCTTTAGCTTTTGAAAGTTTTTTGTAGATGTTTTTTCCACCTTTACCTGGCTTAGTACCTGATGCAGCTAATGCCATTTCTACATTGTGCATAGCTGATTTATAGATACCTCTTTTTCCAGGAAATTTTTTAGTGTCAAAGAAATCTTTTATTGTTTTTGGTTTATTGCTTCCAATTGTTTTATCATTGTAAGCGTATGTCCAAGAATATAAAATATTTCCTACAGCACAATCACTTGGCATTGACGTAAAGAAATCTTTACTAGCTTTAGTTCCATCCGGAGCTGCTGGAAAGTCTTTGTCAAAATCAAATTTAACAAATAAACCTTCATCACATCCATTGATAGTGTCCATAGCAAAAACATCTATGATGTCCCAAGTAATCTTACCTGCTGCTTTTTGAGCTTTAATTTCAGATAATCCGCCTGAGTAGTCTACCCAGTTAATAGGTATACCTAATTTCTTAGCAGTTGGATCTCCGTAACCTAGTTTTTGACTTTCTGTGTAAGCTCCACCCCATGATGCAACTGTTACAGCATATGAAGTTGAAGAAATTGAAAGAGCAAATACTAGTGTAAGTAATAATTTACTTAATTTTCTCATTATTATTCCCCTTCGTTTAAACGTTTTTTAATTCTTGATTACAACAAGTAACAAAAATTAAGTCAACCTCTGATTTTAGAAAATTACCTTTTAAAATTAATATTTTTTGGGTGAATCAATCTCAGATTGATTTTGGATCTAAGGCTCTAGCGTCGTGACTATTCCAACCAACTTTAATCTCATTTCCACGTTTAATATCCATTCTTGCCGAACTATTTGGAATTTTTAAAATAAATTCTTTATTACCTAGTAAATTAAGTCTTACTCTAGCGTGATCACCATGGTAAATAATTTCTTCGATCTTTCCCTTATATTTGTTGTCCATTTTATCTTCTGGATCTATTATTGCTCTTTCAGGTCTAAGAGAAACTTTTGTTTTTTCTCCTTTTGACTTAACGCTTATAGGATTTGAAATTATTTCTCCACCAGTATCTAATTTAACTTTACATTTTCCGCCTGAAATATCGGTAACCTCTCCTGCAAAAGTATTATTTTCTCCAATAAATTCTGCTACGAACGAATTGACTGGTTCTTCATATAATTTGTCAGGGGTAGAAAGCTGTTGGACTTTTCCATCATTAAAGACAGCTATTCTGCTAGACATTGTTAAAGCTTCGCTTTGATCATGAGTTACATACACAACTGTTACTCCTATATTTTCATGGATGTGTTTAATCTCGTATTGCATACTTTCTCTTAAGTTTTTATCCAAAGCACCTAAAGGTTCATCCATTAAAACTAATTGCGGATCAAATACTAAAGATCTGGCTACAGCCACTCTTTGTTGTTGTCCTCCTGATAATTGGTTTGGCATTCTTTTTTCAAACCCAGACAATGAAACCATAGACAAAGCTTTATCCACTTTTTTATCAATATCATTTTTTGAAAGTTTTCTTACTTTTAATGGAAATGCTAAATTCTCATAAACAGTTAAATGAGGAAACAAAGCGTAATTTTGAAAAACCATTCCTATACCTCTTTTGTGTGGAGGAATTCTTGAAATTGGTTTTGAGTCTAAATAGATTTCACCATTAGTTGGTGTTTCAAATCCAGCCAACATCATCAAGCAAGTTGTTTTGCCAGAACCAGATGGTCCTAGCATTGTAATAAATTCACCTTCGTTGATATCTAAATTTAAGTCTTTAACGACTAGAACTTTGCCGTCATAACTTTTATCCACTTTATCAAATTTTACAAAACTTTTTGAAGACGTCATATTAAGAATATATAAAGCATTTGTGAAAATTTATTTCAAGGTTTTTATTATTTAATATGTAATTCTCTAGTTAAATTGCAGAATAATTCTGAACCTGTTTCTGTTACTCTTACTGCTTCGCTAGCTTCAACACCCCAATCACCAAATTGCATTACTGCAATCATGTGAAAAGTAACGTTAGGTTGCAAAACTGTTTTATCACCCTTAAGTATATTAAAAGTTTGTTCTCCCCAGTCAGGAGGATAACCAATACCTATTGAATAACCTGTCCTCGATTCTTTTTTAATCTTAAATTTATCTAAAATACCCCAAAACTTTTGGGCAATATCATCAACAGTATTTCCAGGTTTAACTAAAGAAATACCAGCATCTAAAGCTTCATTTGTTGCTTTCATAGTGTCGATTTTTGTTTGATCTTTTTTTCCTAATAGAATTGTTCGAGCCATAGGACAATGATATCGTTTACACACGCCAGCTATTTCAATAATTGTTGCTTCACCTACAACAAATTTTTCATCTGAGGCAGTTAAATGTGAAGCAGATGTTCCTTTCCCGGTTGGTAATAAGGTTGCAATACTTGAGTAATCCCCTCCAAACTCTTTTGTGCCATTAAACAATGCTTTATGAATATCTGCTACCGCATCACATTGTCTTACGCCCGGATTAATACTTTTAAAAGCTGCTTTCATTCCATTTTCTACAATGCGAGCAGCTGTTCTCATGAGGTTAATTTCTGCATTAGATTTTACAAATCTTACCCAATTAACTAATCGCTCTGCATCTTTAAACTTTGCATTAGGTAAACCTTGCTTAATGGTTTCATAACAATAAGCAGTAAAATAGTGACTGTCCATTTCTAAACCAATATTCAAATTATCCCATTTTTTCATTTTAATAATTTCTGCTAAACGCTGATAAGGATGAAGAGGCCATGTATGAATATATTTTTCATCGTACTCAATAATATTTTGATGTTGTAAATAAGTTTTAATATAAGCCCCTCCTACATCTTGAGATCTAACAAAACAGATGGGTTCTTCCTCATTAATATGAACTAAAATACACTGAGCGTAATAAAAAGACCATGCATCGTAACCTGTTAAATAATTCATATTAGCCGGATCTTGGGATATTAATAAATCTATTCCTTTCATCCTCATTGAGTTTTTTACTTTTTTAAGACGATCTTTATATTCTTGTTTATCAAAAAGCATTGATGTTAATTATTTGAAAACTCTGCCGGCTATATTTTTAAGTTTTTTTATTGTTTTTTTTGTTCTAAATTTGGGATCTGTAATAATAGCCACATCTAAACAATTATTTGCTGGATCTTTATCAATTGAATAATTTTTAAACGTTTTAATTACCCGTTTAATCATTTCTTGAGCGTTAAATGAATTTTTTTGTAAAGTTTTAATAACTAAGGAAACGTCTACTTCGTCATGATCTGGATGCCAACAATCAAAATCTGTGACCATTGCGACAGCGCAATATCGAATTTCAGCTTCTCTGGCAAGTTTCGCTTCTGGCATATTTGTCATACCTATAACATCTGCTCCCCACGATCTGTACAAATTTGACTCTGATAATGTTGAAAATTGTGGTCCTTCCATTACTAAATAAGTTCCGCCGAGTTGATGGGGAATAGCTAAATGTTTTAAAGCCGCTTCACAACATGATGATAAACCTGGACTTGTTGGTTTTGCCATTGACACATGAGCTACAATTTCTTCATCAAAAAAAGTTTTCACTCTTGAAAAAGTTCTATCTATAAATTGATCTACAATTACAAATTTACCTGGCTCTAGTTTTTCTTTTAGAGATCCTACTGCTGAAACTGAAACTATATCTGTAACACCCATTTGCTTCATAGCATCAATATTAGCTCTAAAATTAATGTTGGAAGGATTTATTTTATGGCCTCTTGAGTGACGTGGTATAAAACATATTTCCTCTTTATCAAATTTTGCTATTAGAATTTGATCAGATGGTGTTCCCCAAGGTGTAACGATTTTTTTCCATTTGAATTTTTCAAAACCTTCCATTTTGTAAAGGCCGCTGCCGCCAATTATCCCTAATTTTCTTTTTTTCATTATTTAATTATTATTCCTTTTTTGTTAGAACTTGAAGCTAAATATGGATTTAAAAAAGCACATAAGATCAATAAAAGATTACCCAAAAAAAGGTATTCTATTCAGAGATATAACTACTTTAATAAAAAATCCAGAAGCCTTTAAATACACCAATGATAAAATTATAGAAATTTCTAAGAAAATAAATTTTGATAAAGTTGCAGCTATAGAGTCTAGAGGCTTTGTTTTTGCTTCAACAGTATCCTATACTTTAGGTAAACCATTTATACTTCTGAGAAAAAAAAATAAACTTCCTGCTGATACACACTCTGTTGACTTTAAACTTGAATATGGGGAGGCTACAATTGAAGTTCATAAAGATTCTATTAATAAAGGAGAGAGAATTTTGGTAATTGATGATTTGATAGCTACAGGCGGTACAGCGGAAGCCGCTGCTAAATTAATAGAAATTTCAGGTGGTAATGTTGCTGGTTTTATATTTGTAATAAATCTATTTGATTTGCCAGGAAACAATTTGTTAAAAAAAAAGGGTTATAGTACTGAGAGTTTAATTGAATTTCCTGGACACTAGATTTCTTTATTTTTCCAAGTAGATGGGGTGAGCTCATTATTGATTTCAATATTTATATTATAGTCAAAAGGTCTTGTTCCTCTTTTTTTAATATAATCATAAGTTTTTTTAATCCCATCTAAAAGGGTAACACTAGTTTTGTATTGTAATAAATTTCTCGCTTTATCAGCTGAACATGTTGCGTGCTTCACCTCTTTGGGTCTATCTTTTTTATGAATTGGCTCTAAATTAACGCCAGTTATATTTGAACATATTTCAGCAATTTTATTTATTGAAACAAATTCTTCATCTGGTCCAATATTAATAGTCTCTTTATTTAGATTTTTTTGATCCAACATTGGTATCAAGCAACTTAAACAATCATCAATGTAAGAAAAACATCTTGTTTGTTTACCATCACCATAAATAATTGGTGCTTTCCCTTGCATCATTCTATTAATCATAATTGAAACAACATTTCTAAAAGGATCATCATATTTTTGTCGAGGACCTATAATATTATGAGGGACTGCAATAACCCATTCTATTTTATTTAAATTACAAAGATTTTTTAAAACTTCTTCAGCTGCAACTTTTGAAATTGCATATGGATCGACTGGCTTTGGTTTCATGCTCTCTGTGAACGGTGTATTTTGATCTCCATACCTCGCCATAGAAGAACAAAAAATAATTCTATCAACTTTTTCATTCACCGCTGCCGTAAAAATTGATACAGATGCTAAATAGTTATTTTTAGTAATTTCAAAAGGAGAAAAAACTGAAAGTCCTTCATGTGCTGTTGCGGCGCAATGATAAACAACATTTACCTGTTTCATAATGTTTTTAACTTGTTCAAAATCACAACAATCAATTTTGTGAAATTTGATATTTTTTGGCACATTGTCTTCGTAACCACCAATCATATTATCTATACCAATAACTTCGTGCCCTAAATTACTTAAAGTTTCAGATAAATGTGAGCCAAGAAAACCAGCTGCCCCTGTGACTAAAATCTTTTTTTTATTAGACTTCATTAAAGGTTTTTTATAATTAAATTGTAATTAAATCAATTAATTAAAATATCTTGGGTCTATACCAAGACTTCTCTCCTATAATTGAATTATATAAGCCTGACAGTCTATGAGAATAAATTTTCTTTTTTTTGTCGTTGAATGTTACTGTATAGATTACAGTTTTTATTAAAGCTGAAATAAATTTTCCACCCACCTTAAATAATCCAAAAAGAAAACCTGAATATTTTTTATGAAAATAAAAAGACGACCACATCCAGTGCCAGTTTCTTGATAATTCCATTTCAAAATTTATAGATTGATTATGTGAACTTCCGCCTTTGTGAAAAATCTTTATTTTAGGATCTAAGTAAATTTTTTGTTCATTTTTTTTTAATCTTTTGCATAAATCGATTTCTTCAAAATATATAAAAAAATTATCATCAAAAAAACCGATATCTTTAAATTTGCTTAAATTTAAAAACATTGCAAAACCTTTTACAGTTTCTACCTCTTGTATATCTTTTGAATCATTTAAAGATTTTAAATCTTTTTTTTCTTGCACAGCAGGAGCTATAATTGCAAAATCATGAATTTCAGTTGCGGTATTAAAAAAATTATCTATTGAATTCTTATCTAGTTCAGTATCTGGATTAAGTATTAAAGCATATTTGCTTTTGACTTTTGATAGACCGTAATTATTACCTTTTGCATAACCCAAATTTTCCCCTGTAAGCTCACATTGGACATTCAAATATTTTTTTTCAATAGAGGTCTTAAATGCTTGATTACTTGAATTTTCTATTACTAAAATATTCAAATCACTATCAATAGAGTCCAAACAGGAATAAATTTGTTCATCACTATTAAAAGTATTAATTATAATTGTAAGGTCGCTCTTTGACATATTTAATTTATTGATTTCAGAGAATATTTATTTTATTCATTATAAATAATATATATAGTATGTCTCAATAGTCTTGTAAATTAGATGAAAAAAATAATAGTTACTGGTGGAAACGGTTTCATTGGAAGTAATTTAATCAAATTACTGCTTAAAAAAAAATATTACGTTATTAACATTGATAATAACAATTATTCAAAAAATTCGTACATTTTAAGAGATGTTAAAAAAAATTATATTTTTCATAAGCTTGATATTAATAACAAGAACAAAATTTTAAAAATTTTAAAAAAACATCGACCACAAGCTATTTTTAACCTTGCGGCCGAAACACATGTTGATCGATCAATTGATGCTCCTAAAAAATTTATTGATAGTAATGTTTATGGAGTGTTTAATTTATTGGAGACGATTAGAAAATACAAAAAAAGGATTAAATTAGTTCATGTTTCAACTGATGAGGTTTATGGAGATTTAAAAGGGAAAACTAGATCAAATGAATACAGTCGATATGATCCGAGCTCTCCCTACTCTGCGAGCAAAGCAGCCTCTGATCATTTAATTAGATCTTATATCAGGACATTTAAAATTGATGCTTCGATATCAAACTGTTGTAATAATTATGGACCCGGTCAGTATCCTGAAAAACTTATACCAACACTAATTTTTAATATTTTACATAATAAACCTCTGCCAATATATGGAAAAGGAATTAATTCACGAGAGTGGATTTATGTTGAAGATCACTGTTTAGGGCTCTTAAAAATTCTAACCAGAGGAAAAAAAGGTGAAAGCTATAACATTGGTACTGGATACAACATCAATAATCTTAATTTGACCAAACTTTTACTAAAGATTGTAAAAATCAGGAAAATTAGAATTGGTAAAAAAGTTAAGATTAAATTTGTAATGGATAGGCCGGGCCATGATTTACGATATGCTTTGAATAGCAATAAAATTAGAAGAAAGCTTAAATGGAAACCATTAAAAAACTTTAAAACTGGTTTAGAACAAACCTTTAAATGGTATTTAGAAAATGAAAAATTTTATAAAAAATTCTCTAATAAGCTATTTTTTAAAAGACTTGGATTAAAAAAATAATATATGATTAAAAAAGGAATAATACTTGCTGGTGGTTATGGAACTAGAATGAGTCCTCTAACTAAAGCTGTTAATAAACAATTGCTACCAATTTACGATAAACCATTAATTTTTTATCCTCTTTCAGTTCTAATGTTAGCAGGAATAAAAGAAATCCTAGTGATAGTAAATAAAGGACAACTTTACCAGTTTAAAAAGGTTTTAGAAGATGGAAGCAGATTTGGTGTTAAAATTAAATATATTGAACAAAAAACACCAAAGGGTCTTCCTGATGCTTTTATTTTAGGAGAAAAATTTATAGGTAAAGACAATATAGCATTAATTTTAGGGGATAATTTTTTTTATGCCCAAAGTTTAACAAAAAAATTAAAGGATTGTATAAAATTATCTTCTGGATGTAAGGTTCTTTTGCATCCTGTAAACTCACCAGAGTTATATGGTGTTGCTTTATTAAATAAAAATAGAAAAGTAATTAAATTAAAAGAAAAACCTAAAGGTTCAAAATCAAATTTAGCTGTCACAGGTTTATATTTTTTTGACAATAGAGTGATAAATTACAGTAAATCATTAAAGCCTTCTAAAAGAAATGAGTTAGAAATTATTGATTTGCTAAACAAATATAAAAACCAGAATAAATTAAAAGCTGAATTTTTAGGACGTGGCGGTGCGTGGTTGGATACAGGTTCTATAAGCGATTTTTACAACACATCGTCTTTTGTTTCAGCTTTAGAAAATAGACAAGGTTTAAAAATTGCATGCTTAGAAGAAATTGCTTTTAATAATGGATGGATTAAAAAAAACCAAATATTGAACGCTATTAAGTTTTATGGAAATTGTTTGTATTCACAATATTTAAAAAAAATTTTAAAACAATAAAAATGCTAAAAAAAATAGTTGTTACTGGTGGAAAAGGGAGATTTGCGAGAGAATTAAGTAAAATTAACACTAATTATAATTTCATTTTTAGGAACAAGAGGCAACTAAACATACTGTCATTAAAATCCATTCAAAATAACATTAAAAAATTTAAACCTCACTCGATTTTACATTTAGCAGGTATGTCACGACCAATGGCATATCATGAGACTAAAATTAATCAGAGTATAGACTTAAATATTATTGGTACTTGCAATTTAGTAAAAGCTTGCAGTGAAAAAAATATCAAATTAATTTTTTTTTCTACAAGTTATGTTTACGCAGGTAAGAAAGGTAGCTATAAGGAAGAAGATCCTGTTCTACCCTGGAATAATTACGGTTGGTCAAAGTTAGGTGCTGAGTCTGCAGTTCAAATGTACTCGAACTCTTTAATAATAAGAGCTTGTATGACTGAGAAACCATTCATACATAGTCACGCTTATAACAATGTTAAATCAAATTTTATATTTCATGATGAAATTGCAAAAATATTTTTGAAAATAATTAATAAAAGAGGAGTTATAAATGTTGGTGGAAAATCACAATCAATTTATAATTTTGCTAAAAGATATAAAAAAGATGTAAAAAAGAAAATTTCTACTGGAGAATTTCCAAAAAAAATGGATATGAATTTGAATAAATTAAGAAGAATTTTAAGAAAATGAGAATATACAAAACAAAATTTAGAGATTTATTAATAATAAAGCAAAAAAATAATGTAGATAAACGAGGGAGTCTAAGAGAGACTTTCAATAAAAAGATATTTAAAAAAAATAAATTTGTTTTTGAGTATTGCACTGTTTCAAAAAAAAATTCATTGAGGGGCTTTCATTTTCAATACAAATTTCAACAGGCAAAATATGTAAATGTTTTAAGAGGTAAAATACTCGATTGTGTTATTGATCTGAGAAAAAAATCACCTACGTTTGGTAAAATTTTTAAGATAATATTATCAGAGAAAAATTGTTTAAGTTTATACATACCCGAGGGTTTTGCTCATGCATATTATAGTTACGATAAAATGAACATTATATATTATAAATTAACAAATTATTATAAACCTAAATTTGAAGATGGTATTAATGTTTACGATAAATATATAAAAGTTAATTGGCCAAAAAAGAAAAAAATTATATCATCTAAGGATAAAAAGTTAAGTACGTTTGAAGATTTTTGCAAAACTCATAAAGGCTTATAATCAGATAAATCTTTTACAATGATAGGTAATTCTTTTACCTTATGGTTTTTTAAAAACCAATAGGATAAAAATCTTTCTGCTAAAAATCCATAAATTCTTTGTAAACCATATCCTTTTAAATCTTTAAACCCAAATATTTTTTCACATTTTTGAAACCAAGGAAAAATTGTTTCGTAGTAATCTGTTAAACATTCTTTTTTACAAATAAACATGTTGTGTGGGTTAAAGGATACTCTAGTTGAAACAAACTTTCTAAAATCTTCTCTATTTTTATCATCTAATAAATCTATTGCAGCATCTAAATTGCCTTTACCGTGAAATAAATCAAAATGAAATTTAATAGTTCTTTCATTTTTTCTAAAAATTTTTTTTGGATTTTGTACAAATTTTAGTAAGTGGTTTTTTATAATTTTAATTAATTTATAATTATTCACGTAAAACTGGTTTCCTAAAATACAATCAAATTCTTTGGAGTTTTTTACTTCCTTAATTGCAAATTTTTTTATTTTATCAAAAGTAATATTTGATTCGTCGTATAGTTCAGTAAAAAAAAATTTTCTATATTGGCAAAAACCTACCCATTCCGTTTTGATTTGATTTAAATAGTTTTTCCAAATCCAGTAATGAAAAGTGTACTCGCCATAATAAGTATTTTTATCAGATATATTCACACCTGATTTATCATTTAAAAAATTATTTGAAAATTTATTATTTCCTAATCCTACAGGAATATAATTCAATAATCTTATTAAACTCTCATGCTCTGGTTTTAATGTTAAACAAAACATTGATAAATTGCTCATAATTTGATTTTCATGGTAGCGAGGGGCGGATTCGAACCGCCGACCCCAGGCTTATGAGTCCTGTGCTCTAACCAACTGAGCTACCTCGCCTTTTATTAATTAAAGATTAATATATCTGTATAATTATTGTTTACAATATATTCATCTTTCAAATTTTCTAATTCTTGTATAGAAAAGTTTTTTTTACTCTCATTTTTTTTTAAATCGTAGAAATATTTATAATTTTTTATTAAATGTGACATTTTTTTAATCCATTTTGCATTAAATAATGAGGGCATGAATTCTGTAATTATAGGAATTTTTTTTAATATTGTTTGTCTTGCTCCTAAAAAAATCTCAGGTTCGTGGCCTTGAGCATACATAAAAATAAGAGAATTACCCTTGTTATAACTTTTCGTATATTGATCTAGTTGATGGCAACTTATTTCATGCGCATTTTTCTCTTTTTTATTTAATATTCTACAATCACCTGAATTTACTCCAAATTGTTTTATGAATAATTTTTTTTTTTTATCACTCAAAGCAATATTGTGAGTGCTAATTTTATCCTCAAGAGAATTTAAAAAAATATTCGTTGTTAAAAGTTTGAAATTTATAGGGAAAGGTTCAAACGCAATTGCTTGATTGAAAAGTTTGCTTTTTACTGCCGGAATACAGGTTGAGCCTACATGAGCTCCAATATTAATTAAATTAGAAATTGATCTTTTTTTTTTAAGTAATTTACAAGCTTTCTTTAAAACGTGAAAATTCCATGAATTATTTATGTACAAATATTTTGCAATATCATCTCCTGATTTCAACAGATATTTTATTTCACTATTGTTTGATAATAAATATTGTCTGTCAAATTGATTTTTATACTGCGCAGAATTAATTGATTGTATAAATTTTTCATTTTTTATTTTTGAAAATAAAGATAAAGTCTTATAAACCACCGACTCAAAAACTCTAAAAATTCTTTTAGTAACGTACATAAATTATAGTTGGTATAATTTTTCCATACCAAAACAATATTTTGAAAATCTTATTCTTTGGATTGGGAAATCTTTTGTTAATTCATCTGCATCTTTATTAATTGATGTTTTTAATTCAGCAATTACTCTATCATCAGAAATTTGAAAATTAGTTTTGTAATCTCTATATTGTATATTAGTATCAATGGAAACTCTTACGTCCTTAACTTTGAAATATTCTCTTAAATATTTTACATAAATTTTTGGAAAACATAAGCCGTATTGCTCATCAAAAATCCCAACATTTTTTATTTCTTCAAAAGCTTTTTTGTCTATAATTTTTCTAGTTTTATATCTGCCCTCAACCGATGAATTTTTTATTTCATAATAACATTTTTGATCATCACTTGACGGATAATTTCTTATTCTAATTTTTTTCCTTGGTACCATACCTTCGATTGAGTCATTATATGTTTGAAGATTTTGATTATCAAAATACAAACTTTCAATTATTCGAGGCTTATGAAGAACTTCACAACGATTAGCATTTAGATAACCTTTAAAATCAATTAAGTTTTCATGTTTAATATAAAGCTTATCTTCAATTCTAAAACTCAAAAAAGATACCTATGTTTATTAATCTATAATTCGTTTTTAACATAAATCTTCGAAAAGTTATCAGAGTTTTTTTTTGTAACATACTCTCTACAATTTAACTCATCAATTTCAACATAACCTCCCATAAATTCCTGCTTTTTATTGTAAGCAGAAATACAGGTGCTAGACTCTTTTATAAAAGCATATTTTAAACTTAATATGGAACTATCTTTTATTGCTACTCCAGTATTTGTTTTTTGAATTTTAATCTTTTTTAAATCAACTTTTGATTTTTCACCTATTGAAAGTCCTTTATCTCCACAATTAATTAAATCTACGTCTTTTAAGATATAATCTCCATATGAAAAATCTACACAATCATTAATAGCATTAGAAATCTTTATTTCTTTAAAACTAATATTTGAGAAATCAACATCTAATGCATCTCTAAAAGAATTATCAATAATTATACTATCAACATTTCCGCCGGAATTAATAAAATTTATTGTATCTTCACAGTTAGAGTTATTGGCTTGAATTTTTAGATTTTTAATTTTTAAGTTAATAAAAGAAACACAACCCGTTAAACCTAATGTGTCGATCGGAAATTTAGGTGGGAGGAATTTTGCATTATTATTGTTTTCGATACCTGGAATTTTTAATCCATTGTAACTTACTGAGTAGTTATCTAAATTACCATTAATAAAGTAGACTTTAGATCCTAGCTTAGTTTGGTTAATCAATATATTTTTTGAGTTTTCATCAACCTTCAATTCAACACCATTTTCAAAAAAAATATTTGTTTTTCCAATTGAAATTTTATTTTTATAATTATTGACACTTTTTAAACTGTTTAAATCGAATTTTTGCCCCATAAATTGAAAGTTTTTCTTATCAATTTTTAACTCACCCTCTAGAAGTTCTGAAAGTTGTTCATCATTTAGTTCTAGTTTCTCACAATTTTTAAAATTTATTTTACATTTTTCTAACTGATAATTCTTATTAAATTTTACTAAAAACACTTCTGAATCTATATCTAATATATTTTCATTGAATTTAGACAAGATATTATCGATTGGTTTGTATTTATTATGAGAAATTAAACTTTTGTTTTCAATTTGAAGATAGTTATTTTTAATTTTCTCTAAATTTCTAATTATCTTTTTAATTTTTTTTTCTAATTCTGCATCAGTTAGATCAAGGCCGTTTGTTTTTAATCCTTCTTTAAAAGTTTTCAAATTAATATTTTTTAGATCATTTTCTAAATTTAAAAAGGAATCTTCAAAAAAATTTGAAATTGGAAGGCGATAATCGGCTGTTGTAGTAGTGGGGGTTTCTCTATCTATCTCAGGATTTGCATCATAATTAATTGGCTCAAATAAATTTTCTATAGCATTCCAATAAAATTTTCTAGAATCAGGGCCTAAAGCGTGTTGGCTATTCGTCGCCTGCATTAATAGATTATATTTTTCAAGTCGAATGATATTTGATTTATCAAATAGACCTAATAACTCATTATCTAAATCATAATCGAAAAAGAAATAGTTATTTTTTTCATCTTGGAACCTATTAGCCCAATATAAATAAATTAAATTTAAATTATTTATCGTGTTCAAAAAAATTTTCTTGTGTATCTCTCCTTTATCTATAACTTTTGAATTTGTGGACTTTGTCAACATTACTTTCATACTTTTATTTCTTAAAAAGGGTGTTCCTGCTGACCAGTTGCTCTTATTATCATCGGGAATGTTCTTAACTAATTCAAAGAAATATTTTTGGTCTCCTTCGAGGATAGGACCTTCCCTTCTATTGTTAAATTCAAGTAATTCTTTTGCAGCTTTTTCTTGAAATAACATAATCGACTCAGTTTCGTTTACTCTAGCAAAAACTTTTTTTGATCTTGGTGCTAAATATCCTAATTCTCTTAAAAGATTAGTTTGAATTACAACATCTTTTAAATTACCTCTGACATCAGGTTTAAACAATTTAAATTTTGTAATCCCTTTTATATTTCCATGATTAAGAGTTACATCGATACTTTGGACAATTGAATTTCCCTTTAAAGCTATATGGTCTTTAGCGTCTCCACTATGTCTTATTCTGCCACTCAAAACACAAAATGTGTCATCCGAATATATAACTTTAATCTTAGCTTTAAACCTCTTCTTAAGATTATTTGGAATAAATCTTCCGTTGTGCGTGAGTATTCTAACATTATTTGCTGTCCAATTTTTATACTTATTGGTGTCGATCTCAATTTTTTTTATTGGTAAATCATAATAATTTAAAAGATAGCTCTTTGTTAATTCATTTGAACACCCTAGAGATTCTTTAGTGTTATCATTGTTGGCTGAAAGGTTAAAAAAGTTAAATGTAAAGAGAATTAATATTAAAAAAAAAGATAAAACTTTTACTCTTATCATATGTAAATTAATTTAAGACTACATTGATTTTTTCAATATTTTTTTCTTCAGAAAGTTTATTCCTAAATTTTTCTAAAGACTCTTTATTGATAAAATTTAATCTATAATTATATTGATTGTTATTAATGTCGCTAAAATAATTAATGAGATTTTCACTTTTTTCAATCATTTCTATCCTTTGTTTCGACACTACTTCTAAAGTGTTGCTCACATTTCCCTCAGAAAAAGACATGCTATAAAAGGATTTACCAAACCTTTTGGATAATGCTTGAACACCTTTTACAATAAGAATTATTAAAATTGTACAAATTATCAATTGTATTGCCCATTTAGTTCTCACGCTCGTAGCAATACCAATAGTTATTAATGCAAAATAAATTACTAATTCTAAAGCACTCTTAACAGGATGCCTAAACCTAACAATTGATAATGCACCTATCATACCAAGCGATAAAGCAATATTACCCGAAATTGTCTTTGTGATTACATAAGTAATAATAGGAAGAAGCATAAATGTAACAGTTTGCGCATGGGATCTAGCCCAAGCTTGTCCAGAAAATGTTAATGCAAATCTTATTAAAAGGCCGCCTAATACTAATAAGATAATCGGTTCTAATTCATCCATGATGATGTTTATATACTTTTTTTAGCAAAATTAAAATGTTATTTACCCCAAACTTTATTTTACTCAAGTTTTAAGATTGAATTTAGTAAATCAATATTAACTTCAATATCACCGTATTGGTTTTCATATTTTAAAGTTTTATTTTCAGAGCTTATATCTTCGTAAACTAATTTATTTTGAGCCACAAGATTCTTTATCGCATCACCAGCTGTGATAGATCTAAACTCCAAAATTTTAGTATTGGGTTTACAAAAAATAGTATTTGCGAATCCCGCTCCATGTAAACCTGCAATATAATCTGCATTATGGAAAAAATTTACCTGCTCTGAAAAACTAAGTTTGCTCAAAGTAAGGCTTTCAAAACCCTTCTTTTTTAAACATTCGGCAACATCTTTCTCATTGGAAATGAGTCTTTGAGACCTACCATCAAGTCGATTAATATAAATTTTTTTAGGGCTTAGTTTATTAGTTTTCAAATTTATAACTTTTTTTAAAAATACCCCTCTCAAATAATTTGAAATCCATGAAGGTATATTTAGTGAGTCTTTTTCTGGATCATTAAGTAAGTTATACGGATGTGAAGTTACAATAATTTTGTCTGAAAATAGATGTCGATAATGTTTACTTGATAGTCTTTTATTCTTTGGAATATTTAAAAAATCTAACGTTTCGTTTTGAAAATGACTATCTAAACTTGGAAATAAATAAAAATCTATCTCATTACCAACATATTTTGAATTATTAGCTATGTGAATACGTGGTAATACATCTAATAACCAATGCCAGTAATTAGTATTTCCACCGCCGCCTGTGAGAAGAGAAAAAACTGTACCATTAAGTTTTTTTTTTAATCTTGGTGTTCCTTTCGTGAAAACAGAATTAAATTCTGGATTAACGTTTTTGTTATCTCTTAGTTGAAAAGAAGGTCCTTCAATAATCTTATCATCTTTAATTATAGCCGTGTCATGAATTGTGTCTGTATAAAGTGAACTATTTGCACAGTAATAAATTTTATAGTTGTGTTGATTTAGTGTAATTTTTTCAGTAATTATTTCTCTATCATCTTCTGGCAAAATTTTACCCTTAATCTTGCCATGATAAATTTGGAATAACTTATAAAATAAGAATTTAAAATAGCTTTGTATTTTTTTCTTTTTTTTATACATTTTAAATACCTAATACTTAATATATAAAGATTTGTAATGCTATTTAAATAAAATAAAAATGAATTTAAAAAAAATATTCTACAAATTTACCAATAAAAAAAAGTATGATGAACTAAATATTTCTATTTATAAGAAAGAACGTATTAAAATTCTCAAATCTGGTTTGGAGACAAAAATAATTGAAATACAAAAAAATCTAAAAAAAAATGAGATTTCTTTTTTACATTCAGGGCATTTGGGGGATGTTATTAATTCTCTTCCTGTGATGAAGGAACTTTCAAAAAAGCATAAATGCAATCTTTATTTGCAAGTTAATAAGTCATTAGAAAAACATATTGAAGGCTATAAACACTCTGGAGATAAAATTTATATGTCAAAAAAGATGATAGACATGGTATTGCCTTTACTAAAACATCAAGAGTATTTAAATGAGGTGCAAATCTATAATAATCAAAAAATAGACGTAGATTTAGACTTGTTCAGAAAAATTCCGATGAATTTTAATTTGGATGAAGTGAGATGGTATTTTCATTTAACAGGTATTCATACTGATTTATCAAAACAATATTTAATTGTAAATGATCATGATTCAATAAAAGAAAAAATTGTTATTATGAGAAGCACTAGAAGAAAAAACATTTTTATAAATTATAAATTTTTATCAAAATATAAAAACATTTTATTTCTGGGTCTCAGAGAAGAGTACGAAGACCTTAAAAAAGAAATACCGAATTTGGAATATTATGATTGTAAAGATTTTTTAGAGGCTGCTCAAATAATTAAATCATCAAAATTTTTTATAGGAAATTCATCCTTTGGTTTTACAATGGCTGAGGGTCTAAAAATTCCAAGAATAATGGAGTCATATCCAGATTTTCCAGTAATTTATCCAAACGGCGGTCATGGTTATGACATCTATTTTCAATCTCATTTTGAAGAGCTTTGCGAAAAATTATATAATTTAAAGTCTTAATTTTTTTTTAATTTAATAAATTCTTTAAAGATATGTTTGATTTCGATATCTTTAAGACTGGCATAAAATGGTAAGCAAATCACTTTTCTCGATAACTTGTTTGAGTTTTTTAAATGTGAAGTTTTATATTTATTGTAAATAGGTAGTCTGCAAGGAGAATAAAATCCATTTCTGGTTTCAATTTTTTTCTTTTTTAAAAGATTGATTATCTTATCTCTTTTCGGGAAGATTTTTTCATTAATAGAAAGCGCAAATGTCCAAACAACAGGTGATATACTGCTCTCAAATTTCTGAATCTTAATACCTTTGATATCTTTAAAAAGTTTTTTATAATAATTATATATTCTTTTCCTTTCTCTTTTAATTTTTGCAAATTTTTTAAGCTGAGCACAACCGATTGCTGCCTGTATATTTGTTAATCTAAAATTATGTCCAGGATATACGTGATAATATCTTTTTTTTATAACTCCATGACTTCTCAAAGATCTAATTTTATTTATAAAATTATTACCCATTTTTGTAATTATCATACCGCCTTCACCAGTTGTTATTGTTTTAGTAGCTTGAAAACTAAAGGTAGCGATGTCACCAAATGTACCTGATTGTTTTTTTTTATAAGTAGAACCAAATGACTCTGCTGTGTCCTCTAATAAAATTATTTTTTTTCTTTTTAATAATTTTACAATAGGTGTTAAATTACAAACATTTCCATAAGTATGAGTAACAACAACTAATTTTGTTTTTTTAGTTATTTGTTTTTTTATACTTTCAGCTGTAACACAATAAGTATCGGGATCTACATCTGCAAAAACTGGTTTTATATTCATTTGCAATGCGATGTTAGCAGCGGCCATATAACCAAAACCAGGTACAATAATTTCATCACCTTTTTTTAAACCCATTGATAAAAAAACAAGATGGATAGCGCATGTCCCATTGCTTACTGCAACAGACTGTTTAGAATTCAAATATCTAGAAAATTTTTTTTCAAAATCTTTAATATATTGGCCGTCAGAAATCCAAGTAGATTTAAGGGCTTGTTTAACATATTTCTCTTCTAAGCCATAAAAATCTGGTCTAGCCCATGGTATCATACTGTTTAATTTCAAATTCTATTGTTATATTTATGTTCTCTATGATGTATATAATATATTCATTTTAAAACAATAGTCTGATATGGGAAAAATTCTAACAGAAATTTCAGAGGGTGAATTATTGGATAAAATTTCAATTTTAGAAATAAAATTAAAAGAAGTTGAAAATGCAATGGCGCTTAAAGAAGTAAAAAAGGAATATGAAATATTGATAAAGATTAAGAAAGATAACATTCAAAGCAATGACCAAATTGATGAGTTATATAATAAATTAAAAAATGTTAATAAAGAAATATGGGATATAGAAAATATCAAGAGGAATTTTGAAAAAACAAAAAAATTTGACAAATCTTTTATTGAAATTTCAAGAAAAGAATATAAAGCAAATGATGATAGAGCAAAGATTAAATCAAAAATTAATCAGTTATTAGATTCAAGTATTAAAGAAGTAAAACAACATAAATTAAAATAGTAATTTAAATGAGCAACGAACAAAAAATCAAACATCTTAAAAATTGTAAAATTTGTGAGAGCTCTGATCTAACAGAGGTTCTAACTTTGGAAGAACAATTTCTCTCACCAACTTTTGTCAAAACTAATGAAAATAACGTTTTAGCAAAAATTAAATCACCTTTAACACTTGTTTTGTGCGATCAAACAAAAAATACGAAAAATTGTGGTTTGCTTCAATTAAAAGAAATTACTGAAGCTGATTTGTTGTACAAAGAGTATTTTTATAGATCCGCAACAAATGATACCATGAGAAAAGATTTAAAAAATCTAGTTGATCAAGCTATTGAGATAGCAAAACCTAAAAAAAATGACACTATTGTAGACATTGGATCTAACGATTGTACTTTACTTAATTTTTATCAAAAGGGATATAACCTTATAGGTTATGAGCCAGCTCAAAATATTAAATATATTGATGAAGGTAAAAATATTAATATTATTAATGATTATTTTAATTCTAAAGATTTTAATACAAAATTCAAAAAAGCAAAAATTATAACATCTTGTGCAATGTTTTATGATCTAGAAAATCCTAAAAATTTTGTTAACGATATTTATAAAATACTAGACGATGATGGAATTTGGTGTTGTCAAATTAGCTACCTGGTTTCTATGTTAAGATTTAATAATTTTTATGATATTTGCCATGAACATTTATCTTATTACTCTATTTCAACTTTTGAAAAATTAATTAAACAATTTAATTTAAAATGTTTTTATGCTGAAACAAATAGTGTAAACGGAGGAAGTATAAGACTTTACGTTTGCAAAGATAAAACTAAAAAATACGATCAAGAAAAATTTATGAATAAGTTAGATTTACTAAGAAAAGAAGAGGAAAAATTTGATTTATCTAATCCTCAAACTTTTTTTGACTTTGATAAAACAATTTCTGAACTGAAAAACAAAACTGTAAATTTTGTTAACAATATATTAAGTGCTGATAAAAAAGTCTTAGGTCTTGGTGCTAGTACAAAAGGAAATATTATTCTTCAACACTTTGGTCTCTCTAAGGAAAAAATTCCTTTCATTAGTGAGAGAAATTCTGAAAAAGTAGGTTTAAAGTGTTTAGGATCTGATATAGAGCTTATTTCTGAAAAAAAAGCCCGGGAAATTAATCCTGAAGCATTCATTGTTTTACCCTGGAATTTTAAAACAGAAGTTGTAAATAGAGAAAAAGAATATATTCAAAAGGGAGGGAAATTAATGTTCGTAATGCCTTATCCTCATGTTGTAACTAATGAAGGAGAAAAAAAATTATAATGAAGATGATGAAATATCCTTTAGTTGGATTTCCTTTTTCTGAAAGCGATATGTTGTCAGGTCGTAAAGTACTTTCCACAAAAAAAATAATTACTATGAGTAAAATCACTAAAGATTTTGAAAAAAAATTTGCTAAATATTTAGGTGTAAAATATGCTTTAATGGTAAATTCAGGATCTTCAGCCAACTTATTGGCTTTTTTTGCATTGATTAATCCAAAATTTAAAAAAAGACTGAAACCTAATAGTGAATGTATCATTCCTGCAATTTGTTGGTCTACTTCATTATGGCCGATCATTCAGGCTGGACTCAAACCTAGATTTGTAGATGTAGATTTAAAAACTTTTAATATTGATCTTGATGATTTGAAAAAAAAATTAACGAATAAAACTAAAGCTATTTTAGCGGTACACGTTTTAGGAAATTCAACCAACATGAATGAACTCAAAAAAATAATTAAGAAAAGAAAACTAGTATTAATTGAGGACACTTGCGAATCTTTGGGCTCAAAATACGCTAACAAGAAATTAGGAAGCTTTGGAAGATTTGGTACTTTTTCTTTTTTTGTTTCTCATCAAATTTCCGCTGGTGAAGGAGGTATGATTGTTTGTAATGATTATGAGGATTACAAGATAATTCATAGTCTAAGAGCTCATGGTTGGGACAGAGGATTGAATATAAGTAAAAAAAATAATTTTAACTTTATAAATTCAGGTTTTAATTTAAGGCCGACTGATATTACAGCTGCAATTGGTTTAAACCAGTTTAAAAGGTTAAATAAGATGATCAACAATAGGTCAACCAATAGAAGAAAAATAATTGAATCAATTAAAAATTCTAAAAACTGGAGAAATCAAATTGAATTTTTAGATCCTACAAAAAAAGTTACCCCAAGTTGGTTTGGGCTGCCTATATTAATTCATAAAAAATTTTTGAATAGAAAACAAAGATTTTTAAATTATTTAAATAATCAAGGTATTGAAACTAGACCAATTATAAGTGGAAATTTTTTAAATCAACCTGTTTCAAAGTTATATAATCTAAACAAATACAAAGAAAAATTTAAAAATGCTGATGAAATTGAAAAAAGAGGTTTTTTTATTGGTTTACATCCAAATAAAATTGACCAAAACTCAGTCAAACTTTTAACAAAAAATTTATTGATGATTGACAAATTATGAGAAAAACTGCGCTTATAACTGGTGTGACAGGGCAAGATGGTTCTTACCTTACTGATTTTTTAATTAATAAAGGTTATAAGATAATCGGCGTAAAAAGAAGATCCTCAAGTTTTAACACTAAAAGGATAGATCATATATATAATGATTTAAAACAATCAAAAAATTTCATTCCTTATTATGGTGATTTAACTGACTCAAGCAATATTTTAAGAGTAATCCAATCCACTAAACCTGATGAAATTTATAATCTTGGAGCTCAATCACATGTTCATACTAGTTTTGAAATACCTGAATATTCCGCAAACGCCGATGCTTTAGGTACTTTGAGAATATTAGAGGCAATAAGAGTTCTAAAATTACAAAAAAAAACTAAGTTTTATCAAGCTTCAACATCAGAAATTTTTGGTAATACAAATATTCCTCAAAATGAAAACACACCTTTTAGACCAAGAAGTCCCTACGCTATTTCAAAACTTTATGCTTATTGGACAACTGTTAATTACAGAGAGGCATATAATATATTTGCTGTTAACGGAATTTTATTCAATCATGAAGGTCCTAGAAGAGGTGAAACTTTTGTTTCAAGAAAAATAACGAGAGCTGTAAGTGAAATTTTCAGAAAAAAAAGAGAATTTTTTACTTTAGGTAATTTAAATGCGAAAAGAGACTGGGGTTCAGCAAAGGATTATGTGGAAAGTATGTGGTTAATGCTAAAAACAAAAAAACCATCAGACTACGTTATTGCAACTGGAAAAAGTTATACAGTAAAAGAATTCGTTGAAGAGGCTTTTAAATTTATCAGTATAAATATTTCATGGAGGGGAAAAGGACTAAAAGAAGTTGGTTATAATAAAAAAACGGGTAAAGTTCATGTCAAAGTTGATCCAGTATATTTTAGACCTACAGATGTAAATGAATTAAGAGGTGATGCCTCAAAAGCAAAGCGTGAATTAAAATGGAAACCAAAAACAAGTTTTAAAAACTTAGTTAAAGAAATGATGGTTTCTGACTTAAAAAATATCTAATCTATTAATTGTTAAATTTAGACTCTATGTACCTATAATAATGATTGTAGATTTTGTGTCTTAAATAAAAATAGTTCATCTTAATAAAAGCAACATAATTAATTATATAATCAATTATTGAAAACCTTTCACTTGTTTCCTTTTGTAAAAATACTTTTTTAAATAATCTCATTACATATTTAGGATTAAAGTTGTGATATTTATTTGTTTGTTTCCTTCCTAGTCTCATTAATTTAAAATTGTCAAGAATTTCAAAAAGTGAGCGCCTAGAGGAATATTCTATAAAATCTTTTTGATTAAGGTGATATAAATGTGCTCTGTGTCTATTAAATTTGTAAGAAATAATAAGTTTATTCAGATAAGCGAATTCAGCACAAGCTAAGCCAAACGACTCGCCTAAACTTCTTCCATAAATCATTGCATCACAGGTATTTAAGAATTTACGCTTAAAAATTTCATTAGAAGATCCTTTGAGAAATATGACTCTTGGATGATTACAAAATTTTTTAATATTAAAAAATAAAAATACATAATTTTTTTTTTTTTTGACTATATCTTTAATAGTGTCTTGTACAAAATTTAAATCGAAACTACTGTTTCCTCCATGACAACCAAATACAATTTGATTTTTACTTATTTTTAGTTTTGTTTTTAAACTATTATTTACTTTTTTTAATTCAACTATGTAAGGAACAAATGGTATTTTATTATTGCTTATTTTACTTGTCATCCACTCTGATATGAACACATATTTATGACCATGAACCTCTTTTATTTTTTGCGGATAAACTGAATGAATAAATGTTTTAAGATTGTGTAAATGCCATTGATCTTTTTTTCCACCTTTTTGTATATATAAGTATTTTAATTTGAGCTTTGCTTTAAAAGTTTCAATTTCTTGTAAACTTTTAACACCTCTGACATCAAACCTTTTTTTAAATTTATTCAAAACCTCTAGATTATTTCTAGTGTTTGTTTCGTCATAAAAAATATAAGATTTATTTTTTAAAATTCTTTCGTTGTAATGAGAGTATAAGTAAGTTGAATTTGCTACACCTCTAAAATTCATCTCTCCAACAAAAAAAGCAATATTCATAGGATAGTAAAATTACTTTAGTTAGAGATTATAAACAACAATCAATAGACCTTAAAGATTGTAGTTTTGATGATCTAATGTGACAGTTAAATGCTTAGAATTATACCTAAAACTGCAACTGCTGATACTGTAGCTATTGAAAGAACTATATTGCTGTTTCTTTCGTGTTTTTTTTCTTTTGCAAGTCTAACTAGCAGGTCGGTCATTTTAACTCTTGATTTGCTGCTATTATCTTCTGTTACCACGTGATTTTTAAATTTTACTTCTGAACTCATAATTAATTAATTTTGGCACATCTATTGTTTCTTAGATATGTTTTTAGAGTACATAATGGGTCGCAAATCCATTAAAGGCCCAAAATGATGAAATCTTTAATCGTTTATAGCTTCTTCAGGTGGAGTAAATTTAAGATTTAGAGCTTCTGCAACACCTCTAAAGGTGACTTTGCCTTTATGTATATTAAGGCCAGCTAAATAATTCTTGTCATTAAGTAGTGTTTTTTTATATCCATCTTCAGCAATTTTTATCAAGAGTGGTAATGTAGCTTCATTAAGAGCCATAGTTGAAGTTCTGGGCACACCACCTGGCATGTTAGCAACACAATAATGTACAACATTATCAACTAAAAAAGTTGGGTCAGCGTGTGTAGTTGGTTTGCTTGTTTCAACACAACCTCCTTGATCAATAGCTACATCAACAACTACTGAACCTCTTTTCATAGATTTGATCATTTCTTTTGTAACTAATTTTGGAGCTTCAGCTCCTGGAATTAAAACTCCTCCAACCAATAAATCACATTCGGAGACTAATTTTTTTAAATCTGTCTTTTCACTATCGGTCGGAATAATTTTATCTCCAAATTGTTTATGAAGTTCCTCTAATCTTTTTTTTGACTTATCTACAACATAAACTTTTCCTTGCATTCCAGTTGCTATTATTGCCGCATTTTCTCCAACAACCCCTCCTCCCAAAATCACAATGTTAGCGGGTTCTACACCAGGAGCTCCACCTAACAATAAACCTCGTCCCTTTTGATTTTTTTCTAATGAATGAGCGCCAGCTTGTATAGACATTCTTCCAGCTACAGCGCTCATTGGTGCTAGCAAAGGGAGACGTCCACTATCATCTGTAACTGTTTCATATGCAATACAAATTGATTTTGTTTTAATTAATCCCTCAGTTAACTCTTTTGCAGCTGCTAAATGTAAGTAAGTATATATAATTTGGCCCTCTCTTATCATTTTTACTTCGTTCATAAGAGGTTCTTTTACTTTAACTATTATTTCAGCTTGTTTAAAAATTTCTTCAGGTGTTTTACGAATTTCTGCTCCAGCTTTTAGGTAATCTTCATTGGTAAATCCAGCTTCAAAACCTCCATTACTTTCTACAAGAATTTTATGCCCTTTATCACATAATGTTTTAACACTGTTTGGGGTAAGACCAATTCTATGCTCTTGAAGTTTAATTTCTTTTGGAACTCCAATAATCATTTAAGATTTCGAATAATTTTCTATACCTGTTCTTAGTTTATTTATTATCTCATCTATGTGTTTTTTTTCACATATAAATTGCGGTGCAATTATTAATGTATCTCCGGTGTTTTTAAAGTTTACACCTGCGTCATAGCAATGTTTAAAAGTCTGGAATCCAGACTTTCCTGGTTTATCTTTCATTTTCATTTCAATACCACCCATCATTCCATAGCCTCTTATACTAACAACTTCTTTAAGATCTTTAAGAGAATGTAATCCATCTTGAAAATAAGGTGACATCTCTTTAGCTCTTTTAAAAATATCCTCTTTATCAAAAATATCTTGAACTGCTAAAGCTGCCGCTACTGCTACTGGTATTCCTGAATATGTATATCCATGAAATAACTCGGGTGTTCCATCTGGTGCACCTGATGAAGAGTCTAAAACTGTATCATAAATTTCTTCTTTAACTGCTACTACACCCATAGGAACAACTCCATTTGTTGTAGCTTTTGCCATTGTCATTAAATCTGGTTTAACTCCAAACTCTTGAGATGCAAATGCTGAACCCGTTCTTCCCCAACCAGTAATTACTTCATCGAAAATTAATAATATTCCATGCTTGTCGCAAATTTCCCTTAAACGTTTTAAGTAACCTTTTGGTGGTATTAATGTTCCTGTAGAACCTGCTATAGGTTCAACAATACAAGCAGCAATATTTTCTCCTCCGAAATTCATTGCTATTCGTTCTAGATCTTCTGCCATCTCCACTCCAGTTTCAGGCTGACCTTTAACGAATTTATGTTCTGGTAAATGTGTATGTCTCATATGTTGAACACCTGGCATTAATACACTTGCAAATGTTTTAACGTTATTAATCATTCCTCCAACTGTAGTAGCCCCAATATTCATTCCATGATAACCTCGCTCCCGACCTACAAATCTAAATCTCTTAGAGTCTCCTTTAGCTCTGTGGTATGCTATTGAAATTTTTATTGCAGTCTCAACAGCTGTTGACCCACAAATAGTATAAAATATTCTATTAATACCCTCTGGAGTTTTTTTTGCTATTCTAGTAGCAAGCTCAAATGACCCTCCGAAACCTTGATTAAATGGTTGACAATAATCTAATTTGTCCAATTGTTTTGATACTGCTTCAGTAATTTCTTTTCTTCCATGCCCTAAAGGATTACAGAATAAACCAGAACTTGCATCTATCATTTTTTTACCCTCATGATTGGTTAAATAAACACCTTTAGCATCTGTAATTAATCTTGGATTTTTTTTAAAATTTTTATTATCAGTAAACGGCATCCAATGTTCATTGAGAGAATTTGGAATATTTGTTCTATTTGATGAGCTCATAAGTAAATTAGTAGACATTTGCTAAATTAAATCAAGAAATATTGTATACAACTCTTGATTGAACCTAAAAAGAACACAGCTGATCTAATGATTGTAGGGGGTGGAATAATAGGTATGCATAAAAAAAGCAACCTTGCTATTTACTTAAGTAAAATTTTAATTTTAAATCGAACTAATTAACAAACCATATGGGAGAACTATGAAAAAAATAATAAGCACAGTTCTTGGGATTTTATTTGCGTTTTCTTTAAACGCTTCAGTAGCTAATGCAGCTGCTAAAGAAGTTAGAGTAGCGTACTTTTTGGAGTGGCCATCTCCGAATCTTGAGGACATGAACAAAAAAGCATATTCGAAAGCACTAGGCGTTCCAGTAAAATGGACAAATTTTAGTAATGGTGTTGCAATGACAGACGCTATGTTAGCAGGAGACATTGATATCTCTTATTCACAAGGATTAATGCCCTACATAAATGCTGTTAAGGCAAAAGCGCCAATAAAATTGGTAGACGTAGCTATGGAATACGGTATGGGAGGAACAACTTGTGTTACTTCTAATAAATCTGGAATTACAAAGGCTAACGCATCTGAGCTTGAAGGCAAAAAAGTTGCAGTTCCACTAGGAACTATGGCTGAGTACGTTTTCACTGAAAGTATGAAAATGGTTGGAGCCGACAGAAAAAAAATGAACATTATTGCTATGGACCCTGAAGAGGGTGCAGCTGCACTAGTAAGTGGTGACGTTGTAATGGCATGTTTATTTGGTGGTAACTCTATTAAGTCAGCAACATCAGTTGGAACAAGACTTCTAACAGTAGATGAGGCACGTGCTGGTGGAATTATGGGTATTGATATCGTTTCTGTAACAAACAAATTCATGAAAGAAAATCCAGGAATGTTAAAATCATTCGTTGAGTTGACTCATGAAGCTAACGAGAGATATAGAAATGGTAAAAGTGATATGAAAGCTATGTCTAAAGAGTCAGAAATGAAAGTTGCTGACATGAAAGAAACTTTAGGTGGCTTCAAATTCTTAACACCAAAAGAAACAAAAAAATCTATGAAGAGTGGAAACCTTGCTAAATTTTTAAAAGGTTTTGACACTCCAAGAGGAACGGTAACTACTAAGTTTTTACCGTAGTTTTTTAAGAGTAAAATCAATAGGCGCCAATTGAATAAATTGGTGCCTATTTTTTCTAACAATATCTAATATAATTATTCTATGAGCAATTTAATATCTCAAAATTTGAATATGATTTTTAAAACCCCTAAAGGAGAAACTGTTCACG
>CABYYE010000005.1 GCA_902523095.1 uncultured Pelagibacteraceae bacterium | reverse complement strand
TCTGAATTAGTTAATGATGCTCTTACTAAACTTTCAGACAAAAACTTAAATAAAGATCAAAAAGAGGATTTTATTGAGAACGTTGCCTTAGAAAATGTTGATATAAATGCTTTAGGATTGTACACGCTAGGAGAATTGAGAAAATCAATTAATAAAGATGATTTAAAACTTTACCAGTCTTCTTTTGAGAAATACTTCTTAAAGACATTAACTTCAAGGTTGACTGATTATTCATCAAATAAATTTAAAGTTATAAGCGCTGAAAAAAAAAGTTCAAATTATACAATTGTTAAATCTTTAATTCCTAAAAGTGAAAATCAGCTAGAAATTAAAATTGATTGGAGGATTTATACTAAAAATCCTGAAAAACCTTTAATTAGAGATTTAATTGTAGAAGGATTAAGTTTAGCTAGAGCTCAAAAAGAAGAGTTCGCTTCAATATTAGGATCTAATAATAATGATATTAATGTTCTTATAGCAAAACTTGATGAATTTATTAATAAAAAGTAAGTAATCCCAACAACAAATTTTTAAAAGTATTAATTTTATTGGTGGGCCCGCCAGGACTCGAACCTGGGACCAATACATTATGAGTGTACTGCTCTAACCAACTGAGCTACAGGCCCTTATCATTGTTTTACAATAGAAAGAATTATTTTTCTAGAAAACTTTTTAGTTGTTTTGATCTACTTGGATGCTTGAGTTTTCTGAGTGCTTTAGCCTCAATTTGTCTAATTCTTTCCCTAGTAACAGAGAATTGCAAACCAACTTCTTCAAGAGTGTGATCAGTATTCATGCCGATTCCAAAACGCATCCTTAAGACTCTTTCCTCTCGCGGGGTAAGTGAAGCTAAAATTTTAGTCGTAGACTCACTTAAATTTGATTGTATCGCTGTATCAAGAGGTTGTAGAGCATTTTTATCCTCAATAAAGTCTCCTAAGCTACTATCTTCTTCATCACCTACAGGAGTTTCAAGTGAAACAGGTTCTTTAGCAATTTTTAAAACTTTTCTAACTTTTTCTAAAGGCATTGCTAGTTTTTTTGCTAACTCTTCAGGTGTCGGCTCTCTACCGAATTCACTCATAATCTGTCTTTGAGTTCGAACGATCTTATTAATTGTTTCTATCATATGAACCGGAATTCTTATGGTTCTTGCTTGATCAGCAATAGATCTTGTTATGGCTTGTCTTATCCACCATGTAGCGTAAGTAGAAAATTTATAACCACGTCGATACTCAAATTTATCTACAGCTTTCATTAATCCAATATTACCTTCTTGTATAAGATCTAAAAATTGAAGTCCTCGATTAGTATATTTTTTTGCAATAGAAATTACCAATCTCAAGTTAGCTTCTACCATTTCTTTTTTTGCTATTCTTGACTCCCTTTCTCCTTTCTGAATTCTACTTACTAATCTTTTAAATTCACCAACTGAAAGGCCTATTTTTTTACTAAACTCTACTAATCTTTCTTTAATTTCAGAAAAATCTTTTTTGTATTTCTTAAAAAATGCTTTCCAAACGTTATTTTCTTTTAAAAATGACTCAAATTTTGGATTGATTTCATTACCCAAATAATATTTTAGGAATTCCTCTCTAGTAATTTTATTATCCATAGCTAATCTTAAAAGAACGCCCTCGAGAGAGACTATCTTTTTATTTTCTTTGTAATGGGATTGTACCAATTCCTCCACTATATGAGGCGCTAACTGTAAATTTTTAAAATTGTCGACTAAGACACCTTGGATCTTTTTAAAATTTTTATTTTTTGAGACTGATAATTCTTTTGCATCTAATAAACACTCTAGTTTTTCTTTTTGATATTTTTGAAGTTTGGAATAGTTTTTATTTAAAGAGTCTAAAATATTCAAAATTTTAGGTTTAATCTCTTCCTCCATTTTTGCTAGAGAAACATTAAATTCATCATCGTCAGTTACATTTTCTTCCTCAGGTTTTTTATTGTCCTCATTTTTTAATTCTTTATCTTTATCTTTTTTATTAATCTTTAAATCATCTCCCTCTGCTAAAGCCTCAAAATCCTCATAAGTAGAGTCAATATCAATTATATCTCTTACTAAAAGCTGTTGTTTCTCAATTAGATCTTTCCATTCAAATATTTTTTTACCAACCAAAGGACTTTGAGTTAAAGCATTTATCATTACATCTTTTCCTGCTTCTATTCTTTTAGCTATTGCTATTTCTCCTTCTCTTGAAAGAAGTTCGACACCTCCCATTTCTCTAAGATACATTCGAATTGGATCATCACTTTTATCAGAAGTTTTTTCCTCAGTAGAACTTGTTGTCTCCTTTTTTTTATTAGATTGAAATTGAGACTTTTTTTCTACTAGAGTAATTTTTTCATCAACTAAAACTATTAAAGCCTTTTCAATATTTTCAGGGGTGCCATTTCTTTTCCCCAAAGACTTACCTAATTCTTCATATGTAATGAAACCCCGATGTTTACCTTTGTCCAGCAGTCTTTCAAAAGATTTTGTTATTATTTTTTCAGCCATTTAAATATGTTTGGGTAGTGGATTATATATAGTGACTAGTTTGAAAAAATCTATCTTTTTTTACTCCCTATTTATCTGGCTTTTAAGCTTTAAAAGCTCTGAATATGAGTTTTCGTCTAGGTTATTTATTAGTTTTTTTTCTAAAGATTCTATCTTCTTCAAATTATAAAGTTCTTTAAGTTCATCGATAAGTTCATCTAGAAATTCTATTATCGATAATTCGTTTTTTTCCTTTAAAATAATTTGAATACTTGAATTTTCATTAATTTTATTAATTAATTCTTTATATTTGCTAATTAAACTAGATTGTATAACTTGCTTATCTTCACCTTTAACTAGTGAATCAATAATCAAATTTTTCAAACCTTCGTTTTTTTCAGAAATAAAAACGATATTAGAAAGCTCAGTAGATTTTTTTAAAGCTATATCAAAATAATTTAGGATAATAAATAATATTGAAAATTCTTTAATTTCAAATTTAGAAAAGTTATTTTTTTTAGCATGAAGGGATTTTGTTTCATTTAATAAAAAATAATCATTTTTATTTCCTTTGTAGAACTTGTTATAAGCTCCTCTTAGATTTTGAATCGGAGTAAACCTTTTGATCTTATTTAAATAACCTTCTAAAACATATTTTTGGAGAGTTTCATCTTTGATTGTGTAGCAAAGTCTTTTAATCTCTTTTTCAAATTTTGAAATTTCAAAAGGATTTGATCTATTCACCCTGCTAAAATAATGATTCCAAATATAATCTTGAATAATTATCTTATTATTTAACAAGTTTAAAAATTTGTCCTTACTATTTTTTTTAATATAGTCATCAGGATCGCATCCATCTGGAAGTATAGAAAAGTGAATTTTGTTTTCATCGTTTATATGAGGAAAAAGTTTTTCAGCAATACGTAAAGCTGCTTTTTGACCGCTCTGATCACCATCTAAACATATAATTGGATTTGAAAAGAATTTCCAGATTAAGTTGATCTGTCTTTCTGTCAATGCAGTACCAGAGTTTGATATTACATTTTTTATACCTGATGCATAAACACTCACTACATCCATATAGCCCTCTACTACAATTATATTATTTGTATCAACTCTACATTGTTTAGCCTTATCTAAATTAAAAATGATATTTCCTTTTTTATAAAACTCTGTTTCAGGACTGTTAATATATTTTGCTAATTTATTTTGTTGAATAATTCTTCCACCAAATGCAATGGCATCACCTTGAATATTATTGATAGGAAAAATTATTCTAGAATTAAATCTGTCGATAAATTTCCCGCTTTTATCGTTTTTGTAATATAGTCCTGTTAAACCAATTTCCTCTTCAGAATATTTTGATAAAAGGTTTTTATAAAAATCATTTTTCCATGGCACAAATCCTAGATTAAATTCTTTAATTATATTTTTACTTAACCCTCTTCTAATTAGGTAATTAAGCGCATTCTCATTTTGTTTATTAAATAGTTCTGATGCAAAATAATTAGCATATTCTTTGTAAATACTTTTGTAAGTTTGATAACGTATATCTTTTTTCTTATCAAAATTTGAAAATCTGTAAGGCTGCATTCCGGCTTCTGCTGCTAAGATTTTTACTGCTTCACCAAATCCAATAGATTTTGTTTTCATTAAAAAATCAAAAATATTTCCATGCTCACCACTACTAAAACAATGATAAAACTCTTTTTCGTCATTTACGGTAAAAGATGGACTTTTTTCATTTTTAAATGGTGAAAGACCTATAAATTCTTTTCCTCTTTTTTTAAGTTGTACTGTTTTACTTACAACTTGGGAAACTTTTAATCTTAATTTTATTTCATCAAGATATTCTTTTGGATATTTCATCTAATTTAAAAGTCCTTTAATGATTCTACTTACTTTTGAAAAGTCCAAAGTATCAGCATATTTTGCTTTCATTGCTCCCATAACTTTCCCCATGTCTTTCATTGATGAGGCTTCGACTGACTTAATTATTTCCTCACAAATTTTTTTTGTTTCCTCTTCGCTCAGTTGTTTAGGCAAAAAAGTACCTATAATTTTTATTTCTTTAGTCTCATTTTCCAAAAGTTCAGTTCGACCAGCCTTTTTGTAAACCTCACAAGATTCATTCCTTTGTTTAATCATCTTTTTTAAAATGCCACTTATGTCAGAGTCTTTAATCTCTTTAAGACCTTTAGAACGACCTGCTATTTCAGCATCTTTTATCGCTGAGACTATAAGCCTTAAAGTTGGATAGGTATTTTTATCTTTAGCTTTTAATGCTTCGTTTAGCTTGTCTTCTATTTGTTTTTTAAGAGGCATAAATTTTAAATTTATTTTAATCACAATTCTTACCTAAAATAAAAAGAACTTTCTTGACGATTATATTTCTATTTCATATGTTTCGCAAAATCATGTTTATAAGTTTTTTACTTTAACTCATGAGTTGTATTTGAAGAAGATTAGTCAAAATATAAACTCTAAAAAAAATCTTAAAAAGATCGATTCCACTGCTATTTTAGTTCTTCAGAACGGTAAGTTTTTTAAAGGTGCGGGTTTAGGCTATCAAGGCGTTGCAACTGGAGAAGTCTGTTTTAATACTTCAATTACCGGGTACCAAGAAATAATTTCTGATCCTTCCTACGCTGATCAAATTATTAATTTTACTTTTCCTCATGTTGGAAATGTAGGAACTAATAAAGAAGATCATGAGTCTGATAGGATATGGACCAAGGGAGTTATTATTAACACAGAGATAACCGATCCTTCTAATTATAGATCTTTAAAACACTTAGATGAGTGGTTAAGAAAAAATAAAATTGTTGGAATTACCGGTATCGATACCAGAAATTTGACAAATTTCATCAGAGATAAAGGCGCTCCGAAGGGAACAATATCTTTTTTTAAAAAAAAAATTTTTAATATCAAAAAACTACTTAAAACTACTCAAAAATGGAGTGGACTTAAAAATCTAGATTTAGCTGAAAAAGTAACAACAAAAAAAAATTACGTCTGGCAAGACTTTAAAACTTGGAAAAAAGGTGAAGGTTTTTTAAAAAATAAAAAGAAATTATTGCATGTTGTAGCAATTGATTATGGAATTAAAAAAAATATTTTAAGATATTTTTCAGACTTCAAATGTAAGGTCACGATCGTTTCGTGTAAAACAAATGTATTGGATATACTTAAACTTAAACCTAATGGAATATTTTTATCAAATGGTCCTGGAGATCCTGCAGCAACTGGAAAATACGCTATACCAATTATCCAAGAATTAATTAAAAATAATTTGCCTATCTTTGGTATCTGTTTGGGTCATCAACTATTATCTTTATCTTTGGGAGCAAGAACTGAAAAAATGAAACTAGGCCATAGAGGGGCTAATCACCCGGTTAAGAATTTAATTGAGGGCAATGTAGAAATAACAAGTCAAAATCATGGTTTTGAAGTTGTTAGAAAAAATTTACCTAAAAATATAAAGATTACTCATCAGTCTCTTTTTGACAATAGTATTGAGGGTATTCAGTTAAAAAATAAACCAGTTTTTTCAGTTCAATATCATCCTGAGTCTAATCCTGGTCCGCAAGATAGTGTGTATTTATTCAAACAATTTATTAAGAGTATGAAAAAAAATGCCAAAAAGAAAAGATATTAAAAAAGTATTAGTTGTAGGAGCGGGTCCAATCATTATTGGTCAAGCCTGTGAATTTGACTACTCGGGCACTCAAGCATGCAAAGCTCTTAAAGATGAAGGTTTTAAAGTAATTTTGATTAATTCTAATCCTGCAACAATCATGACGGATCCTAATGTTGCTGATAAAACTTATATAGAACCTATTACATTAGAGGTTCTTGAAAAAATTCTTCTCAAAGAGAAGCCTAATGCTATTTTGCCAACTATGGGTGGTCAAACTGCATTAAATTTAGCAATGGAGGCTGAAAAAAAAGGCATACTTAAAAAATATAAAATTGAATTAATAGGTGCCAACTCAAAAGCAATAGCAAATGCAGAGGATAGAAAAAAATTTAGAAAAAATATGATTGAAATTGGTTTAGATTTACCAAAATCTAAAATCGTGAATAATTTTAACCAAGCTTCAAGAGTTTTAAAACAAATTGGATTACCTGCAATAATAAGACCAGCTTTCACCTTGGGTGGTCTAGGAGGAGGAATTGCTAAAAACAAAAAAGAATTTTTCAAAATAATAAAAAATGGTCTTCATGAATCTCCTGTAAAACAGGTTCTAGTTGAAGAATGTTTAGAGGGTTGGAAGGAATTTGAAATGGAGGTTGTAAGAGACAAAAGAGATAATTGTATAATAATTTGTTCAATTGAAAATTTAGATCCTATGGGAATTCATACTGGGGATTCTGTAACGATTGCTCCTGCCCTAACCTTAACTGATAAAGAATATCAAGTCATGAGAAACGCTTCTATAGCTTGTTTAAGAAAAATTGGAGTTGAAACTGGTGGATCAAATGTTCAATTTGCTATCAATCCGAAAAATGGAAGAATGGTAATTATTGAAATGAACCCTAGAGTTTCAAGATCGTCAGCTTTAGCTTCTAAAGCAACTGGTTTTCCAATAGCAAAAGTTGCTGCAAAGTTAGCAGTTGGATATACCTTGGATGAATTAAAAAACGAAATTACTAAAGTTACACCAGCCTCTTTTGAGCCAACCATAGACTACGTTGTTACTAAAATTCCAAGATTTACTTTTGAAAAATTTTCAACCTCAGCAGCAATTTTAGGCACTTCTATGAAATCTGTTGGTGAGGCTATGGCGATAGGAAGAAATTTTAAAGAGTCTTTGCAGAAAGCTTTGGTTTCTTTGGAAACAGGTTTTTCAGGTTTGGATCAAATATTTAACTTAAATGTTAAACAAATTAAAAAAAAATTAAAAGAGAATGTTCCAAATAAGATTTTGCTTGTAGGTGAAGCTTTTAGAAAAAAAATTAATTTTGATAAAATACACAAACTATCAAAAATAGATCCTTGGTTTTTAAATCAAATAAAAGAAATTATAGATAGTGAAATGAAAATTAAGAAGAACGGGCTTCCAAAAAATTTTATTGAATTCAATTATATTAAATCAATTGGTTTTTCTGATAAAAAATTATCAGAACTTACAAAAAACTCAGAAGAAGCAATTAGAAGGAAGAGAGAGGCCTTAAAAGTTTTACCCGTTTATAAAAAAGTAGATACTTGTGCTGCAGAGTTTAAGTCTTTTACTCCTTACATGTACTCTACTTATCAAAGAAATTTTTCATTAATTTCAGAGTGTGAAGCTTATCCTTCTGACAGAGAAAAAATTATAATACTCGGTGGAGGTCCTAATAGAATTGGTCAAGGAATAGAATTCGATTATTGTTGCTGTCAAGCTAGTTTTGCTCTTAAAAAAGCTAAATATGAAACGATAATGATTAATTGTAATCCAGAAACAGTTTCAACAGATTATGACACTAGTGATAGATTATATTTTGAACCTTTAATTGATGAATATGTATTTAATATTATTAAAAGAGAGAAGTCTAAAGGAAATTTAAAAGGAATTATTGCACAATTTGGCGGGCAAACACCAATTAAACTTGCAAAATTTTTACAAGAAAAAAAACTTCCAATTTTAGGAACTCAGTATGCGTCAATTGACCTGGCAGAAGATAGAGATAGATTCAGAGGATTGTTGGATAGACTAAAACTAAAACAGGCGAAAAGCGGTATAGCAAAAAATTTTCCTCAGGCTATTAAAATTGCAAAAAAAATCGGCTTACCTTTAATGGTCAGACCTTCGTATGTATTAGGTGGAAGAGCCATGGAAATAGTTCATGAAAAAAAACAGCTTAAGGACTTTGTAAAGAAAGCATTTAAGGTAGCAGAGAAAAATCCAATCTTAATAGATAAATTTATTGATAACGCTATGGAAGTAGATGTTGATGCAATATCAGATGGTAAAAATGTTTTTGTTGCAGGTGTTATGCAACACATAGAAGAAGCTGGAATACACTCTGGTGATTCTGCTTGTAGTTTGCCGCCTGTTTCAATCAAATCTTTTTTAATAAAAGAAATTGAAAATCAAACAAAAAAATTAGCTTTAGCACTAAAGGTTAAAGGCTTTATGAATGTGCAGTACGCTATTAAAAATGATGAGATTTATGTAATAGAAGTTAATCCAAGAGCAAGTAGAACAGTTCCATTTGTTTCAAAAGCAAAAAATTTACCACTTGCTAAAATAGCCTCCAGAGTAATGACTGGAGAAAAATTATCTAAATTCAATCTGAAAAGTAAAGCTAAAAATATGTTTGCAGTAAAAGAGGCTGTATTCCCATTTAATAAATTTCCAAATAGCGATCTTTTATTAGGGCCAGAAATGAAGTCGACAGGTGAAGTTATGGGCTTTGATAAAAACTTTGGAATGGCATTTGCAAAAAGTCAAATTGCAGCCTCCAATTCTCTTCCAAAGAGTGGTTTAGCTTTTATCTCTTTGAAAAATAGTCACAAAGAGGAAGGAGTACAATTAGCAAAACAATTGGTTAAATTGAATTTTAAACTTTGTGGAACAGAAGGTACCGCTGAATATATAAGACAACATGGAATTAGGTGTAAGAAAATAAATAAAGTAAATCAGGGATCTCCACATATTGTCGATGTTCTTAACGCTAAAAAAATAGCTTTAGTTATTAATACAGGTGGCGGAAATAGTGAGTCTCAATTAAGCGATGCGATAGCTTTAAGAAGAGCCACTTTAGCAAATAAAGTTCCTTATTGTACCAATATGTCAACGGCAAAAGTTTGTTTAGAGGGTATAAAATCTTTAAAATTTAAAAATATTAGTGTTACTTCTTTGCAAGATATCTAACTTTTTACTTTCCAATCAGTCTCAAAAGTAACGTAGTTTATCTGGATGCATCTTCTCTCTTTTCTAATTTCTTTTTTCTCCATTCCATGCCATGTATTCGGTCCGCTTGTAAAGAAGTACCCATAATTATGTTTATAAGGAACCGTTTTAACTTTGTTTAATTTTTCATCATAAAAATCTGTTCCTAAATTTTCTGACTCATTATGCATATTAACAAAAACGATAGAAGACATCAATTTTTCCTCTATATCGCAATGAGGTTTCAACCAGAAACCTTCACGATCACAAATTACCTCTAGTCTCACATATGAATTATTTAAGTCTTTTCCAATTAATGATCCGATCTTTTTATAAACTTGAGGTGATCTTAACTCTTCAATAAAACTTGTAAGATAAGGAAATTGATTTGAGTTACCTTTAGTAACATAACATCTTAACTTTTTAGCTTTACCACCATCTTTAATGCCAGCTCTAAAGCTACCCTCTCCACCATCTAAGGCTCTGGTCCCGTCGTAATTAAGATTTTGCTTTCTTGGGTCGGCTATGTCAGCTTTAGAAATCTCTTGAATAGCATTTTCTGTAAGAGGTTGATTTATTTCAAAATGCTTGAAAGGAGTACTAAATAGTTTTGTTCTTTTTTCTAAAGATTTAAATAATTCCATTTGATTTCATTTTTTCTTTTATTATAGGAGCAATTCTATTTACTTCATCTAACTTATCATAACTCCAATTGTCAACATTGTCTTTCAATTCTTTTGCCACTCCAAGATCTTTAAACTGAGTATAGAAACTTTGAAAACGTCTTATACTTCTTTTTGGTTTCATCATGGCCATATAAACTGGTTTACCAGTAACTGCTGCCTCTGATATCATCGAAGTTGAGTCACATGTTACAATTATAAAATCTGCTAAGGCCAATGAACTTAGATAAGCTTTTTTATCAATTTTTTTAACTACGTAATGGTTAACGCTGAATGTATTATAGGCTCTCTTTATTATTTCTTCCGGTGTTCTATAGGAAGGTATTACAACAATCTTATATTTGTCAGGAGTAAACATTGTTTTAACTTTATTAAAAAGATGATGAATTTGATCGTCAGAATAATCATAATATTTATTTGGCCCCCCAATAACAAAGGTTACAATCTTTTTTTTATTTTTGTCTAAGGGTAAATATTTAATATTTTCTACTATTTCTTTTTTTGTTAAATAGTGGATAGAACCTTTTGTAGTCAAAATGTTCTGTCCTTTAATACCGTCATGTTCAGGACTAATTATTAGATCAAAATGCTGAAAAGAAACTTTTGGATCTTGAATATGAATATTAAAAATTTGATTACCCAACCTTTTTTTTAAAGCTATGGATGGGATAACACTTTTTCTTCCACACGAAATGATAATCTTGCTATCACAAACAAATTTTTCTGTTAATAAGTTCTCTGAAATTGGAGTAAATTTTGGTGGAATAAAATTCCATAATTTTTTTAATTTAATGTTTTGATGTTTATAGTTAAGTTTTAATGCCTTTGCTAAACCTTCTACTTGGCTTACCATGCCGTGCATACCCTGAGTTAAAAGAAGTGCTTTTAATTCCAACATTAGTTACTATATAAACATATCATAATGAATAATAAATCAACTAAGCACACAAAAGTGTTAATACTTGGATCAGGGCCAGCTGGCTATACAGCAGCTATATATGCTGCGAGAGCTATGTTAAAGCCAATAATTGTTCACGGTTCTCAACCTGGAGGACAATTAACCACAACGACTGACGTGGAAAATTACCCTGGTTACGCAAAGGTTATTCAAGGACCGTGGTTAATGGAAGAGATGAAAGGTCAAGCTGAAGCTGTAGGTACGGAAATGATTCAAGATCATATAAATAAAGTTGATTTGTCAATTAAACCTTTTAAAGCAATAGGAGATAGTGGTCAGATTTATACTGCTGACTCAATAATAATTTCTACTGGAGCCCAAGCGAGATGGTTAAATTTAAAATCTGAAGAAAAGTATAGAGGTTTTGGAGTCTCGGCATGTGCTACCTGCGATGGTTTCTTTTTTAAGAACAAAGAAGTTGCAGTTGTGGGTGGTGGGAATGCAGCAGTCGAAGAAGCTATGTTTTTAACAAAATTTGCTTCCAAGGTAAAATTAATACATAGAAGAAATGAACTTAGAGCAGAAAAATTGCTTCAAGAAAAATTAAAAGCAAATAAAAAAATTGAGATAGTCTGGGATAGTGTTGTCGAGGAAGTTATAGGTACAAACGAACCAAAGACTGTAAATGCAATAAAAATTAAAAATGTAAAAGACAAAAAAGTTAAAGAATTAAAAGTTGACGGGCTATTTATTGCTATTGGTCATGATCCTGCAACTTCTTTGTTTAAGGATCAACTTCAAATGGATAAAGAAGGATACTTAATAACTAAACCTGACTCAACTGAAACGAATGTTAAGGGAGTATTTGCAGCTGGGGATGTTAAAGATAAAATTTTTAGACAAGCTGTAACAGCGGCAGGTATGGGTTGTATGTCAGCTTTGGAGGCTGAAAAATATCTTTCTCATTCTAATTAAGGCTATCACAAAAATATTTTATTCTTTTCATTGCCTCTCTTAATTTTTCCATCGAAGTTGCATAAGATATTCTAAAATATCCATCTAAACCGAAAGCCGAACCTTGAACAACAGCAACTTCTGATTTTTCTAATAATTTTTCAACAAAATCTTTATCTGTTTTTAATTTTCTTTTCTTTCCTAATAATTTTTTACAACTAGGAAATACATAAAATGCGCCTTGAGGTTTTAAACAACTTATTCCATTAATTTTGTTTAAGCTGCTGACAACAAAATCTCTTCTCTCTTTAAAAGAATTAGCTCGTTCTTGTATAAAGTCTTGTACTCCGTTAAGAGCTTCTACAGCTGCAGCTTGACTAATTGAAGTCGGATTACTTGTAGATTGAGATTGTATTTTTGCTATAGCTTTGATAATTTCTTTAGGTCCAGCTGCATATCCTATTCTCCAGCCCGTCATTGAATAAGATTTGCTTACTCCATTCATAGTTAATGTTCTGTCTTTAAGTGACTTAATTTGGGCAATTGTAAAAAAATTAAAATTATCATAAGTAATATGTTCGTAAATATCATCACTTAAAACATAAACTTTTTTATATTTTATCAAAATTTTTGATAAATCCTCTATTTCTTTTTTTGTGTAAGCAGAGCCTGTTGGATTTGAAGGAGAGTTTAAAATTACCCATTTAGTTTTTTTATTTATAGCCTTATTTAATTTTTCAGGAGTTAATTTAAAATTCTCTTTTTCATCACATTTAACTATTTTAGGTTTTCCTCCAGCTAATAAAATAATATCTGGATAAGATACCCAGTAAGGAGCAGGTATAACAACTTCATCCCCTTTATTAATCGTTGCCATAAAAGCATTGTATAGAACTTGCTTCCCTCCTGTTCCGACCGTTATCTGATCGAGTTCATAGAATAAATCATTTTCTCTTGAGAACTTATTTTGTATTGCTTTTTTTAAAGCTGGGGTACCATCAACCGCTGTGTACTTTGTGTCTCCTTTTTTGATCGCTTCTATAGCTGCCTCTTTGATATTATCTGGGGTGTCAAAATCAGGTTCTCCAGCCCCTAGACCTATAATATCCCTACCAGCAGCTCTCATTTCTCTGGCTTTTGAGGTAACGGCCATTGTAGGTGACGGTTTTATACGTTTTAAACTGTTGGAAACTATGCTCATTGAATTTTATAATGTTTTTTTTAAATTATTAATAACACAAAATGCAAAATACTTATCAAGAAAAAATACTAGATATTGAAACTACTAACAACTCTATTAAGAAGAAGTTAGAAGGTGGTATTAAGTTTAAAATTAAAAGTGACTTTCAACCAGCTGGTGATCAACCTCAGGCTATAAAATTATTAACTAAAAATATTAAAGACAAAAAAAATGAACAAGTCCTGCTTGGGGTGACAGGTTCTGGAAAAACTTTTACTATGGCTAAAGTAATAGAAGCTACTAATAGACCCGCTTTGGTCCTAGCTCCAAATAAAACTTTAGCTGCGCAATTATATGGAGAATTTAAAAGTTTTTTTCCAGATAATGCTGTTGAATATTTTGTTTCTTATTATGACTATTATACACCAGAAGCTTATGTTCCTAGGTCAGATACTTACATAGAAAAAGAAGCTTCGATTAATGAGCAGATAGATAGAATGAGACACTCAGCGACAAGATCATTGCTAGAGAGAGATGACGTTATCATTGTAGCAAGTGTTTCATGTATTTATGGGCTCGGATCAGTAGAAGCTTATAGCAAGATGACCATAACGCTTAAAAAAAATAACGAATATAGTAGAGATGAATTAATAAGGACATTTGTAATGCTTCAATATAAAAGAAATGATCAAAATTTTTTTAGAGGTACTTTTAGAGTGAGGGGAGAAAATTTAGAAATTTTTCCGTCTCACCTTGAAGATAGAGCGTGGAGAATAAGTTTTAATTTAAATAAATTAGAAAAAATAGAAGAATTTGATCCTTTAACAGGGGATAAAACTAATAGTTATTCTATAATTAAGATTTACGCAAACAGTCACTATATAACTCCTAAGCCAACAATGGAGCAGGCAATTAAACAAATAAAATCTGAGTTAGCAGAGACATTAAAAAAACATAGAGCAAATAACAAATTATTAGAAGAACAAAGATTGAGAGAAAGAACAAAGTTTGATCTAGAAATGATAGAGGCTACAGGAACATGTGCTGGTATTGAAAACTATTCTAGGTTTTTATCTGGAAGAAAAGCTGGCGAACCTCCACCAACACTATTTGAATATTTTCCAGATAACACAATTATATTTGTAGATGAAAGTCACGTAACAGTACCGCAATTAAACGGGATGTACAAAGGAGATAGAACAAGAAAGAGTACATTGGCTGAATATGGTTTTAGACTTCCTTCCTGTATGGATAATAGACCCCTTAAGTTTGAAGAATGGGATATGATGAGGACTCAAACAGTATTTGTTTCTGCAACACCAGGCCCCTGGGAATTAAAACAAACTAACAACAAATTTATTGATCAAATAATTAGACCAACAGGGTTGATTGACCCGCCTGTTGAGATTAGGCCAGCAAAAACACAAGTGGATGATTTGATGCATGAAGCTGCAAAAGTTATAGAAAAAGGCTATCGTGTTTTGGCAACAACACTAACAAAAAAAATGGCAGAAGATTTAACAGAATACCTTCATGAAAATGGTCTGAAGGTTAGATACATGCACTCTGACATTGATACATTAGAGAGGATTGAAATTATAAGAGATTTAAGACTTGGAGTATTTGATATTTTGGTTGGAATAAATCTTTTAAGAGAAGGACTAGATATTCCAGAGTGTGGGTTGGTAGGAATTCTAGATGCTGATAAAGAGGGATTTTTGAGGTCAGAAACATCTTTAATTCAAACCATTGGAAGAGCTGCCAGAAATATTGACGGAAAAGTTATTCTGTATGCAGATAAAAAAACCAAAAGTATAGAAAAAGCTATTAAAGAGACCGATCGAAGAAGATCGAAGCAGCAAGAATACAATAAAAAAAATAATATCACAGCTGAATCAGTAAAAAAAGAAATAGGAGATATTTTAGAGTCAGTTTACGAAAAAGATTATGTAAATATTAAAGACTCTAATATTGGAGGTAATCTAAAAAAACATCTTAAAGGATTAAATAAAAAGATGAAAGAGTCAGCTGCCAATCTAGAGTTTGAGGAAGCAGCTAAGATAAGAGATGAAATAAGAAAATTAGAGGCTAGTGAATTAGAAATAACTTTGAACCCAAAAATAGGTCAGTATAACCTTAAAAATAAAGTTTATCCAAAAGGTAGATCAACGCTTGGTATGCCTGGGACTAAAGTAAAGAAGCAACAAAAAAAATGGAAGCCAAAAAAATAATAGTTACTGGTGGGGCAAATCGAATTGGTAGATCTATAGCTTTAGAACTAGCAAGTTACGATACTCAAATTGTTATTCATTATTCGAAATCTTATTTTGCTGCAAAAAAACTAAAAAAAGAGCTAGAAAATTTAGGTTCTATTGTTTATCTTTTTAAAGCTGAATTAAATAATTTTAGACAAACTCAAAAAATAATTCCTTATGCATATAAAAAAATGAAAGGTTTAGATTGTTTAATTAATAACGCGTCAGTTTTTGAAAATGATAATTTGACTGATTTTTCTGACAAAAGTTTTTTAAAGCATATAAATGTTAATCTCAAGGCTCCTGCAATTTTAATTAAAAACTTCGCCAAAGTATATAAGGGTAGTAGTGGAAATATTGTAAATATTATTGATCAACGAGTTGAAAAATTAACTCCATTCTTTTTTTCTTACACTTTAAGTAAATCTGGTCTTGCAACTTTAACTAAAACTTCTGCTATGAAGCTTGCACCAAATATAAGAGTAAACGCAGTTTCTCCTGGACCGACACTTAAAAATAAACGCCAATCTGAAAAACATTTTAAAAAACAATGGAAATCAACATTACTTGAAAAGAAAGTAAATACAAAAAACGTTAGTTCAGCAGTTAAGTTTTTGATAAATAATGATAATATAACTGGTGAAATTATAAATGTAGATAGCGGACAACGTTTAGCTTGGGAAACACCTGATATTGTTAACGCAAAAGAATGAAAATTTTAAAGTTTAAAAATAAGCAAAAATTTAAATATAGTAAAAAAATCATTGTTAAAGATTTAATTTTATTATTATCGGTAGGCATTCATCAATTTGAAAAACTAGAAAAACAAAGAGTAAAGTTTAACATTGAGATTACTACTGATCCAAACCTGAAACCTGACATTAAATCTATTGTCAATTATGAGAGCATTATAAACGATATTAAAAGATTGACTAAAAAAACACACTTTGAATTACTTGAAAGTTTGTCGGAGTCTTTATTAGACGAAATGTTAAAAAATAAAAAAATTAAGAAAATTAAATTAAAAATTGAAAAATTAGATATTATTAAAGAAACAAGCTCAGTTGGTATAGAAGTTGTAAAAACGAGAATATAATGAACAGTTTAGAACAAGGAAAAAAAATAATTAAAGATAAAATACCTTTGATATCCAAAAATCCTGGAGTTTATAAAATGTTAAGTTCTTCAGGGGAAATTCTTTACATAGGAAAAGCGAAAAATATTCCTAATAGGCTTAAAAGTTATGTATCCGACTCTAATTTACCCATAAGAACTGAAAGAATGTTATCTCTTACTCACAATCTTGAAACTACTACTACAAATAATGAGAGTGAGGCACTACTTTTAGAGGCAAACTTAATCAAGAAGCACAAACCAAGATACAATATTCTTTTAAGAGATGATAAGTCTTTTCCTTATATCTATATTGGCAATAAAGATAAATGGCCTCAACTAACAAAGTTAAGGGGTAAAAAATCTAAATCTGGATATTATTTTGGACCTTTTGCTTCCATAGGTTCAGCTAATTGGACTATTAAGATATTACAAAAAATATTTCAGCTTAGAGTTTGCGATGACACTGTTTTTAAAAATAGAGAAAGACCGTGCATACTTTATCAAATAAAAAGATGCTCTGCCCCTTGCGTGCAGCACATCTCAGAAAAAGAATATTTATCTACTGTAAACGATGCTATAGACTTTATCTCTGGCAAATCCAGAAGAATTCAAAAAAATCTATCAAAAGAAATGGAAAAAGCAAGCAAAGAGCTTGATTATGAAAAAGCAGCAATTTCAAGAGATAGAATAAAAGCTTTGACTCAAATACAAACATCGCAAAAAATTAATCAAACTAACTTAAGCGAAGCAGATGTTATTAGCATTTACAAAGAAACAGGGAAAACTTGCATACAAGTTTTCTTTTTTAGATCTAAACAAAACTGGGGTAATCAGGCTTTTTATCCCAAGCATGATCCAGATGATACAATTAAAGATATTCTTTCTTCTTTTATATCTCAGTTTTATGAAAACAAATCAATACCAATACTCATTATAACTAATCATGAGTTAAGCGAAAAAACTCTATTAGAAAAAACATTTTCAATTAAGGAGAACAAGCAAGTTGTAATAAAGCAAGCGAAGTCTAAAAACGAAATTAGCATTTCAAAACTTGCAGAAAAAAATGCAAAACAGGCCTTAACTCAAAAACTAATTCAATCTGATACAAATAACAATTTAATTGAAAATTTGGCAAAAAAATTCAAACTAAATAGCAATATTGATTTAATTGAAGTTTATGACAATAGCCATATTCAAGGATCTGACTCAATTGGAGCTTTAATTTGTTTTGGAAACGAAGGATTTATTAAAAAAAGATATAGAAAATTTAATATCAAAAACAATAAAGTCAAAGGTGATGATTATGGAATGATGAAAGAAGTTTTGTTTAGAAGATTTTCGAAAGCCATTAAAGAAAAATCAGGATCCCTTTCTTTACCAGATCTAGTTATGATCGACGGTGGAAAAGGGCAATACTCAGTCTCTAGAGAAGTTTTAAACGAACTAGGTTTACATGATTTACCTATCTTGGCTATTGCTAAGGGAAAAAGAAGAAATGCCGGTGAAGAAAAAATTTATTATAAAAATAAAGAATTTATTTTAGACAGGAATGATTCTTTGCTTTTTTTCATTCAAAGACTAAGAGATGAAGCACATAGATTTGCAATTAACACTCATAGAGCAAAAAGGAGGAAAAACTTGAGTAAATCGTTGCTTGATCAAATTCAAGGAATTGGTCGACAAAGAAAAAGGGCTTTGTTAAATCATTTTGGTTCCGCTAGAGCTGTGGAATCAGCTAGTTTTGATGACTTGAAGTCTGTAGAAGGAATAGAAGACAGTATTGCAAAGAAGATATACAATTATTTCCACGAATAAAATGAAAATACCAAATATATTAACTATAGGAAGAATAATTATTGTTCCAATATTTGTTTTAGCTTTTTTTATTCCAGGTTTTTTTGGAGATTTAATTCCATTTTTTTTATTTGTCTTGGCAAGCTTTACTGATTATTTAGATGGGCTTTTAGCAAGACTATTTAAAGAAGAGTCTCGTCTAGGAGAATTGTTAGATCCTATTGCTGATAAAATTATTGTTGCAGCGGCATTAATATTATTAGTAATGAATGGTACAATAAAAAATTATGAAGTTATAGCTGCTATAATTATCCTCACAAGAGAAATTTTAATATCTGGTCTTAGAGAATTTTTGGCTAAAACAAGTGTATCTATTCAAGTAACTAGCCTATCAAAATTAAAAACATTATTACAAATGCTATCAATCGCAATTTTATTAACTGGAGAAAGTGGAAATAAGCTTATTAATTTTCAAGATTACAATGCACAAACTATTGGTATTATACTTCTTTGGCTTTCAGCTTTTTTAACATTATATACTGGTTATGATTATGTAAGAAAAGGTATCGACCATGCTATTAATGAGGACAATAAAGATTAAGCAGCAGATTTTTTTCTAACTAAATTTTGATAAGCATCTGATAACTCAGATATAGTACTACAAACTTTAAAGTTATAGCCATCTATCTGAGAAACTGGAGTTACTTCTGCTGCTGTTCCAGTTAAAAAACATCCTTCAAAATTTTTCATTTCCTCTGGTTTGATTTTTCTTTCTAAAATCTTTATACCTTTTGACTTTGCAATTTTAATCACTTCTCTTCTAGTAATGCCGTTTAAAAAAGAGTCTGGAATTGGAGTATGTATTTGCCCTGACTTATCTTTGAAAAAAACGTTTGCTCCAGTTGCTTCAGCTATATTACCCTCATGATCTAACATAAGCGAGTCGGTAAAACCTTGAGCCTCAGCTTCATGTTTTGATAAGGTACAAATCATGTAAAGACCAGCTGCCTTAGTGTCCCAAGGAACCGAGTTTGGACTAGGTCTTCTCCAAGAGGAAATATTTAATTTTATACCTTTAAGTTTTAACTTAGGATCAAAATAGGACCCCCATTCCCAAGTTGCGATTGCTACATGGATTTTATTTTTTTGCGCTGATATCGCCATCATTTCACTTCCTCTCCAAATCACAGGTCTTACATATCCATTTTTAACTTTTTGAATATTTATTATACTTTTGCTTGCATCATTAATTTCTTTTTGACTGTATGGAACTTTTATTCCCATTCTTTTAGCTGAATAAAATAATCTATCAGTATGTTCATCCAATCTAAAAATTTCACCATCGTAAACACGTTCACCTTCAAAAACGCAGCTTGCATAATGTAACCCATGGTTTAAAATATGAATATTTGCATCTCCCCAATCAACGGTTTTACCGTTAAACCAAATTTTTCCGTTTCTTTTATCGTATGGTATGCTTTCCATTAAGAAGTAAATATATAGATTTTTTTGTTACAAAAAAGTATATTTCTTATTAGGATAAGTCAATATAACTTACCATTATGAAAGATTTACTTTATCTTAAAGACGAACAAATTAAAGATTTTATTCAACTTTTATTTTATGCCTACCGAGAAACCTTTTCAGATCCACAAAAAGTCTTATCAAAAAAGTTTTTTGGACCTGCTCATTTGAGGTCTTTAAATCTAATTGAAAGGCATCCTGGAATTAGTCCTGGTGAATTAATATTTAAATTAAAAGTGACAAAACAAAGTCTTAATAGAGTTTTAAGGGATTTAATGAATTCAAAAATGGTAAAAGAAGTTAAAGATCAAAAAGATACAAGAAAAAAAAATTTATTTTTAAATAAAGAAGGAAAAATTTTTTTTGATGCAGTATACAACAGTCAAAAAAAAAGAATATTTAATGCACTCAAAAACTCTAATTCAGACTCAGTTATAAAGTTTAAAGAAGTTTTAAAAAAAATTGTTGATGGAAAATAAAAAAATACACATACTGGTTGTAGACGATGATGATAGAATTAGAGATTTACTTAAGGAATATTTGAGTGAGAATAATTATCTAGTTTCGACTTCCGAGAATGCGGAAGATGCTAAAGCTAAAATTACCTATTTCAAATTTGATTTAATTGTACTTGATGTGATGATGCCAGGTCAAAATGGTTACGAGTTGACTAAAGAAATTAAAAAAGAATTAAAATTACCAATTATATTGCTTACAGCAAAAGGTGAAGTGGAAAACAGAATAAAGGGATTAGAATTAGGTGCTGATGACTACTTGGGTAAACCCTTTGAACCAAAAGAATTGCTTCTTAGAATAAAAAACATAATTGAAAAAAATAAGAAAATTGACTTAAAATCTAAATATTATGTTGGTAAAGCCCAGATTGATTTAAATAAGATGGTGATACTCTTGGGTGAAAATAATAAAAAAATCAATCAATCTGAAAAAAAAGTTTTAATTGAAATGCTTTCCAGCCCAGGAAAAACTTTTTCAAGAGAAGAAATTGGAAATATTTCAGGTATAAGTCAGGAAAGATCAATTGATGTTATGATTACTCGGTTAAGACAAAAAATTGAAATGAATCCTAAAAATCCTAAATACCTACAAACAATAAGGGGATCTGGCTATGTTCTTTGGATTGAATAAATTTTTAAAAATAATTTTACCTAAAAGATTATTTTATAGAGCGTTAATAATAGTGGCTGCTCCAACAATTATTTTACAAATTATAATTACTATAGTTTTTTATGATAGCATCTGGATAAAAGCAAATAAGAATATAACTAGATCTTTAGTGTCTCAACTAAAAACTATCCAAGAAGTATATTTAAATAATAAAGATAATTTAGAATTTTTTACTGACAGCTACAAAAATAATTTCAATTTTGAAATTGATATAAATCAAAATGTATTTCCTAACACAAGTGGAGAAAGGAAATTCAGTCCAATGGATAGATCGTTGAGAAGAGAGTTAAAATCAGCATTTGGAAACAATAAATATTGGTTTAGTACATCTAAATTCAAAAATGCAGTAGAAATAAAAATTAAATTAGATAATGAAGTGATTGAGTTTTTAGTTCCTAAAGAAATGATCTCGGCTTCATCTGTCAGACTTTTTGTTTTATGGACCACAGTACCCTCGATTGCTCTAATATTAATTGCTTTGATATTTCTTAAAAATCAAACGAGACCTTTAGTAAAGTTAGCAAAGGCTGCTGAAAGATTTGGTAAAGGAAATTATATTAATGATTTTAGACCTTCTGGGGCAGCAGAAATAAGAAAAGCAGCTTATGAGTTTGATAGAATGGCAAAAAGAATTAATCGACATTTAAATCAAAGATCGGAAATGTTATCTGGGATAAGTCATGATTTAAGAACACCTCTAACAAGATTAAAATTGCAACTAGCTATGATTAAGGAAAAGAGCATTTCAGAAAAAATGTCTAGAGATATAGATGAAATGGAAAAAATGTTAAATGATTATTTGCAGTTTGCTAAAACCCAGGCTCAAGAAGAAACAGCTAGAGTAGATTTATCGAAAATACTTAGTGAAATTGAAAAGGATTTAAATAGCGAAAAATTAAATTTAGAGATTCTAGCAAATGCAATGTTAAATGGGAGATATTCTGCATTGAAGAGATGTTTTGAAAATGTAATTCAAAATGGGCTTATTTATGGGGAAAATGTTTTTGTAAATATGCAAACAGGTTCAAATAGAGTTGTGATAACTGTTGAAGACGATGGTCCAGGTATTCCAGAAGATCAATTTAAAAATGTTTTCAAACCTTTTTTTAGACTTGATAAAAGTAGAAGTTTGAATAAATCTGGGGTTGGTTTAGGTATGGCTATAGTAGAAGATATTATAAATTCTCATGGAGGTAACGTTCAGTTAGGGAAAAGCAAATATAAAGGGTTAATGGTTAAGATTTCTTTACCTTTTTAGTTTTTTTTTGATTAGAAAGCTTTTTTATAATTGAGTCTTGTTTTTGAACTATTTTTTTTAAAACTTCAAACTCTTTTCTAGAAACAAGTTGTAACTTATCAATAAGTTTATCTTTTTCAAATTTAAAGTTGTTAGAAATCTCTTTTTTAAAATCTTTAGAAGTTAAAATTCCATTTTCTATCAGATTTGACAAAGTCTTTAATATTTTTTCTGAATTACTCATAATTGATCTTATTTGATAGGAAATTAAATTTCAATTATGATATGGTGAAATATGTATACGCATAATTTAGACCCTGTTTTAATAAGTTTAGGTATTATTGAAATAAGATGGTATTCTTTAGCTTATATTATAGGAATTTTGCTAGGATGGTGGTTTGCTAAGAAGATTATCTTAAAGAAATTTAAAATTACTGACTATAGATTTGAAATTAAAGAATTTGATAATTTAATTACATACTTGATTGTCTCCATAATAATTGGTGGTAGACTAGGATACACACTATTTTATAATTTTAACTATTATCTTTTCAATCCTTTCGAAATACTAAAAATTTGGCAAGGAGGCATGTCTTTTCATGGAGCTTTAATAGGAGTAGTGTTTGGTACCTATTTATTTTCCTTAAAAAAAAAGATTTCTACATTTTTTTTATTGGACATAATTGCATGTGTGTCTCCCATAGGAATATTTTTTGGAAGAATTGCTAATTTTATTAATGGTGAATTAGTGGGTAAAACAACTAATATTATTTGGGGTGTAGTATTTCCTAAGTTTGATAATCTTGTAAGACATCCATCGCAAATATACGAAGCATTATTAGAAGGCTTGGTATTATTTTTTGTAATGAATTTTATTTTTTTTAAAAAAAACTATAAAATTGGCACTTGTTCTTATATGTTTTTAATTATTTATGGATTTTTTAGAATATTTGCTGAACTATTTAGAGAACCTGATAAACAAATTGGATATATACTTAATATTTTTAGCATGGGAACAATTTTAAGTACATTTATGATAGTGGTTGGTGGAATTATTTTTTTAAAAAAAAGATGATTAATCAAAACTTTTTTAATGATTATAAAGCACTTCCGGTAGATAGATTTTTTGAAAATGTGCTTTTTAATAAAAAAGACGGTTATTATTCTTCTAATATTCCGTTCGGAAATAAAGGTGATTTTATTACTTCACCAGGTATCTCAAGTTTATTTTCAGAAATTATTGGTATTTGGTTTGTGTCGGTTTGGAATAACTTAAAAAAACCTAAAAGTTTTAACATTGTTGAACTTGGTCCTGGGGATGGAAGTCTTACAAAAGTTTTAATTAAAACTTTTAATAAATTCCCAGAGTTTAAAAAATCAACTAATATTTATTTATATGAGAAAAGTAATTTATTAAAAAAGATACAAAAAGATAAAATTAATAGTCCAAAAGTAAAATGGATTAATAATTTTAATAGTATAAAAAAAGGACCAATCTTTTTTTTCGGTAACGAATTTTTTGATGCTTTGCCTATTAAACAGTTTTTATTTAAAAAGAAAGTTTTATTAGAAAAGTACTATTTGCTTAGTAAAAAAAATGAAATAAAAGAAATTTATAAAAAAGCAAAAAAAAAAGAGATTAAACAAATAAAAAAATTTAAAACATTGCAGAACTTGAATTTTATTGAATTTCCAAAATTGGGTTTTAGTGAATTGGACAGGATTACAAAAAAGATAACAAAACAAAAGGGAGGGTTGTTATTGATAGACTATGGGTATATTTCAGCTGAAAATAAAGATACCTTACAATCTGTTTTTAAACATAAAAAAAATGATTTATTAGAAAACTTAGGTAAAGCAGATATTACTTCTCTTGTTAATTTTAAGCTTTTAAAAGAGTATTTTATAAGAAATAAGTTGAAAGTTAAAAATATTCAAACACAAAAAAATTTTTTGGAAAAAATGGGTATTTTCCAACGAGCTGAAATTTTAAGTAAAAAAATGAGTTTTAAAGATAAATCTGATTTATATTTTAGATTAAAAAGACTTGTTGACGCAAAATTAATGGGTGATTTATTTAAAGTAATTTTTGCTTATAAATTCAATAAAGATAATTTTCCGGGATTCAGCTAATGTTTTATTCAAAAAATTTAAAGAAGTTTAAAAATATCAACCATTGTTTTTTCTCAAGAAAGGGAGGCTTCTCAACAGGAATTTATAAAAGTTTGAATTGTGGAAGAGGCTCTAAAGATAACAAAAATAATGTAAGAAAAAACTTATCTTTAGTATCTAAAAAAATGAAATTAGACAAAAAAAAACTAATTCTTATGCATCAAACTCATAGTAACAAAGTAATCTTTGTTGATAAAAAGAATAAATACAAAAAAAAATTCAATTGTGATGCAACTGTGACTAATTTAAGTGGATTTGGATTGGGAGTTGTAACAGCAGATTGTGTTCCAATAATTTTATATGATACTGAAAATCAAGCTATCGGTTGTATTCACGCGGGATGGAAAGGAGCATTTTTAGGTGTCATTGAAAAAACTATATCTAAATTTAAAAAATTTAAAAAACAAAATAAAATCGTAGCAAGTATTGGTCCATGTATAGGAAAAGAAAGTTATGAAGTGGACTATAATTTTTATAAAAGATTTAAAACAAAGTCGAAGAAAAACTCTGTTTATTTTACCAAAAAGAATAAAGATAAAAGACTGTTTGATTTAAGAAAATACGTTTATGATAAATTAATTAGATTAAAAGTTAAGGTGGATCATGTTAATTATGATACATTCAAAGAAAAAAATGTATTTTTTAGCTATAGAAGATCTCAAAAATTAAGAGATGTTGACTACGGTAGATGTATATCGATAATTTGTTTGACAAAGTTTAGCCAAAATTAATCATTATATTTTAAGTTGTTAAAGCTCTTTAAAGTATAAATCTGAAACAACATATTAATTATCGATAATTAAAAATGAATAAGATTTGAAAACTTTTAAAAATAATTGTATAAGTAAATACATTTCATGAAAATTTTATCTGGCACAAGTAATCTTAAACTAAGCAAAGATATTGCAAATAAACTAAAATTAAAATTAGTAAATACAAATATAAAGAGATTTGCAGACGGAGAAATTTACGTAGAAATTAATGAGAACATAAGAGGCAACAGCGTATTTGTAATTCAATCTACTTCGAATCCAGCTAATGATAATTTAATGGAATTGTTGCTTGTTATTGATGCACTAAGAAGGTCTTCCGCAAAAAATATTACTGCTGTAATTCCATACTTCGGTTATGCAAGACAAGATAGAAAAGTTGCTCCTAGAACTTCTATTTCAGCTAAAGTCGTAGCAAATTTAATTTCTAATGCTGGTGCAAGTAGAGTTGTAACTGTCGATTTGCACGCAGGACAAATCCAAGGTTTTTTTGATATGCCGGTAGACAACTTATTTACAACTCCATTATTTGCAAAATATATAAAAAAAAAATTCAATAACAAAAAACTTATTTGTGTTTCTCCAGACGTTGGTGGAGTTCAAAGAACGAGGGGGTTGGCAACTAGAATAAAGGCAGAACTAGCAATAATCGATAAAAGAAGGCCTGCTCCAGGAAAATCACAAGTTATGAACATCATTGGAAATGTGAAAAATAAAACATGTATAATTGTTGATGATATTATAGATAGTGGCGGAACTATTGTTAATGCTGTTGATGCTTTGAAAAAAAGTGGAGCTAATGAAGTTTACGTATTTATTACACACGCAGTTTTAAGTGGAGAAGCTGTTAAAAAAATTAAAAATTCAAAAATAAAAAAACTAATTATTACTGATACAATCGATAATTCAAAAAAAATTAAAAATAACAATAAAATTGAGCTTCTATCTATTTCTCCTTTAATGTCTGAAGCAATAAAAAGAATAGCTAATTCCAACTCAGTATCAGATTTATTTAATTAATACTTGTTTTCTCAAATAACTTGCGTTATATAGCCTTTCAACAAAAAATATAGATGAGCAACTTAAAAGCAATAAAAAGAGAGAGTACCTCAACCGGGGCAACTAATAAGTTGAGAAACTCAGGATTGATACCTGCCATACTTTATGGTGGTAAAGATCCTAATCAAAAAATTTCAATAGAAAAAAAAGCTATCAGAGAAATAATTAATTCAGATAATTTTTTATCAAAAGTATTAGAGTTAGAGATTGAAGGAAAAAAAGAAAAGGTTTTGCCTCGTGATGTATCTTATCATGTCGTTTCTGAAGAGCCTATTCACATCGATTTTATGAGAGTAATAGCTGGAAAAAAAATAATTCTAGAGATTCCAGTAAAATTTATTAATCACCCAGATTCTCCAGGGTTAAAAAGAGGTGGAGTGCTTAACATTGTTAGAAGAGCAGTTGAAATGAAATGTCCAGCAGAAAATATACCTGATGAGATAGTCATCGATTTAACAGGAACAGATATTGGAACAAGTTTAAAGATTTCGTCTGTCAAATTACCAGAAAATGTTAATCCTACGATTACAGATAGAGACTTTGTTATTGCAACAGTCGCTGCACCTACAGTAATCAAAGAACCAGAGAAACCTGCAGAAGAAACAGTAGAGGGTGCTGAGGGAGAAACTCCAGCTGAAGGTGCTGAAGGTGCTGCTAAGGAAGGTGACGCAGCTAAAAAAGATGACAAAACTAAAGAGGCTGCGAGTGGTGACAAAAAAGGCGGAGGTGAAAAAAAATCTGAAGATAAAAAACCTGCTGAAAAAAAACCTGCCGAGAAAAAATAATTAATATGCTTTTACTTGTTGGATTAGGAAATCCTGGTGCAAATTATGTCAATACTAGACACAATATAGGATTTAAAATTATTGATGCTATAAATCTACACTTTAAACTGTCTAAACAAAAACCAAAGTTCAAAGGCTTATTAACTACTGGAAACATTGAGTCTAAAAAAATATACGCAATAAAACCTCTAACTTTTATGAATAATTCAGGAACAGCAATAAAGGAACTAATAGATTATTTCAAAATAGATGCAAAGAATGTTTTTGTTTTTCATGATGATTTGGATATAGATTTTGGAAAGGTAAAAGCAAAATTTGGTGGTGGTAGCGCTGGCCACAATGGTATTGAATCTATAGACAAATTCATCGGAAAAGATTATTCAAGAGTAAGAATAGGAATTGGTCACCCTAAACAAAAAAAAAAAGTTAATAATCATGTTTTAGAAGATTTTAAAGACGATGAGGAAGAAAAAATTAATGAGATTACAAATAGTATTGTAAAATTAATTCCAACCTTGATTGATAAAAAAATAGATTTATTCTCAAGTAAAGTTAATCAAAACCTTAATGGGATTTAAATGTGGAATCGTGGGTCTTCCTAATGTTGGAAAATCTACTTTGTTTAATGCCCTAACAGCTTCAAAAAATGCTGAAGCTGCAAATTTCCCATTTTGTACAATAGATCCCAATATTGGAATTGTAGATGTAATAGACCCAAGATTGGATGAGTTATCAAAATTATCTAAGTCAAAAAAAAAAATTTATACTAATATTACTTTTGTTGATATAGCGGGATTAGTAGAAGGTGCCTCAAAAGGTGAAGGTTTAGGCAATAAGTTTCTCGCGCATATTAGAGAGGTGGATGCAATTATTCACTTAGTTAGATGTTTTGACTCTGAAAAAATAACTCATGTTAACTCTAAGATCAGCCCACTCAACGACCTCGATACTATTCAAACTGAAATTAGATTGTCTGACATTGACTTAATTCAGAAAAAAATCGAGAAAGGTAAGAAGAAATTACTTAAAGATAAAGAAATAGAAATATTGAATAATAAAATCGATCAGTTGAATCAAGGAAGAGATATTTCAATTGAAAATGAAGAAGAAAAATCATTTTTATCAAATTTTGGTTTGTTGAGTGTAAAACCTAAAATTATTGTATGCAATGTTGATGAGGCAAGTTTAATTAAAGGTAATGAATATACACAATTAATAAAATCAAAAATGAATGAGGAAAAAATTGTTACAATTTGTGCAGATATAGAGGATCAAATTACAAGTTTAGATAAAAATGAAAGAGAAATTTTTATGAGGGAAATTGGTCTGAACAAAACAGGTCTTAATAAATTAATTAAAGAAGGATATGATCTTTTAAATTTAGATACATTTTTTACCTCAGGTCCTGAGGAAAGTAGGGCTTGGACAGTAAAAAAAAATACCTTGGCTCCAAAAGCAGCAAGTGTCATACATACCGACTTTGAAAAAAATTTTATTAGAGCTGAAGCTGTTTCGTGTGAGGATTTTATAAAATTTGGAAGTGCAGAGAAGTGTAAAGAAAATGGTAAATTAAGAATTGAAGGGAAAGACTATGTTGTAAAAGACGGCGATGTACTAAACTTCAGAGTCAACCCTTGACCATATTTTTTTCATAGATAGATAGACCAAGATTGTAAGAAGTATTAAATATATAATTACTTTTACACCTGTCCTGTGTCTCTCTTCAAGTTCTGGTTCAGCAGCCCAAGATAAAAAAGTAGTTACATCTTTTGCCATTTGATCGACAGATGGTTGAGTTCCATCAGTATATTCAACAATACCTTCAGTTAAAGGCGCAGACATTTTAATCTTGTTTCCAATCATATATTTATTGTAATAGACACCGTCGTCTAAAACCATGCCGGACGGTGGATCTTCATAGCCTACCAGTACGGAATAGATATAATTTGAACCTCCAGGCCTAGCTTTTACTAAAACTGACATATCAGGTGGATAAGCCCCCCCATTTGCAGCTATTGAAGCATTTATATTTGGGTAAGGACTCTTAAATTTATCTGATGGCCGTCCAGGTCTAAAAAACATTTCACCTTGACTATCAGGACCATCTTCTATTTCAACACTTGCAGCTATGGCTTTTACCTCTTCCTCGGAAAATTCAGGTCCTCCCAGCTCACCTAAATTTCTATAGCTCAAATACTGCATAGAATGGCAAGATGAGCAAACTTCTTTATATACTTGAAAGCCTCTTTGTAGTGAAGCTCTATCAAATTTACCTGTCAAACCTTTGAAGCTCCAATTTACTTTAATTGGATCGTTTTGTTCTACAGCTTTAACCAAATTTGTAGATGATAAAAACAGAGCTAAAATAAAAATTTTTATAAAATTAAATTTTGACATTATCTTTCTTTGCAAGAGAGGGTTCTGCACCACTAGATAGAACTGGATCTGAAATACTCATAGGTATAGGTTCAGTTTTTTCTAGAAGACCCACAACAGGCAATACTACGATAAAATGTAAAAAATAATAGATTGTTCCAACTCTTGCCAAAACTAAATATATCCCTTCAGCTGGCATTGCTCCAATATAACCTAGCATTAAAACATCAATTACAAATATCCAATAAAATTGTCTGTATAAAGGTCTAAAAACTGCTGATCTAACTTTTGATGTATCAAGCCAAGGCAGAACAAATAGAATAAATATAGCTCCAAACATCAAAATGACTCCGCCAAGTTTGTCAGGTACTGATCTTAATATTGCGTAGAAAGGCAATAAATACCATTCAGGCACAATGTGTGCAGGCGTCACTAAAGGATTTGCAGGTATATAATTATCAGAGTGTCCTAGAACATTTGGTGTAAAAAAAACAAAACCTGCAAAAACTATCATAAACATTAACAATGCAAATGCGTCTTTAATAGTAATGTAAGGATGGAAAGGCACCGTATCTTTTGAAGGTTTTTTTATATCAATTCCTACTGGATTGTTGTTTCCTGGGACATGTAAAGCCCAAATATGTAAGACGACCAATCCTAGTATCAAGAATGGTATCAAATAGTGTAAACTGAAAAATCTATTAAGAGTTGGATTATCTACAGAATATGCACCCCACAACCATGTTGTGATGCTTTCTCCAACTAATGGTATAGCGCTGAATAAATTCGTAATTACAGTAGCACCCCAGAAACTCATTTGACCCCAAGGTAAGACATACCCCATGAATGCTGCAGCCATCATCAATAAATAAATTAATAGCCCAATGATCCATATAACTTCTCTTGGAGATTTGTAAGAACCATAAAATAAAGATCTAAAAATGTGAATATATACCGCTAAAAAGAACATTGAAGCTCCGTTACTATGAATATATCTAATTAACCAACCATAATTTACGTCTCTCATAATATGCTCAACACTTGCAAAAGCTAGATCAGCATGAGCTACGTAATGCATAGCCAAAACTACACCAGTTATAATTTGGGTTAATAAACAAAAAGTCAAAATTCCACCAAAAGTCCACCAATAATTTAAATTTTTGGGAGTAGGATAATCTGTTAAATGTGCTCCTAAGGTTAATAAAGGTAAACGATCGTTAAACCATTTCCCAGCTTTTGATTTTGGTTTGTATTCATGATCACTCATATAATTATTTATCCAATTTTAATTGTATTATTATCAACGAATTCAAATTTTGGTATTTCCATATTTTTTGGCGCTGGACCTTTTCTAATTCTCCCTGATACATCATAATGTGAACCGTGACAGGGACAAAACCATCCTTTAAAATCTCCTTTATTTTTAAGTGGCACGCAACCTAAGTGAGTACACACCCCAAGCATTACTAACCACTCATCCTTACCTTCTATTACTCTTTCTTCATCCTTTTGTGGATCGGGCAAATCGTCCAAACTGACTGATCTCGCCTCAGCTATCTCTTCGGGCGTTCTTCTCTTTAAAAAAACAGGTTTTCCTCTCCAAAGAACAGTTATTTCTTTACCAGGCTCAATATTACTAATATCAACCTCTGTTGTTGCAAGAGCTTTTTGAGCTTTATCAGGATTCATTTGATCAATAAGAGGCCAAACAACAGCACCTACTCCTACCGCTCCTACTGTATAGCTAGCTGTATATAAAAAATCTCTTCGATTTACTTTTTTTTCTTCTTTGCTCATTTAACTTAGTGTTTATAATGTTTAATGTTTAAATAAACCAAAATTAAGATATTTCTAGGGTCAGAATGACACATAAATTAAGTAAAATAAGCAAAAATAATGCACATAGCTCTCTTTAAACCAGACATTCCTCAAAATACTGCTGCCATAATAAGACTGGGAGCATGTCTAAACTTAAAAATTCATATTATTGAACCTTGTGGATTTGATTTAAATGATGCTAGGTTTAAAAAAGTAGCAATGGATTATACTGGATTAAGTTCAATTATTAGATATGGAAATTATGATATATTCATTAAAAAAAATCAAAAATTAAGAGTTATTTTAATGACAACTAAAGCTAAAAAGTCCTATCACAAATTTAGGTTCAAGAAAGATGATGTTCTTTTGTTTGGAAGAGAAAGTGCGGGAGTTCCAAGTCAATTACACAAATCTATAAAAAATAAACTAAAAATTCCAATGAATAAAAATGCTAGATCTTTAAACGTAGCTATGACAGCAGCGATAGTTGTCTCCGAAGCATTAAGACAAAATAATTTTTATATTTAATGATAAACTTATCTTACAGAAAAAAAGTAGTAGATAGTTGGTTTTCTTATTTACAAAATCTAATATGTAAAGAATTTGAGTCTTTAGAAGGAAAGAAAAAATTTTTAAAACGTGAATGGTATAAAAAAGATAGAAAAGAAGGAGGTGGAGTTTCCTATTTATTAACTGAAGGAAATGTTTTTGAAAAAGTAGGTGTTAACAAGTCTACTGTGTCTGGTAAATTTAAAAAAGAATTTAGATCTAAAATACTAGGCGCACAAAAAGATGGAAAATATTGGGCATCAGGCGTTTCTGTAGTAGCTCATATGAAAAATCCTAAAATTCCAGCTTTGCATTTCAATACTAGATATATTGTGACTACAAAAGAGTGGTTTGGGGGAGGAATGGATGCAACACCGTCTATAAATGATACAAAAGAAAAAGAATTAATACAAAAATTACTTAAAAAAGTTTGTTTAAATAACAAAAAAAATTATAAAAAATACAAACTATGGTGCGATAAATATTTTTATTTACCACACAGAAAAGAGATTCGAGGTATAGGCGGGATATTTTTTGATTATGAAAAAGAAAATTGGGTTAAAAACTTTAAATTTGTAAGAGAGGTCGGATTTACTTTTATTGACATTTCAAAAAAAGTAATTGAAAGAAAGAAAAAAGTAAAGTGGACGAAAAAAGATAAGGAAAAACAATTGCTTAAAAGAGGAAGATACGTAGAGTTTAATCTGCTGTATGATAGAGGTACTAAGTTTGGTCTTAACTCTGGAGGAAATACTGAGTCAATATTAATGTCTCTACCACCTTTAGCAAGATGGAAATAAATTATGGATAAAGAGCCGATTACTGTAAAGGGTTTAGAAAATTTGAAATCTGAACTAGAAAATTTAAAAAATATTCAACGACCTAAAATAGTTGCAGCAATTGCAGAAGCAAGGTCTCATGGAGATTTAAAAGAGAATGCTGAGTACCATGCTGCGAAAGAACAACAGGGTTTACTTGAAGGGAGAGTGCTTGCAATAAATGACCTGATTGCAAGAGCAAATGTAATTGATGTGACAAAAATTGAAAATAACGGCAAAGTTATATTTGGATCTACTGTTAGAGTTAAGGACTCAGATAATGAAAAAAAAATTACTTATCGATTAGTAGGTCAAGATGAGGCTGATATATCAAAAAACTTAATTTTTTATAAAAGTCCAATTGGACAAGCATTAATCGGTAAAAAAAAACAAGACTTAGTTTCAGTTAGCACTCCTTCAGGAGAAAGAAATTTGGAAATCGAGGACGTTCAATATATTTAATTTAAATTTTTTTTAATCAAATCTAAAACTTTCTGTTCTGAAATTTGAAAATTATTATTTAACCATTCTTTTTCAAGAGATTTTAATGTATTTCCAATTAATAGACCTTCGCTCATTCCTTTTCTTTTTAAGTAATTTCCATCAAAAGGAAAATCGGGAATTTCAGATTTCTTTATTTTTTCTAATGTTATTAGATAATCTTTTAATCTATTTTTTTTTCTATCAGAGAAATTTAAAATATTTAAAGCGATAAGATGCTCTTTACCATAAAAGTAAATATTCTTTTTTAAATTTGATGTAAAAAAGTTTCTATCTTTTTGTAAAACTTGAAAATTATTTGATAAAAGTTCAATATTTTCCTTTAAATTATTTGATATATTATATTTATGTGAAAAGTATTCATGATTATCTTTTCCATCTACTAAAAGGGTGCTTAAAAGTATTTTAACATCAATTTTTTCTTTATTAGGAATTAATTGTAAATTGTTAAGTCTGTTAAGATATTTAAGTTCTGGAAATATAAGTAAAAATATTTCTTTTAAATTTTCATCTTTATTAATCTTTAAAAAATTTTTGAGACTTAAAATTTTCAATAATTCATTTAAAATTCTTTCTTTTGAAATTTTTTTTATACCATCCAAGTTTAATTTCAAAACTTCAAGAGTATTTTTTTCGTAATAACTTTCATATTCAATTGAAAATCTGATAAACCGAATTATCCTTAAATAATCTTCTTCTATTCTCTTTTGTGGATCACCAATAAATTTTATATTCTTATTTTTTAAGTCAGTTAGACCTTGTTGAGGATCAAAAATTTTTCCTTTATCATCTAAATAAATTGCATTAATTGTAAAATCTCTTCTTTCAGAATCTGCTTGCCAATCGTTAGTGTATTCTATTTCTGCATGTCGACCATCAGTTTTTATATCTTTTCTAAGTGTTGTAATTTCAATCTTAAATTTACCTGAAACTATAGTAACTGTGCCATGTTCTATCCCTGTATCAATGACACTATATTTCGTGTTAATTAATTTATCTTTAATTTGTTTTGAGGTTAATGAAGTGGCCATATCAATGTCATCAACTTTAACATTTGTTAAATGTTTTCTAACACAACCGCCAACAAACATAATTACTCTTTGATCGTCGGGAAAGTCTTCTTTTAATTTTTTAAAGATAAACTTAATGTGATGGTTTTTATAAAAAGGAAATAATGATTTTTTAATATTTTTGAAAAATTCGAGCATATTAGTTTTGGCTGGGGCACTAGGATTCGAACCTAGGATGGCGGTATCAAAAACCGCTGCCTTACCGCTTGGCTATGCCCCAATATATAAATTTCATATACCATAAATTTGCTTATTTAAATAGTTTTTGCAACTGCACACCAATATTTTGGGTGTTTAGATTTTAAACTTTTTAAAGCTTGATTGGCCAAATTATTACTTTCAAATACACCATAACAAATAGATCCTGATCCTGTCATCCTTGAAAAATAGCACCCTTTTTGTTTTTGTATTTCAACTATCAATCTTTTAATAGCTGGATATTTTTCAAAAACAACTGTTTGTAAATCGTTATTTTTTCTAACTAAGATTTTTAAAAATTCACTTTTTCTAAGATTCTTTTTAGAATTATATTGAAAAACGGGTGAGAATTTTTTTACTTTAGAGTAAATTTGTCGCGTACTACACCTTACATTGGGATACACAACTAAAAAATGCAATTTATACTTTTTTTTAAAAACTACTATTTTGTCAATCTTTTTTAAAAAACCTTGTTTACAAAAAAAAAGCCTTAAATCTGTCCCAACCCCCTTAATTGACATTAATTGACTCAAAATCTTATTATGTTTTTTTTTTGTCAATAGATGTTTTGTAATACAAGCTGCGTTACTTGTGCCGCCTCCCATTCCAGAAAAAACTGGAATTTTTTTATTAACGTAAATTGAGTAATATGAAGATATAAGTTTATTTTTTCTTAATATTTTTAAGATATCAATTATAGAATTTTTTTTATTATTAGTATGCCTTGAAAATTTGCCACTAAATTTTACAATATCTTTTTTAAGGTTGTTTTTATTTATTTCGATTTCATCAAATATATTTATCAAGCAATAAAAGGATTGTAACTGATGCAAATTTCTATCTTTAAATTTTTTAATAATACTTAAAGACAAATTAATTTTTGAATAAGATTTTAACATCTTTAAAATTATAAACCTAAAACCAATTTATCTTTTAATTTTTGTTTTAAATTTTCTTCCACATCATCAAGATTTAGTACATATCTCCAATAATATCTTGCTTGAAGGGTGTCACCGTTTTTCCACAATGCATCTCCGTAATGGTCATTTACTGTCGGATCTGAAGGTAATAATTCTACTGCAGTTCTTAAATATTTTTTTGCCTCTTGGTAATTACCTAATTTGAAAAGAGCCCAGCCCAAAGAGTCTATAATATAAGGGTCATTGGATTTCAAATTATTAGCTTTTTCAAGCATCTTCAATGATTTTTCAATTTTTATACCTTGTTCAATCCAAGAATATGCAAGATAATTAATCACGTAAGCCTGGTTGGGACTAACTTCAAGTGAAGATAACAAATCTTGTTCGGCCTCATCCCACCTACCAATTCTTTCTAAAGCAACACCTCTTCCATCAGTTACTTGGGGATATAATGGGTGTTCTTTATTAATTTCAGAAATAATTTCTGAATAAATTTCTATTGATTTTTCATATTTTTCATTATTTTTTAAAAATTTTGCATAATCAAATTTTACATACATATTTTTTTCTTCGTTTTTATTATAGTTATTTTTTAATAGCTTAAGTGCTTTATTCTTATTTTTTTCTTTAATTAAAATTGAAGCATTTTGTTTTGATGCAAACCATAAAAATGCAGATCCACGTTTACCTATCTTATTGTAAATATTTTTCGCTATATCTACACTTCCTAAATTATAAAAATTTTCTGCTAATAATATTTCAAATGTGATAAAATCACTATTTAAATATTTTGCTAAGTTTAAATAGAAAGTTGAAAAATTATAAAGTGACTGTGTAGATAATGCGCTAGCAACTATATAAAATACTTCAGCAATAACATGGGTTGGATCCTTACAATTAAAATCAACTTTGTATCGATCATTTTTATAATCAATTTTAAATTGATTTAATAAAAGGTTTCTAGGGTATTTTTCTAAAGATGAGTTTAATATTTTATTAATTTTATCAAATTTACCTTTTTCAAACAGATGAACTAAATAAAAATAACTGTATCTTGAAAAATCAGTATCGTTACTTAATCTCAATTTTTCAAAAAATTCTTCAGTCTTTTTTGTGTCGTAATAACAATGTAAAAAAGCATTTTGTATTCTTTTCAAATTTTTATATTTTAAATTTATTTCATTAATTTTTTTTTCGGCTTGAATAAAATTTAAATTGTTAAAATTAGTCCAATTTATTAAGGAATTTAAAACGAATTCATTTAAAATAAATTGCGTATTTTTGTTTTTTAATCTTAAAAAATATTCATTTGCCAAATTATATTTTTTATTTTTTAAATAATAAAATCCGATAATAAGGTCACTTTCAAAAGTGCTTAATTTCTGTTTCTCAATTTTTTTGGAATATTGAAAAGCAAGTCGAAAATTACCAGAATTAATAAGTGAAAAAAGATATTGATTAGAAAATTTAGAGTAACTACGTTCAAGTCCGTCTAATCTTTTGAAAATATTAAACGAGTTTTCGTATTGGTTCTCTTTTAAGTATAAAGTTCCTAAAAAATAATCAGATACATACTTGGACTCATCAAATTTATCTATAGTTTTACTATTGGCTGTGGAAAAAAAGATAATGACAAAAAAGATATGTGTTGTAAGTTGAAATATAGTTTTTAAAAATTTCATAAATACATATGATAAAAAAAACAAATTCTAAAACAATCAAATTAATTAGTTATTATAAACTTATTAATTACAATTTAATTTACAACAATAAAGCAATCAATAGATATAAAAGTGACTTATTTGGAGTATCCAATGAAAAGACAAAGAAATTAGAAAATTTAAAAAAAACGATATCTAAAATTAAAAACTGTTCTTTCAAAAAAGGAGCGACTAACCTTGTTTTTTCAGATGGCAACCCAGAGGCGAAAATTATGTTAATTGGCGAGGGTCCTGGTTCTAACGAAGATCAGGAAGGATTACCCTTTGTTGGTCGCGCGGGGGTACTATTAGATAAAATGTTAGCCTCTATAGATCTTAATAGAAAAAACGTTTACATCACAAATGTAGTGAATTTTCGACCTCCTGAAAATAGAAAACCGACAGATAGTGAAATAGATCGATATTTACCTTACATAATTAATCACATTGAAATTATTAACCCTAAAATATTAGTTTTACTTGGTAGCACAGCTCTTAACGCGATAATTGGAAGTGATAATGTTATATCGAAAGTTAGGGGCAAATGGATTGAAAAAAAAGTTGGAGATTGTAAAACATCTGTAATTGTCACATTTCATCCAGCGTATTTAATGAGACAACCTGCTCAAAAAAAACAAGCTTGGATTGATCTTAAAATGATAAGAGATAAAAAAAATTTTTTAAGAATATAATTGAATAAAGATTTAATTATTGCTGGTGTCGATGAAGTTGGCAGAGGATGCTTAGCAGGCCCAGTAGTTTCAGCTGCGGTAATTTTAAAAAAAGGTATAGATCTCAAACTCCTAAAAGACTCGAAAAAGATTTCTTTTAAAAAAAGAGAGGGAATTTCAGAGCATATTAAATCTAACTCTCATTATGCTATCGGACTAGCCTCAGTAGATGAAATTTTAAATTTCAATATTTTACAAGCCGCTTTGTTTTCAATGAAAAGAGCCATCAACTTGCTTCCAATTCAACCTGAGAAAATCTTAATTGATGGTAATTTTGCTCCTGCAGGACTAAAAAATTTTAAAACAATTATTAAAGGTGATGAAAAAATTAAAGTTATTAGTGCAGCATCTATTATCGCAAAAGTATTTAGGGATAAATTAATGATAAAATTATCAAAAAAATTTTCTAACTATGCTTGGGAAAAAAACTTTGGCTACGGTACCAGGGCTCATTTGGATGGTTTAAAAAAATACGGAATTACAATTCATCATAGGAAAGGTTTCAAGCCGATACACAAGATATTGTCCAAATAAGAATCTTTGGCACAAGAGGTTTCTTTATTTTTCTAAAATGGTTTGACCTTAAATTCAATTTAAGGTTGAATCTAGATAATGTCAAAGTTTTTAAACAAAATTTTTAATGGGGATTGTTTGAAGGAATTAAAAAAAATTCCTGACCAAACTTTCGATTTAATCTTTGCCGACCCTCCCTACAATATGCAAATTGGAGAAATGTTAACTCGACCTGACGCGAGTAAAGTTAATGGAGTTAACGATAAATGGGATCAGTTTGATAGTTTCGAAGATTATGACAACTTTTGTAAAGCTTGGCTAATTGAATGTAAAAGAGTTTTAAAAGAAAATGGATGTATTTGGGTAATTGGATCTTATCATAATATATTTAGATTGGGATATCATTTACAAAATTTAAATTACTGGTTGCTGAATGATGTTATTTGGAGGAAAAATAATCCTATGCCCAATTTTAGAGGTACCAGGTTTACGAATGCCCATGAGACTTTAATTTGGGCATCTAAAAATAAAAAATCTAAATATACATTTAATTATCAGTCTCTTAAATGTTTAAACGATGATTTACAAATGAGATCAGATTGGATTCTGCCTATTTGTAATGGAAAAGAAAGATTAAAAAGTAATGGTAAAAAAGTTCATTCTACACAAAAGCCAGAATCATTGCTTCATAGAATTATATTAGCTACTACAAATAAAGGTGATACAATTTTTGATCCTTTTTTGGGTACTGGAACTTCTGCTGTAGTATCCAAGAAATTAGGTAGAAATTATTGTGGAATTGAAAAAGATAAAAAATATTTTTTTGCTGCCAAAGAAAGGATAAGTAAAACTTTAAAAATTAAAGATGATTATCTTGACACAATTGAAAATAATAAGTCAAAACCTCGAATACCTTTTGGTTCACTTGTCGAATTAGGAATAATTAAACCTGGGACAACACTATTTGACCATAAAAAAAAATTTAATGCTAAGATAATGGCAGATGGAAGTATTAGATATAAAGAGACAGAGGGTTCAATACATAAAGTAGCAGCAAAGATAATGGGCGCAGAAAGTTATAATGGTTGGACTTATTGGCACTGTAATATTGATGGATCTACAGTAGTGATTGATAGTCTCAGGCAAAAATTTATTTCAGATAAACAAATTTAGTTTTTATAAATTGTACCTAAGTAATAGTTAATAAAGCCTTTTTTTTTAATTAACATTTTCATTAAAAAATTTCTTATATTTTGCATAAATGTACTTGAAAAATGAAATACGAAAAAATTAAAGTTTGCTCTTTTTCTCACAGCTAAGGCTCTTTTAGATCTTTTTTTGAAATAGGTTTTTTGTATGTCCAATTTTTCCTCTTTAAGCAGTTTAAACAATTCATAAGCGCTCTCAATAGACTGCCCAGCTCCTTGTGCAAGAGTTGGTAAAAAACCATTAAATGCATCTCCGATGTAAAAAACTTTATTATTTGTAGAAGGAATAAAATGATGCGTTGAGTATAATGGCCATGATTTCGTCTCACCATCAAAAATTTTTCTAAGATTAGGATTTTGATTTAAAACTTTTTTCTCTATTAAATCTTTAGTATTTTTTGGATTGATTAAATTGTCTCTAATTATACAAACCAGATTAAATTCATCCTTTTTATTAATTGGGTAGACTACTAAATGGCAATTTTTACCCATTAACAAACTTATATTTTTTTTATTAACATTTAGTTCGTCGTTAAATTTTATAATCTTTCTAAATGCAATTGCTTTTCTAAATTTTGGCTCGTGTTTTTTCTTTTCAAAAAAGGATCTTGTATTAGAAAAAATCCCATCTGCGCCGATTACAAAATCTACTAAATCATTTGTATTATCATCAAATTTTAATAAAATTTTTCCCTTCAATTCTGAGACCTCTTTAATTTTTTTTCCAAATCTTATATGTTGATTGTAGATATCATCCTTAAGAAACTCGATTAAAGTCGATCTTTTTAAAGTAGAATACTTACAATTATCGTCATTAAACTGAGAAAGATCTAAATCACATATTTTTTTATTATCTATTCCATAAAAATCTACACCAAAAGGATTAAAAAGATTTTCTTTATTTATATTTTTAAAATTTATTTTATTTAAAATTTTTATACTATTGGTAGATAGTTGGATGCCATAACCTTCGTCGAGGGGTAAGCTTTCATTTTTTTCGTAAATAATAAATTCGTGTTCTGAATAACTTTTTAAAAAATTTGCAAAAGTTAACCCAGCTATTCCAGAACCTATGATAGCTAATTTTTTTTTCATTAAAATAAAGTTGAAATTTGTCTAAATATTTTTTTTGTAAAACTAGGAATAAATTCTTTATTTCTATCTAATGAGTACCAATTGTAAGTTGCCGGTATTTTATTTGAAAATTTATAATATAAGTTTATATTTAATTTAAGATTAGATATAGAGTTTTTATAATTTTTTAAAAATTTCCAATTTTCATAACCAGAAATATTTTTTCCTTCTTGTATAAATGGCATATTAAAATTTTTTAGAAAACCGATTTGGTTATTTTTGGTAAGAGCAATTTGTTTGTTTCTATTTATATAACAAAAGATATTGTAATTTTTTATTTTAATCATTTTTTTTTTGTAAGTCGTAATTTTTTTTGAAGATTTATAATACTTACAAGTTTTATTCAAACAACAAACGTTGCATTTTGGTTCTTTTGGTTTGCATATTAAGGCCCCAAATTCCATTAAAGCTTCAACAAAATCCGCGTTACGATTTAAAGTAAAAAGATTTTTTTTATTTACTTTAACTAGTTGTTCAAAATCTATTATTTTTTCTTCTTTGTTGAGATTTCTAGAAAATACTCTTTTTACATTTCCATCTATAGCCACAGAAGGTTTGTTGTGAACTAATCCCAATAAGGCGTTTCCAGTGTAGTTGCCGATACCTGGTAATTTTTTTATTTCTTCAAGTGTTTTTGGAAGTTGAGAGTTGTGTTCTTTAACTAATATTTTTACTGTTAATAGTAGATTTCTGGCTCTTCTATAGTAACCTAAACCTTCCCACATTTTTAATATATCCCTCTCTTTACCTTGTGATAAAGATTTTAAATTTTTATATCTTTTAATAAAGTTGTTAAAATAAGGAATTACAGTTTTAACCTGAGTTTGTTGCAACATAAACTCGCTTAAAAGTCTGTAATAAAGCTTTTTTGGCGAATTTTTGCTAACACGCCAGGGCAAAATGCGTTTATTATTATCGTACCACGTAAGAATTTTTTTTGGTAAATTATAATTTAAATGCATAGTAAAGATAATAATAAAATTAACAATTTCATACAAGGACTGAGACCGTTTGCAAGTTCATTACCTAAAACTTTGAAAAAATATTTAAGAAAAGGTGGGTATAATTATTCAAACATTGTTGATAATTGGACAAGAATAGTTAGCAAAAGTATCTCGGACTCTTGTTACCCGACATCTGTTAAGATGGGTAAAGAAATGAGAATGGGAACTTTAATGTTAAATGTGCGACATGGAAAAGAACTTGAAATAGAATATTCCAAGGCAGAAATTATTGACAAGATAAACAGTTTTTTTGGCTACGAATGTATCAGTAATGTAAAATTAAAAATTGTTCAAGAAAAAGTTGATACGAAAGAAATTGATTTTCCAAAAATTAAAAACAAAAAAAAGATAGTTAAAAATTTAGAGGAAATAAACAGTTCAGAGTTAAAGAGTTCATTAAATAATTTAGTAAAGGCTTTCAATGAGAGAAATAAATAAATTTTTATTTTTGATATTAATACTGGTATTATTGCCTAGCTCGACATATTCTGAAAATTTTAATAACAAAATACTTAGTATTGGAAATTCAGAATCAAAAGTAATAGTTAAAATTTTTTCATCACTAACTTGCCCACACTGTGCTAATTTTCATGAAAAGATATTTGAAGATTTAAAAAAAGATTACATTGACAAAGGTCTAGTAAAATTTGAACATCATGGCTTTCCACTAGATCTTGCAGCGTTAAACGCAGAAATCATAATCAGGTGTCATTCAAATAATATTAAAAGATTTCAATTATTGGGTGAAATATACAAAAAACAAAATCAATGGGCAGTAGGATCTGATATAAATTTAATTAATGATTCTATAAAAAAAATTGGATTAAAATTTGGTTTAGATGATTTGAAAATGAATAAATGTTTAAAAAATGAAAAAGTGCAAGATCAAATTCTAAATGAGAGAATAGAAGCGCAAAAAAAATATAAGATCCAATCTACTCCAACTATTTTAATTAATGAAAAAAAATTTGAAGGCCAGCATAATTATGAATTATTTAAAAAGGTCATAGAAAAAAATTTATAGATGCAATTTAAAAAATTAGAAATTAATGGATTTAAATCTTTTTCAGAAAAAACCAACTTTTTAATAGAAGAAGGTTTAACAGGTGTAGTTGGGCCAAATGGTTGCGGTAAATCAAATATTGTTGAGTCATTAAGATGGTGCATGGGAGAAAACTCCGCTAAAAGCATGAGAGGCTCAGGTATGGAGGATGTGATTTTCTCTGGCACATCTAATAGACCTTCAAAAAATATTTCTGAAGTAACTTTATATTTAGATAATAAAACCAAAGATGGTCCGCCACAGTATAATGAATTAGATGAAATTGAGATAAAAAGAAAAATTGAAAAAGACAAAGGTTCTAAATATTTTATTAATAATAAAGAAGTAAGAGCTCGTGATGTTCAAACTTTCTTCGCTGATCTATCGACAGGTGCTCATTCTCCTTCATTAATAAGTCAAGGAAGAATTGGACAACTTGTTACCTCCAAACCAATTGAAAGAAGGGCCATTTTAGAAGAAGCAGCTGGTATATCTGGAATACATGCTAGAAGACACGAGGCTGAAACAAGGCTAAATGCTGCAGAAAATAATTTAAAAAGAGCTGATGAGTTAAGAAAACAACAACAGAAACAATTAGATAATTTAAAAAAACAAGCAGAGGAAGCAACAAAATATAGAGAAATTTCTCAAAAAATTAAACAGGTAGAGGCTGGACTGTACTATCTAAAGATTCAAGAAATTGAAAAAGATAAAAAAAATATATTGGAAAAACTAAGCGAAATAGATGACGAAATTAGCGCGGTAAAAATTGACCTTAATCATAACAATTTACTTCTAGAGGAAGAAAATAAAAAAATTACTCCATTAAGAGACAAAAAAATGGAAAACACAGCAAAATTACAGAAGTTAAATCTAGAAATTACAAGTCTTGATGATGAAGACACTAGAGTTAAAAATCAACAAGTCAAACTTGAAAAATCAATTAAAACAATTGAGTCTGATTTAGAAAGAGAGAAAAGTATTTCTTTAGATGCTGAACTTAATGAAAAAAGAATTTCAAAAGAGAAGGAAGAACTATTAAAAACTGAAAACAAATTGTTAGAAGTGGAAACAACTTCAGAAAAGGAGTTAGATACATCTAAATTAAACTTGAACAATCTTAAAAATCAGCTAGATGCAATACTTAATAGAATTGAAAAATATATTGATGAAAAAAAACAATTATCAAAAGATATTTTTCAAGAACTAAAATCACTAGTTCAAAAAATTACATTATCCCAAGAAGAGTACGCGGAAAAATATGGTAAAAATAAATCTATTCAAAGCGACTCTATTAAAAGGAAAGAGAGAATAAAAAATATTGATGTGGAATTGGAAAATTGGAGAAATTTGAAAACAAATTCTGAGAAAATGATTTTTGAACTAAATGAACGAAAACAAAAAATTAAGATAGAGCATGATGAAAATAAGAAAAACCCAGAGAGAATAGCCACATCGAAAGGTCAAAATTTACAAAATTTAGAAAATACAAAAAAAAGGAATGAAGAATTAGAGATTGAATTAAATGAATCCGAGTCAAAAATTAATTTAATTAATCAAAATTTAAAAGAAGTTCAAATAAAGTTATCAGATTTAAAAGAAAATAAAGCAAGAAATGAAGCTACCGTAGACGGTATAGATAATAGGAAGAAGGATTTGATGTATTCAGTTAAAAGCGAACTAAGTATAGAAAATGATACTTCTTTATTAGCAAAATCTGATTTAAGTGATTTGTCGCAAGAAAATTTACCAAATATAGATGAACAGTCAATTAAGGTAGAAAAAATAAAAAAACAAAGAGAGTCTTTTGGGTCAGTAAATCTAAAGGCTGATGAGGAAACAAAGAAATATGAGTCAGAAATTAAAAAAATGGAAGATGACAGAGCAGATCTTTATTCTGCTATAGTGAAGTTAAAAGCAAGCATAGATGAACTTAATCAAAAAGGAAGGGAAAGACTTCTTGAGGCTTTTACCAAAGTTAATAGGAAATTTAATGAAGTGTATACTAAATTATTCAATGGGGGTAATGCAAAAATTGAGTTGGTTGACTCAGATGATCCTTTAGAAGCAGGTCTAGAAATGTTTGTTTCACCGCCAGGTAAAAGACTTCAATCTATAACTTTGTTATCCGGAGGAGAACAAGCACTAACTGCTTTATCATTGATATTCGCAGTTTTTTTGGTCAACCCCTCACCTATAAGTATTTTAGATGAAGTTGACGCTCCTTTAGATGACGCTAACGTTACAAGATTTTGTGCTTTACTAGATGAATTAACAAAAATAACTAAAACTAAATTTATTATTATTACACATCACGCTTTAACAATGTCTAGAATGCATAGATTGTATGGAGTAACAATGGCAGAGCAAGGTGTGAGTCAGCTTGTTTCGGTGGATTTACAGAAAGCCGAAGAATTAGTCGCGTAAAAAATTCTATGAAAAATCAAGATGATTTTAAAACTCGCCTAAAAATTGCAAAAAATAAGTTTCAAAAAACAGCCCTTAATGAAGACGAAAAAGGATCATTTATGGGCAATGCCTTTAAATTAGGCACAGAGTTAGTAGCCGCAGTAGGAGTTGGGACAATAATTGGGTTTATTTTAGATAACTGGTTTGATACTAAACCTTGGTTAATAATAATTTTCTTTTTTTTAGGTGCTATAGCTGGAATACTTAATGTTATAAGATCTGCAAAAAGAATGCAAAAAAACGATTAGATAAGGAATATTATGGCAAATAATCCAATGCAACAGTTTAATGTTTACAAAATTGGACCGGAAATTAAAATTTCTGGCTTAGATTTATCTTTTACAAATTCAAGTTTATTTATGGTGCTTAGTGCAACTGCTATTGCTCTTTTCTTATTTTTTGGATCGAAGGACAAAAGGATTATCCCAAATAAAGTTCAATTAATTTCCGAACTGCTATATAATTTTGTAGCTAAGATGATAAGTGATACCGCTGGGTCAAAAGCAAAACCATATTTTCCGTTTATATTTAGTTTATTTATGTTTGTTTTATTATGTAACATGATTGGTATGTTGCCGTATGCATTTACTGTAACAAGTCATATTATAGTGACTTTAATTATGGCTCTATTTATATTTATTGCAGTGACCATTATCGGTTTTTTAAAACATGGTTTTAAATATTTAAGTATTTTTATACCTAAAGGAGTTCCAGCAATATTATTACCTTTGATTACAATAATTGAAATTATATCTTATTTAAGTAGACCAGTTAGTTTGTCGGTACGATTATTTGCTAATATGATGGCTGGTCACACTATGTTAAAAGTATTCGGGGGATTTGTAATTAGTTTAGGAGTATTAGGTGGTTGGTTACCACTTAGTTTTTCAGTAGCATTAACTGGCTTAGAAATTTTGGTAGCATTTCTTCAAGCTTATGTTTTTGCAATATTAACCTGCATCTATTTAAATGATGCACTAAATTTACACCATTAAAAAGGAGGAAAAATGGAGTTAGAAGCAGCAAAAATGATTGGAGCGGGTCTCGCTGCAATCGCACTAGCTGGAGCAGGAGTGGGTATAGGAATTATCTTTGGTAATTACTTATCTGGAGCGATGAGAAACCCTTCGGCAGCACAAAAGCAATTTCCTAATTTACTTTTAGGATTTGCTTTGGCTGAAGCGACAGGTTTATTTGGTCTTGTTGTAGCTTTAATAATTTTATTTGCATTTTAATAAAGTAAAATGAGAAGACTTTTAGGATGTGTTATAGTCATTATGACTATTGGATCAGACGTAATAGCTGCTGAGGTTGGTATGCCTCAGCTTGATCCAACATATTGGGCTTCTCAAGCATTTTGGTTAATATTAGTTTTTTCTTTATTATATTTTTCAATTTCTAAATTTTATTTGCCTAAAATTAAAAAAAATATCGATGATAGAGAAAATAAAATTAAAGAAGATTTAGATGAGGCTAACAGAATAAAAAATTTATCAGAACAAAAACTAAAAGAGTATCAACAAATCCTAGAAAATTCAAAGAGAGAAGTAACAAAAATTTTATTAGACTCAAAATTAAAGTTAGACAAAGAAATTCAAAATATAAAAGAAAAAATTGAGAAAGAAATTGATAGTGAGGTTTCAAAAGTGCAAAAAGAAATTTTAATCCAAAAAAAAGACTCGATTAATTCAATTAATATAATATCACAAGATATAGCTTCTAATATAATTGAAAAATTATCAGGTGATAAGCTTAATGAAAGTAGTGTTAAAGCTGTTGTTGAGGATATTTCTAAAAAAAATATAGAAAAATATTTATGACAATTGATGCAACTTTCTGGGTAGCGATATCTTTTTTAATTTTTTTAGGAGTTTTAATATATTTTAAAGTCCCTCAAAAAGTAAAAAGTATACTAGATAACAATATCAGCAATATTAAAAATCAAATTAATGAAGCAGAGAAACTTAAAGAGGAAGCTAAAGGAATTTTAATTGAACACGAAAAAAAAATTAGCAACTCTAAGATCGAAATGCGATTAATGATAGACAAAGCTAACGAACAAGCAGAAAAAAATAAGATTAAAATAAATTCTGAATTTCATAATTTGATGGAAAATAAAAAAAGAAATTCAGAAGAAAGAATAAGACAAATGAAAGCTCAAGCTTTAAAAGATATAAAAAATGCTTCAATTATGATAGCTCTTAAATCCACAGAAAAATTATTGGTTAATTCTTTGGATAAAAGCAAACTAGACAGAATTTTTAATTCTAGTATCAAGGAAACAAAATTAGCACTTAAGAAAAAATCCAGTTAATATAGGCCATAAATAAAATGGCGAAAAAAATAATTATTATAGGCTCAGGTTTTGGAGGTCTTGCAGCATCTTTGAGATTAAGAGCTAAAGGTTATGATATAACTTTAGTTGAAAAACTTCCAGACTTAGGTGGAAGAGCAAGGGTTTTTAAAAAAGGAAATTTTATTTATGATGGTGGTCCAACTGTAATAACTGCACCTTATCTTTTTGAAGAATTATTTTCTTTATTTAATAAAAGGATATCAGATTATGTCAAGATAATACCTCTAGATTTATGGTATCGTTTTGTATTCAAAGATGGTCAAACTTTTGATTACTCTGGTGACAAAGAATCAATGGAAAAAGAAATAAAGAAATTTTCAGATACGGATTTAAATGGATATTATAATTTAGTAAATTTTACTGAAAAAATTTTCAATAAAGGTTTCACTGATTTGTCTGACAAACCATTTAATAATTTATCATTTATGTTTAAACAAATACCTGCGCTATTGAGACTAAAAAGCTATAAATCAGTTTACAAATTAGTTTCAAACTATATTTCTAACGAAAAGTTAAAAAGAGTTTTTAGCATGCATCCACTTTTGGTGGGGGGCAATCCTTTCACAACAACTTCAATTTATACGCTTATTTTATTTTTAGAAAAAAAGTGGGGAATTCATTACTCAATGGGAGGAACTGGTAATGTTGTTAAAGCATTAGAAAAACTAATGAACGAGGAAAATATAAAAATTATTAAAAAAGCAGAAGTAACTGAAATAATATTAAAGGATAATAAAGTTAATGGCATTAAAATTAATGATTCAAAGATTATTAATTGTGATTATGTGGTCTGCAATTCAGATCCTCCTAATGTTTACAAAAATTTAATTAAATCTAAAAATAATTATAGTTTTTTATTTAATCAAAAGATGAATAGGATGGACTATTCAATGGGCTTGTTTGTTTATTATTTTGGTTCAAAAAAACAATATAAAGACGTAGCTCATCACACAATTTATTTTGGAGATTCATATGAAAAACACTTAAATAAAATTTTTGAAAAAAAAATTTTGTCTAAGGATATAAGTTATTACTTACATAGACCATCTGCTACTGACCCTAACATGGCTCCTAATGGTCAAGATGCATTTTATGTTTTAGTACCTGTGCCAAATAATCTTTCAAATATAGATTGGTCAATTGAGGGCGAAAAGTTTAAAAATTTAATTTTAGATAAAATGGATAAATCTATTTTACCTGAAATAAAAGAGAATGTTGTAAGTGATTTTTATTTAACACCAGATTATTTTGAAAATGACTTAGCGACCATGCACGGTTCAGGATTTTCGATACAACCGAAATTCTCACAATCAGCTTATTTTAGGTTTCACAATCAATCAGAAGTATTTAAAAATTTATTCTTTGTAGGTGCTGGTACACATCCTGGTGCTGGTATGCCTGGTGTACTTTCTTCAGCAAAAGTTTTAGACAATTTATTTAAATGATTAATTTACTTCAAAAGCACGCAAAATCTTTTTATTGGGCAAGCTTTTTTCTTCCAAAAGTAATATTAAAAAAATCTATAAGTTTATATAATTTTTGTAGAACTTTAGATGATATTGCCGATACTGATAATGGACAACAAATAAAAAAGGATTGTTTTTTTAGATTTAAAAAAGATTTTTTGAATAGAAATTTTGATAACCCTATTATAGGAGAAATGTTAACAATAATTGATAGTGATAATATTTCTAAAAAGGTAGTATTGGATTTATTTGATGGTATTGAGACAGATTTAGAAGGGAAAGTAATTATAAAATCTAAAAAAGATTTATTAATATATTCTTATAGAGTTGCTGGAACTGTCGGATTAATGATGTCTAAAATATTACAAGTCAAAGATAAAGAAGCTTTAAAAGGTGCTATAGATTTAGGAATCGCAATGCAACTTACAAATATTGCTAGAGATGTAAATGAAGATAATAAAAATAATCGTAAATACATAGACACAGAATTTTCGTCGATCAGGAAAACTATTAAAGACTCAGAAGTGTTTTATGACAAATCTTTTAATTCGATAAGTAAAATACCTATGCGATCAAGATTTGCTGTCATTGTTGCTAGGAGAGTTTATAAAAAGATTGGTGATTATATTCTTAAACAAAAAAATATGGAGAATTATAATTATGCTGGAAAAATATATGTTCCTTTTATTAGTAAATTGATTGAAACATTTTTATCTATTTTTGATTTCTTTAAATTATTTTTTGTTAAAAAAGTAGGTTACGATCATCATAAAGATCATGATATTTTAGCTGAGGAGATTGATTTAAATGAAAGAGTTTGATTACGTTATAATTGGAGGCGGTTGTGCAGGATTATCTTTGGCTTATGAGCTTGAAATCAATGGAAAACTTAAAAACAAAACACTTGCTATTATTGAACCTCGTCAAGATTATAAAAGAGATAAAACCTGGTCGTTTTGGAAAGTATTCAATCATAATTTTGAAGATTGCGTAATAAAAAGTTGGAACAATTTTTCAATAAATACATCTAATGGATTCAATGAGTTGATGACAAAAGAATTCCCCTATCAAAGTATTGATAGTGGCAAATTTTATAAAAAAATAAATACAAAACTTTCCACTAATTCAAATATTAGTTTTTATAAGGATTTAATTCAAATAGACTATAAAGATTCAATTGTTTTTAATAGTGTTAATGATTCTGTAATAGATAAAAAAAATTTATTTCAACATTTTCAAGGTTTTGAAATAGAGACAGAAAAAGATATTTTTGATGATGAAATTTTCAATCTCATGGATTTTAATTGTGATCAGAAAGGTGAGGTACATTTTTTTTACACATTACCTTTTAACAAAAAAAGAGCATTAATTGAAACGACTTGGCTTTCTAACCTGGAAAATCAAAATTTGATGGATTATGATTTACAACTAGAAAATTATATTAAAAATAAATTAGGTATTAAAAATTATAAGATAGTATTTACGGAGAAAGGAATGATCCCACTTTATACTCCAAAAATAAAATACAAAAAAAACGAAATTAATATTGGATCTGCTGGTGGGATGACAAGGTTAAGTACTGGATACACTTTTTTGAATATTCAAGAACACAGCCACTATATTCAAAAAAATTTAGATAATCTTACAAAAATTGAAAAATTCAACATAGGTAAAAAATATGAATTTCTTGATAAAATTTTTTTGAAAGTTCTAAAAAATAATCCAAAAAAAATGCCAAATATTTTTTATAAAATGTTTGAATGCTCTCCTGCTACAGTTATTAAGTTTTTATCAAATAAAAGTAATTTAATTGAAGATATTAATATAATAAGAAAAATGCCAAAACTAACATTTATTAAAGCATTATTTTAAAAATGAAAACTATAAACTATAAACATTCAATCATATTTTTTAATTTTAGTATTCTATTGTCCCCAATATATTTTTTATTTAAGTATGAACCAATTATATTTTGTTTATTTTTAATTCTTATTATTGGGATTTCTCATGGATCTTTAGATAATATCAAGGGTAATAAACTTTTAAACTTATTTGGATATAAATCAATTTCTTTGTTCTATGCAATATATATCTTAGTATCTTTATTAATAATAATTCTCTGGTTAATAATTCCTAATATTGTTTTACTACTTTTTTTAATTGTTGCCTCTTACCATTTTGGTAAAGAGGATACTGTTTTTTATTTTAAAAAAAGTTTTTTATTTACAGAACTTTTATTTTTCTTAAAAGGCTCATCTATTATTATTGCACCTCTTTTATTTAATAAAGCAGCAACAAATGAGATTTTTAGAATTTTAAATTTTCAAGTATTTGAGTATTCCTTTTTTAATAATTATTTTTTAATATTCTTTCTGTTCTTAAGTTTCATTTCTTCAATCTATCTTTCAAATAATAAAAATATTGATACGAAAGCACTTATGATAATGGATTTTTTATCTTTAATTATTTTAAACGTCTTCTTAACGCCAGTATTGGCATTCACTTTATATTTTTGCTTTTTGCACTCAATTAGGCATTCAATTAGTCTAATTTTTGAGTTAGACAATTCTTTTAGGCAAGGTTTAAAAAAATTTATTAAAAAAGCTCTTCCTTTAACTTTTATTACTAGTCTTATATTCTTAATTACAATTTATTTTCTTAACAATTTTTATACACTTGATGAGGCTATTTATAAGGTTATTTTTATTGGTTTGGCGTCATTAACTTTTCCGCATATATTGCTTGAATATCTTTTAGAAAAATATGAAAAAAGAACTTAAGATTTATCTAGCCTCTCCAAGAGGTTTTTGTGCTGGAGTAAAACGTGCAATTGAAATTGTAGAAAAATCTATTAACAAATATGGATCCCCAGTATATGTACGGCATGAAATTGTTCATAATAAACAAGTTGTTGATGAACTTAAAAAAAAGGGAGCTATTTTTGTAGATGAATTAGCTGATATAAAAGACAATACTCGACCAGTTATATTTTCGGCACATGGCGTTCCAAAATCAGTTCCTGAAGAGGCAAAATTTAAAAACTTATCATATGTTGACGCAACATGTCCTCTTGTGTCTAAAGTGCATAGAGAGTCTGAACAATTAAATAAAAAAGGGTATGAAATTTTATTAATTGGTCATAAAAACCATCCTGAAGTAGTAGGTACAATGGGCCAGCTTCCTAGGGGTTCTATAAAACTAATTGAAACTAAAAGTGATGTTGAAAATTTAATTATAACTGATTTCAAAAAACCACTAGCTTATATTACGCAAACAACTTTATCAGTTGATGATACAGCAGAAATTATAGACTGCCTAAAAAAAAAATTTCCTAATATCAAAAGTCCGGTTAAAGAAGATATTTGTTACGCAACAACAAATAGACAATCTGCTGTAAAAGAAATTGCATCAAGATGTGACATATTTTTTGTAGTCGGAAGTCGTAACTCATCTAATTCTGTTAGATTGGTTGAAGTAGCTAAAAAGGCTGGTTGCAATAATTCGCACTTGATGCATTCTGAAAAGGAAATTCCTTATAATGAAATAAATAACTCAGATACTATAGGAATATCTTCTGGCGCCTCTGCTCCAGAGAAATTAGTTCAAGCATTGTTAAAAAACATAACAAAAGACAGAAAAGTTTCTATTGAAGAAGTAGTGGTTGCTGAAGAAAAAGTAGTTTTTAAATTACCAAAAGAATTGAATTAATGGCTGTTTATACAAAATTAAAAAAAAACAATATTGAGGAAATTTTGTCAAATTATAAATTAGGAAAACTTGACTCATTTGAAGGTATTGAGGAAGGTATTGAAAATACTAATTATTGTTTATTAGTAAATAAAGTTAAATATATACTTACAATATATGAAAAAAGAGTAAAATCAGATGATCTTCCTTTTTTTTCCGAATTAATGACATCGTTAAATAAGTCAAATTTTAAATGCCCTGTGCCAATTATAAATAATAAAAATAGCACTTTAACAAATTATGGAAACAAACAAATGATGGTTGTTTCCTTTTTGGAAGGAAAAGCAAAACAAAATTTATCTCCTGTTAATTGTAAGGCTGTTGGAGTGGAAGTAGCTAAAATGCATGAGATAACAAAAAGTTTTAAATTAAAAAGAGAAAATGACCTTTCTGTAAAATCATGGAGAAAAATTTTTAATTCAATTAAAGATAATTGTTCAAAATTTCATAAAGATCTTCCAAAACTTATAGAAGAAAATCTTAATGATGTTGAGAGAAATTGGCCACAAAATTTACCAAAAGGTATAATTCATGCAGATCTTTTTCATGATAACATTTTCTTTAGAGATGAAAAATTTAGTGGTATAATTGATTTTTATTTTTCTTGTGAAGATTTTTTTGCTTTTGAAATAGCAATTTGTTTTAATGCACTATGTTTTGAAGGAAAAAAAAATAATTTAAGTTTTAATGTAACTAAAGCAAGGAGTTTTATTGATGGTTATACTTCTATAAAAAAATTAAACGATCAAGAAAAAAATAGTATTAAAGTATTGTCCCAGGGAGCGGCATTAAGATTTTTACTCACAAGAGTTTTTGACTCGCTTAACACAGTTAAGGGGGCTGTTGTAAAGGTTAAGGATCCTATCGAATATCTTAAAAGGTTAGAATTTCATAAAAACTCTAAAAATTATGAGGATTATTTTTTTTAATGAAATTTAAAATTTATACAGATGGCGCTTGCTCGGGAAATCCCGGAAAAGGAGGATGGGCTGCAATTATTTTAGATAGTGACTTAAATCAAAAAACGATATCTGGAAAGGAGAGCAAAACAACCAATAATAGAATGGAGTTAATAGCTCCAATTATGGCTCTTAATAAAATAAAAAAAAAATCTGAAATAACGATTTATACAGATTCAAAATATGTAAAAGATGGAATTACTGATTGGATTAAAAAGTGGAAATTAAATAATTGGAGGAGTTCTACTAAGAAACCTGTTAAAAACAAAGATCTTTGGATAAAATTAGATAATTCATGTTTAAAACATAAAGTTACATGGAAATGGGTTAAAGCTCACGCAGGAAATGAATATAATAATCTTGTTGATGAATTAGCAGTTTCTGAGACTAAATAGCATTTAAAAAATTTTGAGCAGCAGAAAGTTCGCAAGCAGCCGTTTCTTTTTCCTCTTCTATTTTAATAATTTTAATATTTTCTACTAACATAGTGTAACGGTTCGATCTAATTCCAAGTCCTTTTTCAGACTTATCTACTTCAGCGCCAATAGCTTTTGTAAAATTAAGAAAAGGATCGCCAACCATGAATATTTTATCATCAATATTTTGACTTTCACCCCAGGCTTTCATAACATTAGGATCATTAACTGCAATACAAACAATTTTTGAAATTCCTTTTTTTAAGGCTAATTCGTAGTTTTTTATGTATCCAGGTAAGTGGAGTGCAGAACAAGTTTTGGTAAATGCACCTGGCATACCTAAGATTATAGTCCTATTTTTACATAAATCTAAAATATCAATTTTTTTTACATTATCACTTTTATCAAGATAAAATAATTTTGAGCTTGGCAGTTTATCACCTGTTTTTATTTTCATTGTATTTTACTTAGAATATAATTTTTAACCTCTGAATTTGAATTACCGATAATATCAAATACTTCTTTTTTATCTATATTCAATTTTAAATGTTTAGGTACCTCTAAATTTTTTCCTATAGCTTTTTTTATAGTCTCGTTAAATTTATAAGGATGGGCAGTTCCTAGTACAATTATATCGCCTAAATTTTTAATTCTGCTAGCTGCTCCAAATCCTGTAGCAGTATGTGGATCAATTATAAACTGATGTTCTTTATAAACTTTATCAATAATACTTTCTGTATCTTCATCACTAATTTTTACACCCTCAAAATCTTTCTTAATTTTTTCTATTTCTTTTTTTTTGCAAGTGAAACAAACCTTTTAAAGAAAGGTCATTCATTAAAGAACTTACACTTTTATC
>CABYYE010000004.1 GCA_902523095.1 uncultured Pelagibacteraceae bacterium | reverse complement strand
AATGAACCGCACACAGTTGGTAGTTTTTTTACATCATCTTCGGATAAAGAATAAAGATCTTCATCAAAAGACTTGCCTGGATCAATTTTGTTCTTAATACCGTCTATTCCAGCCATCAGCATCGATGCAAAAGTTAAGTAGGGGTTACCTGCTGCATCCGGAAATCTTATTTCCATCCTAGCCGCCTTTGGGTTCATTATAATTGGTATCCTACATGATGCGGATCTATTTCTTGCAGAATAAGCTAGGATTACTGGAGCTTCAAAACCAGGTATTAATCTTTTATAACTGTTGGTAGTGGCATTCGCAAAGGCGTTTATAGCTTTAGCGTGTTTTAAAATTCCTCCAATGTAATATAAAGCAGTTTTAGATAACCCAGCATATTCTTTACCCATGAATACTGGAGTGCTGCCTTTCCAAATTGACTGATGGCAATGCATACCTGAACCATTATCTCCCTTTACTGGTTTTGGCATAAAAGTTGCGGTCTTACCAAATGAATGGGTGACCATTTGAACTGCATATTTATAAAGTTGAACATTGTCTGCCATGTTTGTTAGTGTTCCAAAATACATTCCAAGTTCGTGCTGACTTGGCGCTACCTCATGGTGATGCTTCTCAACTTTTACTCCCATATCTTTTAAAGCTTTTAGATACTCTCCTCTCATGTCTTGAGCGCTATCAACTGGAGGAACTGGAAAGTATCCACCTTTTATGCCAGGTCTATGACCCATGTTTCCATTTTCATATTTTTTACCTGTATTATAAGGTCCTTCTGAACTATCTATATTAAAACTTGTTTCATTCATGTCGTTTTTGAATCTTACGTCATCAAATACAAAAAACTCTGGTTCTGGGCCAAAATAAGATTTATCTCCAATGCCAGATTTTTTTAAATATGCTTCTGCTTTTTTTGCTGTCCCTCTCGGATCTCTCTCATAAGGATTTTTTTTAACTGCATCTAAAATATCACAAAAAATATTCAGCGTTGTATGAGAATTGAATGGATCAATAATAAGTCTTTCTAAATCTGGCTTTAATACCATATCTGACTCATTTATTGCTTTCCAACCTGCAATAGACGAACCATCAAAAAAAACGCCACCTTCTAACATATCCTGATCAACTACTGTAGAGTCCATTGTCAAATGTTGAAGTTTCCCCTTAGGGTCTGTAAATCTTAAGTCAACAAATTCAACTTGTTTTTCTTTAATAAGTTTTAAGGCGTTTTTTGAACTCATAATAATTTTGTTATGTGCTATCTAATTCAGCATATTTACAGCATTTATATATCTAATAGATTAATTAGAAGATATAACTATAAATATATATCAGATATGCATTTAAATCATAACACAATTTTCACTTGAAATGAGAGAAGCAAAATCAATAGACCTTTTTCTCCTATTATTGCTAGGTGCAATTTGGGGTTCGTCTTTTTTTAATATAAAAATTGCTACCTACTCATATGAACCTTTCACTTTAGCCCTTATAAGAGTTATTTTTGCTAGCATTCCTTTATATTTTTTATGTAGATTTAAGAAGATTAAAATTGAAGCATTTTCTATTAACTGGAAACCTTACGCTTTAATTGGCCTCTGCAACATTGCAATACCTTTTACTCTTATAGCAATTGGAACTAGTCAAATAAATAGTTACTTAGCAGCAATGCTCATGAGCACGACCCCAATGAGCGGTTCTATCTTGGCTCATTTTTTTACAAGAGATGAAAAGATTACTTTACTAAAATCAATCGGAATAATAATCGGATTTACAGGAGTTGTTTTTTTGTTTTTTGACAAACTAGTTATAAATGAAAATAATTATATATATGCACTAATAACTATTTTAGGATCTACATTCTACTCAATTGGTGGAATAATGACTCTCAAACTTAAGAAAAAAGGTAATGAAAATGTTACCACTTCCACAACATTATGGTCTGTGATCTTTTTACTACCTTTATCACTATTATTTGAAAATCCATGGAAATTGAACCCTTCTCTAGAGTCTACTTTAGCACTTTTTTATTTAGGAGTTGTAGCAACAGGATTAGCTTGGTTAATAAGATTTAGAATTTTAACTGTTAATGGTTTAGTATTTCAAACTCAGGTCGCATATTTGATACCAATTTTTGGTGTATTGTTTGGTTACTTTTTAATGGACGAAATAATTACTGAAAGAGTTTTAATTTCCTTATTCATAATAATAGTGGGTATTTATATTGTAAAAAAAAATAATAAAGGTATAAAAAAATGATATGCAAACAGATTCTATAGAGTTAGGTTTTTTATCTATTTTTGCTTTATTAACTTTTTTTATTTTTTTACTTACCGAAAAATATTCCTATAAGATTAGTGAGAATTTATTAGATAAAGATTTTGACAAACCTCAATCTTTTCATAGCGAAGCAATTCCTCGTAGTGGCGGGCTAGCATGTCTTTTAACCTTGTTTATATTTATTTATTTTTATTACATCTTGTATTTTAACATTCTTTACGAATACATTTTTATTTGTCTTAGTTTATTTTTTATTGGTTATATAGATGATATTAAAATTCATATAAGTCCTAAATCTCGATTGACACTTATGGTGTTCTTTTTACTTTTTTTTATAAATGTTTTGTCTATTAAGATAAATAATTTAGACTTAATATTTTTAAAATTTTGGTTAAGCAATGGTATATTCTCTAGTATTTTTGTTTCTTTATGTTTTTTATTCATAATAAATGGCTCAAACTTAATAGATGGATTTAATGGCTTATTGAGTATTAATTTAATAATTATCAATTCAATTTTATTATATTTAAATTTAATTAATGACCATATCGAGTTTTCTTTTTTCTTAACTGGTCAAATCATCATTTTAATTTCATTCCTGCTTTTTAATTTTCCTAAGGCTAAAATGTTTTTAGGAGATAGCGGTTCGTACTTATTAGGATCTATAATTGCTTTAAATATTATCCAAACAAATAATCTTAATCCTCAAATTTCATCCTTTTTCTTTTGTATTTTGCTTTTCTATCTATTCTTTGAAGTATTTTTTTCATTTTTGAGAAAAGTTTATCAAAAAAAATCACCAGTATTTCCTGATAGGGAACATCTTCACATGCTTGTATATAAAAAAATTTCTAAAAACTTAGAATCAAAAAAAAGTAATTATTTAAGCTCAATTTTAATCAACTTATTTTATTCAATATTGGTAATACCAAGTATTTTTTTTGCAAATAATAGTTTGATTTGTAAGATTTGGTTTTTTTCTTTATTATTAATTTATACATTTGTTTATTTTCGACTTAATTATTTTACAAAAAATTAAATTGATATATAAATCAACGTTTAGTATTTGGGCAAGTGGCGGAATTGGTATACGCGCTGGTCTTAGAAACCAGTGCCGCAAGGCTTAAGAGTTCGAGTCTCTTCTTGCCCACCAAAGTAGAATTATAATGAAAGTAGAAATACACAAGAAAAAAGGTCTAAGAACTATTTTATCAATTGTGGTTGATAAAAAGGATATCGAAAAGAAAATGAACGAGCGATTAAATGAACTTCAAAAAGAAGTTACATTAAAAGGTTTTAGAGCGGGCAAAGTTCCTCCATCTGTAATTAAAAGTCAATTTGGAAAATCAATTTACGGCGAAGTAATTGATAAAGTTTTACGGGAATCATCAGCTAAAGCTATAGAAGAAAAAAATTAAAAGTTGCAGGCCAACCAAAAATAGATCTAAAAACTTTTGGAGAAGGGAAAGACTTAAATTATGAACTACAAATAGACTCTCTGCCTGATATCAAAATAAAATCTTTTGATAAATTTTCAGCAACTGAATATAAAATAAAAATTGAAGATAAAATTATTGATGAAAAATTAAAAGAGATCTCAAATCAAAATAAAAAGTTTGAAGATAAAAAAAACATTAATGAAAAAGCTTTAAAAGGAGATCAAGTAACTTTTGATTATACAGCAACTATTGAAGGAAAAAGTTTTGAAGGAAGTCAAGGTAAAGGTGTTCAAATTGAACTTGGAAAAAATTTGTTTTTAAAAGGTTTTGATGAACAATTGATAGGCATTAAGAAAAATGAAGTTAAAGACTTGAACGCTGTAATGCCACCTAATCATCCAAAAAAAGAATTAGCTAATAAAAAAACTATTTTTAAATGTAAAATACTAAATGTGAAAAGTCCAATTCAAAATAAAATTGATGATAATTTTGCAAAAGCTATGGGAGCAAAAGATTTAAAAGATTTAAAACAATTAGTTGACAATCAAATTTCTTCACAATATGTGCAGGCATTAAATTCTATTACTAAAAAAGAAATATTAGATCAGTTAGAAAAGAATTATCAAATAGATTTACCTGAAAATTTGATAAATCAAGAAGTTGATTTAATGACAAAAAATTTAAAATCTGAAGATAAAGAAAAGCATAAAAGCAAAAATGAAGAAATTGCTAAGTCAAGAATCAAGCTTGGCCTACTCCTTAATGAAATCGGTGAACAAAATAATTTAAAAGTTTCCGAGGAAGAGGTTAAGTCAGAAATTCAAAAACAAATAAAAGGAATGCCGGGACAAGAGAAAATGATCCTAGAATATTATCAAAAAAATCCTAGTGCATCTCAAGGATTAAGAGGATCTATTTATGAGGAAAAAATTATTGCTTTGATAAAAACTAAAATAAAGCTTGAAAAGAAAAGCGTTAACACTAAAGAAGCAGAAAAAATTATTGCTGCATTTAATAAACCTAAATCAGATGAAGTTGATACTAAAAAAACAAAATCCTCAAAAAAGAAATAAACAAAATCAAAAAAAATTAGTAAAAAGTAACTAATAGTTGTATAAACTAACAAATGAGTCGTGATTTTGAAGAGCAGATGAATAGTTTAATTCCTATGGTTGTTGAACAAACAAGCAAAGGAGAAAGAGCCTATGATATTTATTCAAGACTTTTAAAAGAAAGAATAGTTTTTCTTGTTGGACCTGTAAATGATGCGGTAGCCTCTTTAGTTACTGCACAACTTTTATTTTTAGAGTCAGAAAATCCAAAAAAAGAAATTAATTTCTATATTAACAGTCCTGGTGGTTTAGTAACTGCTGGACTAGGTATTTACGATACTATGCAATATATCAATTCACCCGTTTCAACACTATGTATTGGTCAAGCCTCATCAATGGGATCTTTTTTATTAGCGGCAGGAGAAAAAGGTAAAAGATATTCTTTGCCGAATTCAAGAATTATGGTTCATCAACCATCTGCAGGATTTCAAGGTCAAGCTACTGATATACAAATTCACGCAAAAGAAATTCTCTCTTTAAAAGAAAGGCTCAATAACATATATTCTAAACATACAGGAAAATCGCAAGATGAAATTGCTAAAGCTTTAGAAAGAGATAATTTCATGACCGCCGAGGAGGCAAAAAAATTTGGGCTTATAGACTCTGTTGTAGAAAAAAGAAAATAAAATACAACATATAGACATGTTTACAACTTCAGCTTGATAAGGATATAATAGGCCATTATTATAGATTATCTGATTCGTTATGACTGAAAAAAATAATAAAAATATTTTATACTGCTCTTTTTGTGGCAAAAGCCAACATGAAGTAAGAAAACTTATAGCTGGCCCTACAGTATTTATTTGTGATGAGTGTGTTGAACTTTGTATGGATATCATTAAAGAGGAAAACAAAAGTTCACTAGTCAAACATCAAGATGGTGTACCTACACCAAAAGAAATTTGCAATGTTTTGGATGATTACGTAATAGGTCAAAAATTTGCTAAAGAAATTTTATCTGTAGCAGTACACAATCATTATAAAAGATTAAATCACGAAACAAAAAATAATAAAGATATTGAATTATCAAAATCTAATATTCTTTTAGTTGGACCTACTGGTTGTGGAAAAACTTTATTAGCACAGACTCTAGCAAGAATTTTGGATGTCCCTTTTACCATGGCAGACGCAACTACGTTAACAGAGGCTGGATATGTTGGAGAAGATGTTGAAAATATAATTTTAAAACTTTTACAAGCGGCAGACTATAATGTTGAGAAAGCACAAAGGGGAATAGTATACATTGATGAAGTTGATAAGATTAGTAGAAAATCCGAAAATCCATCAATAACTAGAGATGTATCTGGTGAAGGAGTACAACAAGCTTTATTAAAAATTATGGAGGGAACAGTTGCTAGTGTTCCACCTCAAGGCGGAAGAAAACATCCCCAACAAGAATTTTTACAAGTGGACACAACAAACATTTTGTTCATTTGTGGAGGAGCCTTTGCTGGTTTAGATAAACTCATAGATAGCAGAGGCAAAGGAAGCTCTATTGGCTTTGGTGCAAAAGTTCAAAACTATAAAGAAGAACCTTTATCTGAAATTATGAAACAACTAGAACCTGAAGACTTGATAAAATATGGATTGATACCAGAATTTATTGGAAGGATGCCAATAATAGCAACTTTAGATGATCTTGATGAAAAATCTTTAATCAAAATTTTGAAAGAGCCCAAAAATTCTCTAATAAAACAATATAAAAGACTTTTTGAATTTGAAAACGTTGATCTTGAATTTCATGATGAGGCCATTTCAGAGATATCAAAAAAAGCAATATCCAAGAAAACAGGTGCTAGAGGATTGAGATCTATATTAGAAAATATTTTGTTGAAAACAATGTTTGAGTTACCAGACATGGAAAATGTCATAAAAATTACAGTAGATAAAGGTGCTGCGCAAGGTATTTCTGAACCTATTGTCACATACGGAAAAAAACAATCAACATCAGTAGCATAATTTAAAATTGCTTCTTGAAATTCACATATTAATTAACATATAAATAATAATGAAAGCTTCTTATATAAAACCTCTATTACCTCTAAGAGACATAGTTATATTCCCTTCGATGGTAGTACCTCTTTTTGTTGGAAGAGAAAAATCAATTAAGGCTCTCCAAGAGGTTATGAAATCTGATAAATCCATTGTTTTGGTAACTCAAAAAAATTCAGAGGTAGATGATCCTGAAGGAAAAGATCTGTTTGGGTATGGATGTTTAAGTAAAGTCCTTCAACTATTAAAGTTACCAGATGGAACGGTAAAGGTATTAGTAGAAGGTGAGAAGAGAGTAAAAATTTTAAGCAACAATACCGAAAAAAACAACTACCTTACTTGTGAAGTAGAGATCGCGGAAGATGAAAATAATTCAAAAGATTTAGATTTATATGCTCAGAACTTAGTAAAAAAATATGATAGATTACTAGTCTTAAGCAAAAAAGATCTAAACGATGCAACAAATAATTTGAGAAATTTAAGAAATGCGTCGCAAATCGCGAACAATATCTCATCTAATTTAAGTATACAGATTTTTGAAAAACAAGAATTGTTAGAAATTATAGACTTAAAAAAAAGATTAGAAAAAATTTATTCTTTAATCGAAAAAGAAACGAGTGTTCTTTCCGTTGAAAAGAAAATTAGAGGTAGAGTAAAAAATCAGATGGAGAAAACACAGAGAGAATATTATTTAAATGAACAAATGAAAGCTATTCAAAAAGAGTTAGGAGAAATAGACGAAGGAAAAGACGAACTAACAAGTCTTTCTAAAGCTATTAATAATGCGAAAATGCCAAAACTAGCTAAAGAAAAGTGTCTAGCAGAACTAAAAAAATTAAAATCCATGAGCCCAATGTCTGCAGAAGCCACAGTAGTAAGAAACTATTTAGACTGGATGACCGAGCTTCCTTGGTCAAATAAATCTAAAATTAATACAGATCTGAAAAATGCTCAGAAAATTTTAGATGAGGACCATTATGGGTTAGAGAAAGTAAAAGAGAGGATTATTGAATTTTTAGCTGTTCAAAAAAGAATTCAAAAAATGAAAGGACCAATATTATGTTTAGTTGGCCCTCCAGGTGTAGGAAAAACTTCTTTAGGCAAATCAATAGCTAAAGCTACTAATAGAAAGTTCATAAGAATCTCTCTTGGTGGAATAAGGGATGAAGCAGAGATTAGGGGTCATAGAAGAACTTACATTGGATCTTTACCTGGTAAAATAATTCAAATGATGAAAAAAGCAGGAACCAAGAACCCGCTTTTTTTATTAGATGAAATAGATAAAGTAGGTAACGATTACAGAGGAGATCCATCTTCAGCATTATTAGAAGCTCTAGATCCAGAGCAAAACAAAGAATTTAATGATCACTATTTAGAAGTCGATTATGATTTGTCTGATGTAATGTTTGTTACAACAGCCAATACATTAAATATTTTGCCCCCATTATTGGACAGAATGGAAGTTATAAGGCTATCAGGATATACTGAAGATGAAAAAGTTAACATTTCACAAAAATTCTTAATACCAAAACAGAGTATTAACAACGGCTTAAAAAAAGATGAATGGAATATTGACGAAAATGTAAACAGAAAAATTATAAGAAATTATACAAGAGAGTCAGGAGTAAGAAATCTTGAAAGAGAAATTTCCAAAGTGGCAAGAAAACTTGTAAAAAAAATTGATAATAATGAAAAAACTAACAATCCTTTAAAAGAAGGTGACATAAAAGAACTTTTAGGAGTTCAAAAATTTAAGTACGGTGAAATTGAGGAAGAAAATAGAATTGGGGTAGTCACAGGTTTAGCTTGGACAGAAGTAGGAGGTGAAATTTTAAAGATCGAGTCAGCAGTAATGCCAGGCAAAGGAAAAATGCAAATAACTGGTAAACTTGGAGATGTGATGCAAGAGTCGGTTAAAGCAGCAAAATCTTATATTAGGTCAAAAAGTTTAGATTATGGAATTATACCACCAATTTTTGATAAAAAAGATTTTCATATTCACGTACCCGAAGGAGCAACACCTAAAGATGGTCCCTCAGCCGGAGTAGGAATGGTTACATCTATAATTTCAGCAATAACGGATATTCCTGTCGATAAAAAAGTAGCTATGACTGGTGAAATAACTTTGAGGGGAATAGTGCTTCCAATAGGCGGGTTAAAAGAAAAATTATTAGCTGCTCATAGAGCTGGAATTAAAAAAGTTTTGATACCAATGGAAAACAAAAAAGATTTAGTAGAGGTACCTAAGACAATACTAGAAACAATGGAAATTATACCAGTAAAAAATGTAGATGAAGTTTTGAAAGTTGCATTAACAAAGCCATTAAAAAGAGTCGAGTGGGTTGATGTCAACCAAATAACTAAAAAAGATAAAACTAAAAAAGAAGAGCTAAGTACTCATTAATTTATTAATCAAACCAATCCTTATATCTTTCTTTGTTTGATAAAATAAAATCAGGTAAAAAACTACCTTCTACTTTAGTTAAAATTGAATTACCTGACCATTTATAACTTTTTTGGTCAACATTATGATCATAGATAACTCTTTTTTCAGACATTAGAGTTTTTATATTTTCTATTTTTATACCACTTTTTTCATATTCATAATGATGAGCAAAATTTAAAAGTTTTTTTTCTAGCTCTTCTGGTGTTTTGAGGTATGTGAAATGCCACCCACCATTCTCAACAAAAAATAAATCTGATTTTTTCTTTTCAGAAAACAAAAGATCTAATCTCCATCTGGGGTATTTTTTAGCCTTAATATTCCTTAACCATTGTGGAGATACAAGATTCTTTTTTTTACATGCTCTAGTTCCATGCCATACACAATTGGGATAAAGTAAATTTAACTTATAATAAAACATTTTTTGTTCAAAAATAATTATTTTATTTTTTATTTCTGAAAAATTAATTTTTATTAAATTAGGAATTTCATCTAAATCACTCACCATTACAATATCGTTATCATCAACATCTCTTAAGCCATTCTTAAGATACTCTCTTTGATAATAGTCTCTTGCCATGCCATTTAATATTGATTTTTCACCTTTCATATTCTCAGTATCTTCTTTTTTTATTTCTTTAATATTAGAAGGCTGTTTATCGACTACCAAGTAATGGATCTTGTCTTTAAATTTTTTAAAATTATTTATATCAAAGTTTAGATTTTTTGGTGAACCATTATGAGTATATGTTGCTTCGGTGATGATGAATTTTTTAACATATTTATTTAGAATGTTAAGGCGTATATCTAGCAAAATGTCCTCATCAAAATATTGGAAGCAGTCGTAGATATTCATCATAATTGAGTTATAATAAAATTTAATGTAAGTAAATAGGCATTGATATGGTAAAAAAAATCATCATTACTGGAGGTCTTGGATACATAGGAACGGAATTATGCAAAATATATTCCGGTGTAAGTTGGCATCATAAAATAATTGTTATTGATAATAAATTTATTTCAGAACGAGTTAATCAACTTAGAAGTTGGAACATGGAATTTATCCATGGAGATATTTTAAATAAAGAACTAATTAATAAAGTTTTTAAAGATGCAGATATAGTCCATCACTTAGCTGGTATAACCGATGTTCCTCGCACAAAAAGTGAGTCAACTGTAGACAAAGATAATCAAATTAAACTTGTTGGAGAAATAGGAACTGAAAATATACTTAATGCCATCAGCAATAAATGTAAAATTATTTTTCCATCAACGCATGTTGTCTATGAGGGAATTGCAGAGGTTAGAAATGATATTAAAGAAAATGAAAAGACGAAACCGGTACTATCTTACTCTTCGTCAAAAGCAATTAACGAAAAACAATTAAAAGAATCTGGAAAAAATTTTATAATTTTAAGATTAGGTTCTGTGTATGGCTATTCTACCGATACTGCTCGTATTGATATAATGCCTAACTTATTCTCCAAAATAGCCTCACAAAATGGAACTCTAAAACTTTTTTCTGGAGGGAGACAATTAAAAAGCTTAGTCCCTCTTATAGATGTTGCAAGATGTTTTAAATTCATGGAAGAGAGAGAAGATTTATCATCTGAAATATTCAACTTGACTAAAGACACATTGACCGTAAAAAAAGTTGCAGAAATGTGCAAGAAACATAATCCTAAGGTTACATTAAGAGAAACAAACGATGAAGTTCCTAATTTAGGTTTTTCTCTTTCTAATAAAAAAATTCTAAATTGCGGATTTAAATTTTTATATGGATTAGATGAAAGTATTAAAGAAATGATTACAAAATGGTCTAAACAAGATTTAATAAAAGATTTAGAGTTTGTTAGAGACGGAGATAATTTGTTTGAAGACAAAAGAGGAAAAATTAGCAATCATGAATTAACTGAGCCCATAAACCTAATCGGTTTGATAGACTCAAAAAAAGGGACAATTCGCGCTAATCATTATCATCCACAACAAGAACAAAAATGTTTATTTACTAAAGGTCAAATAATAGAAATTTTTCAAGATATAATAAATCCTAACTCTCCAAAAATTACCCAGGTAGTTAATGAAGGGCAACTTTCGATAATTAAACCAAATGTTGCACACACAATGGTTTTTACAAAAGATACTACTTTTTTAAATTTAGTAAGGGGGGAAAGAGATCATGAAAAATATGGAATAACACACACAATAAAACATGTATTTGTTAGTGAAAAAGAAAAAAATTTATTACTCAAATACTACAAATTTGATTGTAGATCATGCGGTAATACAAATTTGAAAAGAGTAATTTCCTTAGGATACCAACCTCTAGCAAATAATTTACTTAGAAAAGTTAAGGAAGAATGTGAGTTGTATCCTCTAGAAATGAATTATTGTGAAAAATGTCATAATTGCCAACTTTCAATTGCTGTGGATCCCAAAAAAATGTTTACAAATTATTTATATACTTCTTCAACTTCAAAAGTATTTAGAGATCATTTTGTCAATGCAGCTAAGAAATACGTTAAAGATTTAAAATTAAATAAAAAAAATTCTTACATTATTGATATAGGAAGCAACGACGGTGTAGCGCTTAGGCCTTTTAAAGATCTAGGATTTAAAAATTTGCTTGGCGTAGAACCAGCCAAAAATTTAGCTAAGTTAGCTAATAAGAATAAAATAAAAACATTTAATGGTTTTTTAGAGAGGAAAAATCTTAAAAAAATAAAAAAAAATGCAGATTTAATATTGGCCTCCAATGTCTTTGCTCATTCTGATAAATTGAAAGAAATGACAGAGTGTATGTTAAACTTATTAAGTAAAAAAGGGGTAATGGTAATTGAGGTGCAATATTTAATGAATACGTTAAAAGATTTAACTTTTGATAATATTTATCATGAGCACTATAATTATTGGTCACTAACATCTCTAATAAACTTTTTTAATCAGTTTGATGCAACAATATATAAATCTGAAAAAGTAGATACACATGGTGGTTCAATTAGGATTTATGTTAAAAAAGATAAGAAAGTAAAAGTTGAGAATAGTGTTAAAAAAATGCTGAATGAGGAAGTAGCGTTTGGAATAAAAAAATTTAAAACTTATCAAGAATTTGGAAACAAAGTAAATAAAATCAGGGAAAATGTTAGAGAAAATATAAAAAAATTAAAAGATAACAATGATTTAATAATAGGATATGGAGCTCCTGCTAAAGCTACCACAGCTTTGAATTTTTTTGGTATTTCTAAAGAAATTGATTTTATTGTTGAGGACAATAAACTTAAGCATGAAAAATTTATTCCAGGTGTGAATATCCCAATTAAAAATAAATCTCATATTAAAAATAAGAATAATACTCTAATTGTGTTAGCTTGGAATTTTTTTAAAGACATAAAAAATAATAATGCTAGTTTATCAAATAATTTTATAAATATAAAAGATTTAGAGATTAATAATTAGTAATTAAACTTTTCCAAATTTCAAATATATTTCTTATATTTTCAAAAAAGTAATTTAAATAAAATTCTGAGCCAGGAATCAATGATATTATATAACTCTGGGCAAAATATAAAGTACGAGAAAAAAATATTAAAAATACTAAAAATACAAGTAATGAACTATAAAAGCCAAATAAAGCTTTATCATTAGTAACTGATATTTTTGAACTTTTTGGCTTAGAGTCTTTTATTTTGATACCATGTTTTTTTGCAAGGTATTCTGGAGAATATAAGTTTATCTCTCTTGTTTTTTTTGCAACTTTTTTTTTAGGATTTGCAGGTTTTTTTGATGTTATTGACTTTTTTGTACTGATAGGTTTCGATATAGACTGTTTTTTAACAGGTTTTAAAATTGCCTCTTCTTTTTTGTTAATCTTGACTGGAAATTGCTTCCATTTATTTCCACATGCGCTACATTGTACTAGTCTACCAGCTTCGGTAATTGCATTATCTGGGACCACAAATTTTTTGCCACAAGAATTACAGCTAAGAATCATAATATCTCAATATTACTGCTATTTATTAAAACTTAAATACTTTTTTACTTTATAAATAATTTACTGTATATGTCGTTTTTGATTGATTAGGGCGGTTAGCTCAGTTGGTAGAGCATCTCGTTTACACCGAGAGGGTCATAGGTTCGAGTCCTTTACCGCCCACCACTCAACTTGTGGGGGTGTAGCTCAGCTTGGTTAGAGCGCCTGCCTGTCACGCAGGAGGTCGCGGGTTCGAGTCCCGTCACTCCCGCCACTTGTTGAGAATCGTTTTCATATAACAAAAAAAATGTAGCTCTAGTTAACGAATAACTGCTACCTTCTTGTACTGTACACAAACTTTTTAAATGTTATAAAAGAGTAGTTAATATAAGAATCCTCAAACTTTAAGTATTGAGGTAGGTATTGATTAAAAATGATTTATAACTTTTTATCTGACTATTTATCTATAATAATTTTTGTATTTATAGCTTTGTTTTTAAGCATAGGCTTTATTTTAGCAAATTATTTAGCTTCTCCAAACAACCCAGATCCTGAAAAGCTTTCTGCTTACGAATGTGGTTTTGAACCCTTTGATGACTCAAGAATAGAATTTGATGTCAGATTTTATCTAGTAGCAATTTTATTCATAATTTTTGATTTAGAAATAGCATTTTTATTTCCTTGGGCTATATCACTAGGAGGGATTGGAAGCTTAGGCTTTTGGTCAATGATGTTTTTTTTAGGGGTATTAACTATAGGTTTTATTTATGAGTGGAAAAAAGGAGCTTTAGAATGGGAATAAGTAAAAATATATTTACAAATAGAAAAGAGGATCAAATACCAGAAGAGTTTAAAGAATTAGCAAAAAATTTTTCTGAAAAAGGTTTTATTACTACTTCATCAGAAAACTTAGTAAAATGGGCAAGAACCGGATCATTACACTGGATGACTTTTGGGCTCGCATGCTGCGCTGTTGAAATGATGCAAACTTCTATGCCTAGATATGACTTAGAAAGATTTGGAGCAGCACCAAGAGCATCCCCTAGACAATCTGATGTGATGATAGTTGCTGGAACATTAACAAACAAAATGGCTCCAGCTTTAAGAAAAGTATATGACCAAATGCCAGAACCAAGATACGTAGTATCCATGGGAAGTTGTGCTAACGGTGGAGGCTATTATCATTATTCTTACTCTGTGGTTAGAGGCTGTGATAAAATAGTACCGGTTGATATTTATATTCCAGGATGCCCTCCATCTGCAGAAGCTTTGCTTTATGGAATCCTTCAACTCCAAAAAAAAATTAGAAGAGAAGGAACAATTCAAAGATAATAAGATGGATAAAGAAAAATTAAATAAAATCGAAAAATTGATAAACTCAGAACTTACGAGTAAAATTCTTTTTTCAAAAATTGAAAACAACGAACTAATTATTGAAACAAATTCGAGTGATTTAGTAGACGTAATACAGTTTTTAAAACTTGATAACCAATGTAAATTTAAACAATTAATCGACATTGTAGGTGTTGATTACCCCGACAAAGAAAACAGATTTCAATTAGTTTATTTATTTTTATCTCATGAAAAAAATTTGAGAATTAAACTAATGGTTAATTTTGATATAGAAAAAATTATACCCTCAATTACAAAAATTTTCTCATCGGCTAATTGGATGGAAAGAGAGGTTTTTGATATGTATGGAATTAAATTTAAAAACCATCCAGATTTAAGAAGAATTCTTACAGATTATAACTTTAAAGGCCATCCTTTAAGAAAAGATTTTCCTTTAACAGGTTTCAACGAAGTCAGATACAGTGAGAAAGAAAAAAAAGTAGTTTATGAACCAGTAAAACTAGAACAAGATTATAGAAATTTTGACTTTGAAAGTCCATGGGAAGGAACAAATTATATAAAAGAAATTAAAAAGAATTCAAATAATGCCAAAAAAAACTAAAACGATGAATTTAAATTTTGGGCCTCAACATCCTGCAGCTCATGGTGTGTTAAGGCTTATTCTTGAATTAGATGGAGAGGTGGTTGAAAAAGCAGATCCTCATATTGGCTTGCTTCACAGAGGAACAGAAAAACTTATTGAGCAAAAGACATATACTCAGGCCCTGCCATATTTTGATAGATTGGATTATGTTGCGCCAATGAATCAAGAGCATGCATTTGCATTAGCACAAGAAAAATTATTAAACGTTGAGGTCCCAATTAGAGCAAAATATATTCGTGTGATTTTCTGCGAAATAGGTAGAATTTTAAGCCATATTTTAAATGTAACCACACAAGCATTAGATGTTGGCGCATTAACCCCATCACTTTGGGGATTCGAGGAAAGAGAAACTTTAATGACTTTTTATGAAAGAGCTTCTGGATCCAGATTACATGCTAATTATTTTAGAACTGGAGGTGTTCATCAAGACATCCCTTTAAAATTAGTCGATGATATAGAAAAATTTTGTAGATCATTTCCACAAATTATTGATGATTTAGAGGGTTTGTTAACTGACAACAGAATTTTCAAACAAAGAAATGTTGACATTGGAGTGGTTACCAAACAAGAGGCTTTAGATCATAGTTTTTCCGGAGTTATGTTAAGGGGATCAGGTGTACCATGGGATTTAAGAAGATCTCAACCTTATGAAATTTATAAAGATTTGGATTTTAAAATTCCAGTTGGAAAAAACGGAGATTGTTACGACAGGTATCTATGTAGAATTGAAGAGATGAGAGAAAGTGTAAAAATTATTTTACAGTGTGTAGAAAAACTTCCTAAAGGACCGATAAAATCAGTAGATGGAAAAATTTCTCCACCTAAAAGAGACGAAATTAAACAATCAATGGAAGCTTTAATCCATCATTTTAAATTATTCACAGAAGGCTTTAGGGTTCCTAAAGGTGACGTTTATACTGCTGTTGAAGCACCTAAGGGCGAATTTGGAGTTTATTTAATTTCTGATGGTACAAACAAACCTTACAGGTGCAAAATTAGAGCTCCTGGATTTTCCCATTTACAAGCAATGGATTATTTAATTCGAGGACATATGTTGGCTGACGTTCCAGCTATCTTAGGATCTTTAGATATTGTTTTTGGAGAGGTTGATCGATGAGCTTAAAAAAAGTACATGATAAACAACCAGAAAATTTTTCTTTTAATGAAGATAGCCTAAGAAAGGCTGATGAGATTTTAAAGAGATATCCAACAGAAAATAAAAAAAGCGCAGTTATGCCTTTACTTTATTTAGCACAAAGACAAAATGAAAACTGGATACCTTTAGCTGCGATGAAGTATATAGCAAACTATTTATCAATGCCTTATATCTCAGTATATGAGGTGGCAACATTTTATACAATGTATAACTTAGCACCTGTAGGCAAACATTTTATTCAAGTATGCACTACAACTCCTTGTTTAATACGTGGTGCAGATAAAATAGTTAAACTATGCAAAGAAAAAATTTCGCCAAATGAAAATGAAATCTCAAAAAATGGTACATGTTCATGGATAGAAGTAGAATGCCTTGGAGCCTGCGTGAGTGCACCTATGATGCAAGTAAACGAAGATTATTACGAGGATTTAAATGAAAAAGATACATTAAAAATCTTAGATTCTTTAATGAAAGATAAACCTTTGAAACCTGGTTCATTTAGAGGTCGTAAAAATACTTCTCCAGAAAAAATTCAAAGTGATGGAGAAAAACATGCTTAAGAAAGATAATAGAATTTTTAAAAACCTTTATAATGAATTAGGCTGGAAAATAGATGATGCTTTAGGAAGAGATGATTGGAAAAGCACTAAAGATATAATTTCTAAAGGACGTGAGTGGATTATTAATGAAGTAAAAACCTCTGAATTAAGAGGTAGAGGAGGAGCTGGTTTTTCTACAGGGTTAAAATGGTCTTTTGCTCCAAAAGAAGTTGGATCTAGGCCTCACTATTTAGTTATCAATGCAGATGAGTCAGAACCTGGAACATGTAAAGATAGAGATATTCTTAGATTTGAACCTCAAAAATTATTAGAGGGATGCTTAATCGCTGGCTATACTGTTAATGCTCATGTTTGCTATATTTATATAAGAGGAGAATATTTAAATGAGGGAAAAAGACTACAAGAAGCAATCAATCAAGCATATGAGAAAAAATTTTTAGGAAAAAACGCGTGTGGATCAGGTTGGGATTTTGACATTCATATACACTATGGAGCAGGTGCTTATATCTGTGGAGAGGAAACTGCTCTATTGGAGAGTATAGAGGGAAACAAAGGTCAACCTAGACTAAAACCACCATTCCCAGCTTTAGTTGGTTTATATGGATGTCCAACTATTGTTAACAACGTAGAAACTATTGCAGTAGTTCCAACTATTCTTAGAAGAGGAGGCAAGTGGTTTGCTTCAATCGGAAAACCTAAAAACACAGGAACAAAGATATTTTGTATCTCAGGGAACGTTAACTCTCCATGTAATGTTGAGGAAGAAATGGGTATTCCTTTAAAAGATTTAATAGAAAAACATGCTGGAGGAGTAGTAGGAGGATGGGAAAATCTTCAAGCTGTCATACCTGGAGGATCTTCAATGCCTTTACTTTCAAAAAAAATTTGTGACACAATAACAATGGATTTTGACACATTAATCGAAAATAAAAGTGGACTAGGAACAGCCGGGATTGTTGTTATTAATAAACAACAAGACATTGTTGCTTGTATGGCTAGGATTGCAAGATTTTATAAGCATGAAAGTTGCGGTCAATGTACTCCATGCAGAGAAGGGGCAGGTTGGATGTGGAGAATTTTAGACAGGGTAGCACAAAGAAAAGCTACTTTTAAAGATATTGATTTACTTTCAGATGTAACAAAACAAATTGAAGGTCACACCATATGTGCCTTTGGCGAAGGTTCAGCTTGGCCAGTTCAAGGATTGTTAAGACATTTTAGAAAAGAGATAGAAAGCAGATGTAGAGAAGAACCTTTAATTAAAAAAAGAGTAAACAATCCTTATCTTGTGGATCAACATTTACTAGAAAATAAAAATGCCTAAAATTAGTATAAACGGAAAAGAAATTGAATTCGAAAAGGGAATGACGGTACTTCAAGCATGTGAGCTTGCTGATGTTGAAATACCAAGATTTTGCTACCACGAAAAATTGTCTATTGCCGGTAATTGCAGAATGTGTTTGGTAGAGATGGAGAAATCAGCAAAGCCGATAGCATCATGTGCTATGCCCGCCACTGAAGGAATGAAAATAAAAACTAATACAGCTTTTGTTGAAAAAGCTAGAAAGGGTGTTATGGAATTTTTATTAGCAAACCATCCTTTAGATTGTCCGGTTTGTGATCAAGGAGGAGAATGTGATTTACAAGACCAATCATTGTATTACGGAGTTGATAAATCAAGATTCGTTGAAAATAAGAGAGATGTAAAAGAAAAATATATGGGTCCTCTTATAAAAACCCAAATGACAAGATGTATTCACTGCACTAGATGTGTTCGTTTTGCAACTGAAGTTGCTGGCGTTCCTGAAATCGGAGCAATTGGTAGAGGGGAAAATATGGAGATTACGACTTATTTAGAAAAATCAATGAAATCGGAATTATCTGCTAATGTAATAGATTTATGCCCAGTCGGTGCGCTTACTTCAAAACCATACGCTTTTGAAGCGAGACCTTGGGAACTAAATAAAACTGAAACTATTGATGTAATGGATGCAGTTGGCTCAAACGTTAGAGTTGATACTTACAATTGGGAAGTTAAGAGAGTTTTACCTAGATTAAACAACGATATTAACGAAGAGTGGATATCAGACAAAACCAGATATTCTTGTGATGGTCTTCTTAAACAGAGGTTAGATATTCCATATATAAAAATAAATAATAAATTACAAAAATCTAATTGGGATGAAGCGATTGACTTGATAGTTAAAAAAATTAAAAACTTAGAATCAAATCAGATTGCAGGACACGTAGGAGATATGACAAACATAGAAAATGCTCTTGGTTTTAAAAAATTATTTGAAATATTTAATAGCAAAAACTTAGAATTTAGAGAAAAAAAATTTTATATTAACCCAGATGAAAAAATTAATTATATTTTTAACACTTCTATTAAAGGTATTGAAGAATCAGACTTAGTTTTGTTAGTTGGCTCTAATCCAAGACATGAAGCCACAATGCTTAATGCTAGATTAAGAAAAACATATTTACAAAAAAAAATTAAAATATACTCATTTGGAGATCCTGGAGATCTTACTTATCCGTATGAAATTATAGGAAAAAAAACTGACGATATAAAGAAATTTATTAATATGGAAAGTGAATTCTCCAAAAAATTTTTATCTACAAAAAAGCCGATGATAATTATCGGTGAGTCAGCTTTAGAGTTAAAAAGTGGAAAATATATTTTCGAAGAATTAAAAAATTTTTTAAGAATAAATAATTTTGTAAACAATGGTTGGAATGCGCTTAATATTTTGGTCCAAAATGCGTCGACTGTAGGTCTTACAGATTTAAAAATCTTTCCAAATCAAAAAGCTGATTTTAGTTTTTTTGATAAATTAAATAAAAAAGAATTTAAATTTTTGTACCTTCTTGGATCCGATAATTTAGAAATAAAAAAAAATGGTGAATTTATTGTTTACCAAGGAAGTCATGGAGACAAAGGAGCAGAATTAGCTGATATAATTTTACCAAGCGCAGCTTATACTGAACAAAACGGTTTATATGAAAATTTAGAGGGTAGAATTCAAGAGTGTAAAAAAGCGTCATATCCAATTGGTGAAGCGAAGGAAGATTGGAAAATATTCAATATGATAATTAAAAAGTACGGGGAAAATGAAAAAGTTTTAAAGTTTGAGTCTTTAAGAAAAGAAAGTTTAGACAATGTGGCTAATTTTTCAGAAATTAATGAATTACCTAAGTTTAATTTAACTGATACTAATAAGATTACTACAGAATTTTTTAGTGAAGACGTTCAGATTAAAGAACTTAATTATTACTTTTCTAATTCTATATCAAGAGCCTCAAAAACTATGAGTGAGTGTAATCATATTCGTCAAAAAATAAAAAAAACCGGAACTAATAATTAATGTTAGAATATTTACAGATTTTTGGACAAGAAATTTATAGAATATTATTTTTACTAATACCAATTTTAGTATCAGTTGCCATGATTGTATGGCTTGATAGAAGGGTTTGGGGTTTAGTTCAAAAAAGAAGAGGTCCTAATGTTGTAGGCCCATTTGGTTTATTACAAACGTTAGCCGATGCATTAAAATATATTTTTAAAGAAATTATAATACCAGCAAGCGCAAATAAAACTGTATTCATTTTAGCTCCAATTGTTACCATGACTTTAGCCTTGGTTGCTTGGGCTGTTATTCCTTTAAGTGAAGAATTGGTCTTGTCAGATATTAATGTTGGAATTCTTTATCTTTTTGCAATCTCATCTTTAGGTGTTTATGGGATAATAATGGGAGGTTGGGCTTCCAACTCTAAATATCCTTTTTTAGGGGCAATTAGATCTGCTGCTCAAATGGTTTCTTATGAAGTTTCAATAGGTATTATTATAATCAACGTTCTTCTATGTGTAGGCTCTTTAAATTTAAAAGATATAGTGCTTGCACAAAAGGAATTATGGTACGTGGTTCCTTTATTCCCAATGTTTGTAATATTTTTTATTTCAGCTTTAGCAGAAACTAACAGACCACCTTTTGATTTGCCAGAAGCAGAAGCTGAATTAGTAGCTGGTTATCAAACAGAGTATTCGGGGATGATGTATGCAATGTTTTGGTTAGGGGAGTATGCAAATATTTTATTAATGTGCGCAATGGGATCGATATTATTTTTAGGTGGTTGGTTACCAATCGTAGATATTTACCCTCTTAATATAATCCCGCCGCCAGTATGGATGTTGCTTAAAATATTATTTTTATTTTTACTTTTTGCTTTGATAAAAGCAATAGTTCCAAGATATAGGTATGATCAACTAATGAGACTAGGTTGGAAAATTTTTTTACCATTCTCATTAATTTATTTGGTTTTAACAGCAAGTTTTTTATTTTATTTTGATAAATTACCAAAAGGAAATTTTTAATGAATTTTTCAAGAATATTTAAAACAATTTTTTTAATTGAATTTGTTCGAGGTTTAATAATGGCTGTTAAAGAAATGTTTAAAAAGTCAAAAACTATTAATTATCCCTTTGAAAAAGGTCCGATAAGCCCTCGAATGAGAGGCGAACATGCGCTGAGAAGATATCCAAATGGGGAAGAAAGATGTATAGCTTGTAAGCTTTGTGAAGCAGTTTGTCCCGCTCAAGCTATTACAATTGAGTCAACTGAGAGATCTGACGGTAGTAGAAAAACAACTAGATATGATATTGATATGTTAAAATGTATTTACTGTGGTTTGTGTCAAGAGTCTTGCCCTGTAGATGCGATTGTTCAAGGTCCTAATTTTGAATTCGCAACTGAAACTAGAGAAGAGCTTTACTACAACAAACAAAAACTTTTAGACAATGGTGACAGATGGGAATCTGTTTTATCTAAAAATATTAAATTGGATAAACCATACAGATAGATGTTAATTCACTCAATTTTTTTTTATTTTTTTTCAATTATAGCAATATTTTCATCATTGATGGTTATAACTTCAAGAAACACAGTTAATTCCGTTTTTTTTTTAATTCTTGATTTCATCTCAGTCGGATGTCTATTTATTATGGTTGGGGCTGAATTTTTGGGAATGATTATTCTTATTGTTTATGTCGGCGCTGTAGCAGTTTTGTTTTTATTTGTAGTAATGATGCTTAATGTTGCAGAACAAAAACAATCATGGTTTATAGGAAAAAAGTCTACGCATATTCCTACAGGACTAATTGTTAGCGTCTTAATTTTTTTAGAATTACTTGTTGTAGTAGGAGGTTGGAAATATAAGGATAATTTAATGTCTAGTAGTTCATTAATATTTTCTAAAATCTCGAACACGCATCAACTGGGTCTTGTAATGTACACCGACTATATTCTTTATTTTCAATTAGCCGGTATAATTTTACTACTTTCGATGATAGGGGCCATTCTTCTCACGTTTAGAGAAAGACCAGGAGTAAAAAGACAAAGCTATATAAAACAAATATCGAGAGACCCTAAGACTTCTGTTGAACTTAAAAATGTACAATCTTACGAGGGAGTAAAGGTTGATGATTGAAATAAGCTTAGGACATTATTTATCTCTAGGAGCAATAATCTTTTTTTTAGGAGTAATGGGAATTTTTTTAAATAGAAAAAATGTTATCGTTATATTAATGTCAATAGAATTGATACTTCTAGCAGTGAATATCAATCTAATTTCTTTTTCAATTTTTTCAGGAGATATTGTTGGTCAAATTTTTACAATGCTTACTTTAACAGTTGCAGCAGCTGAAGCAGCTATTGGTTTAGCGATTATCGTTATTTATTACAGAAACAAAGGTTCAATAAGAGTCGAAGATATTCATGGAATGAAAGGATAAATGGAATACGCTGTAACTTTTCTACCTTTGTTTGGAGCAATAATTGGATATTTAGGGAAAAATTTAACTAAAAATTTTTCAGAGATTTTTACTAGTACGATGGTAACGATTTCTGCAATTTTAGCATTAATTATTTTTTGGAATGGTTTTAACAATGATGTGTATGGAAATTACAAAATTTTTGAATGGATTAGTTCTGGAAATTTTATAGCTAATTGGGCAATTAAAATTGATCCGTTAAGCACTTTAATGTTAGTAGTGGTCACTTTTATTTCAGCATTAGTCCATATTTATTCATTGGGTTACATGAATCACGACCCTCATAAACCAAGATTTATGTCTTACCTGTCGCTTTTTACTTTTTCTATGCTTATGCTTGTTGTTTCCGACAACTTTTTACAACTTTTTTTTGGCTGGGAGGGTGTTGGACTATGCTCTTATTTATTAATTGGCTTTTGGTATAAAAGAAGTTCAGCAAATAATGCTGCTATAAAAGCATTTATAGTAAACAGGGTAGGAGATTTTGGATTAGCAATAGGAATTTTTTTAATATTTTTTTATTTCGGTACTATCAATTTTGAGGAAGTGTTTGAATTAATACCTACATTTTCTGAAAAAAAATTAACTTTTTTTGGATTTGAAGCAAACTTAATTACATTAATTTGCTTATTTTTATTTATTGGAGCAATGGGTAAATCTGCTCAATTTTTATTGCACACTTGGCTTCCAGATGCAATGGAAGGCCCTACACCAGTATCAGCTTTAATCCATGCAGCTACAATGGTTACTGCTGGAGTTTTTTTAGTTGTTAGATGTTCTCCAATGTTTGAATATTCTCAAACATCATTAAATATTATAACAATAATAGGAATGTTGACTGCAATATTTGCAGCATCTGTTGCTTTAGTACAAAATGATATTAAAAAAATTGTTGCTTATTCCACGTGTAGTCAATTAGGTTATATGTTCTTCGCCGCAGGAATTGGCGCATATCATGTAGCAATGTTTCATTTATTCACTCATGCATTTTTTAAAGCCCTTTTATTTTTAGGATCGGGCTCAGTAATACATGCTTTTAAAGATGAACAGGACATAAGAAATATGGGAGGTGTAAGAAAAAAACTTCCTTATACTTATAGCTTTATGTTAATTGGAACTTTAGCTTTAACTGGTTTCCCATTCTTATCTGGCTTTTACTCCAAAGACGCAATTATTGAATTTGCATATCTTAGTAATTCAATTCTGGGCAATTACGCTGTAGTGATTGGAATTTTTACAGCATTTTTGACCTCGATTTATTCATGGAGATTATTTTTTAAAACTTTTCATGGCACATACAATAACAAAGTTGTTCCAATTAATGCTACGCATGAGTCACCACTTGTAATGCTAGCTCCATTATTTATCTTGTCAATCGGGGCAATTTTTGCAGGTTTTTTATTTAAAGAAACAATGATTGGTCATAACAGTATTAATTTTTGGCAAAGCTCTATTTTTTTTCTTGATGAGATAAAACATGAATATATCCCGCTGTGGTTACTTATTTTAACACCTATTTTAGTAACTATTTCTATACCTATTTCTTACTATTATTATATTTCTAATCCAAATATTTTAAATGATTTTAAAAAAACCAACTTGCCATTGTATAACTTTTTATTGAATAAGTGGTATATAGATGAATTATATAATTTTATAATAGTAAATCCTTTAAAAAAAATTGGCTCTTTTTTTTGGAAGAGGGGAGATATTGGTATTATAGATAGGTTTGGTCCTGATGGTATTTCAAAACTCGTTAAGTTAATTTCTAACAAAGCAGGTCAATTCCAAACAGGATTTATATATGATTATGCTTTTGTAATGCTAATAGGACTTTCAATATTATTAACTTATTTGATTCTAAAATAAAATGAATTTTCCAATACTATCAACCCTAATTTTTTTACCAATGGTAAGTGCCCTTTTTATTTTTTTATCTAAGGAACAAAAAAATAATAGTAGCGCAACTTATATTTCACTTTTTTCTAGCATTGCTACTTTTGTTTTATCTTTGTTTGTTTGGTATTCATTGGATCTAAGTTCTCCTGAATTTCAGTTTATAGAAGAAAAATCATGGGTTAATGATTATATAAAATTCAAATTAGGAGTTGATGGAATATCAATACTTTTTATAGTATTAACAACCTTAATAACTCCTATATGTATAATTTCTTGTATTAATAGTGTTAAAGAAAGAATTAAAGAATTTCTAATTGCAATCTTAATTTTAGAAACTTTTATGATTGGAGTGTTTTGTTCTTTAGATTTAGTAATATTCTACTTATTTTTTGAAGCAGGATTAATACCTATGTTTTTGATTATAGGTGTTTGGGGTGGACCAAAACGTGTGTACTCAGCTTTTAAATTTTTTCTATTTACATTATTAGGATCTGTGTTGATGCTTGTTGCAATTATAGTTATTTATTGGCTAACAGGTACTACAGACATTACGCAAATTTACGAAATTAAAATTCCAAAGGAATATCAAAATTTATTATGGTTAGCTTTTTTCAGCTCCTTTGCTGTAAAAACGCCTATGTGGCCTGTTCATACATGGTTACCAGATGCACATGTTGAAGCTCCTACTGCTGGATCAGTTATTTTAGCAGCAATATTATTAAAAATGGCAGGTTATGGTTTTTTAAGATTTTCTATACCATTATTCCCTGTTGCTTCAGAATTTTTTACTCCACTAATTTATACATTAAGTATTATAGCTATAATTTATACCTCACTTGTGGCTCTAATGCAGGAAGATATGAAAAAATTGATCGCATATTCATCTGTTGCACATATGGGCTACGTTACTTTAGGTATTTTTACTTTTACGAAACAAGGTGTGGAGGGAAGTATTTTTCAAATGATTAGTCACGGATTAATTTCTGCTGCTTTATTTTTGTGTGTAGGTGTTGTTTATGACAGATTACATTCTAGACTGATAAGTTCTTATGGTGGATTAGTTAATTATTTACCAAAATACTCATTTTTATTTGTTGTTTTTGCTTTAGCTGCTTTAGGTTTGCCAGGGACTACCGGTTTTCTAGGAGAATTTTTGGTTCTTACAGGAAGTTTTCAGAAAAATTATATTGTTGCTATGTTAGCTACTATCGGTGTTATTTTAGGTGCAGGTTATATGCTTTGGTTAACGAAGAGAGTAATTTTTGGCGAAATAACTAATGAAAAAATTAAAAATTTTAAAGACACTAATAAATTAGAAATTTTTATGTTAACTACTTTAGCCTCTTTGGTGATTTTTTTTGGTTTTTACCCAGCTCCGTTAATTGAGACGCTAGATGTATCTGTTAATAATCTTTTAATGAATTATGAACAATCTTTAAATAATATCAAAGTAGTTAGTAATGATTAATAATTTAAACATTTTATTACCTGAAATTTTTTTGACGCTCTCAATTTTTACCATCTTAATGATTGGTGTATTTACTAAAAAAAGTTTTAATCTAGTTTTTAATTTAACATCATTTATTATAATAATTTCTATTATAATAATTTTAAATGTTTCTGATAAAACTGTTAAGATTTTTTTAGATAGTTTTATTAGAGATTCTTTCTCAAATTTTTTTAAAATTTTAATTCTTATCGCTAGTTTATTTGTTCTGAATTCTTCAAAAAATTTTATTATTGATAGAAATATCAACAAATTTGAATACCCAATAATAGTTCTTATTTCAATTTTGGGAATGTTTTTTATGTTGAGTTCTAACGATTTAATCTTATTTTATTTGGGATTAGAATTACAGTCACTATCACTTTATATCTTAGCATCTATTGATAGAGATAATTTGAAATCTTCAGAGTCAGGAATTAAATATTTTATCTTAAGCGCTTTATCATCTGGATTACTTTTATATGGATGTTCTTTATTATATGGTTTTACTGGATCTACTAATTTTGATTTGATTTCTAATAGTCTAAATAAAGAGAATACAGGCGCGATATTTGCAATGGTTTTTATACTAGTAGGATTAGCTTTCAAAATATCTGCTGTACCTTTTCATATGTGGACGCCTGATGTATATGAAGGTGCTCCAACTTCTATAACAAGTTTTTTTGCAGTCGTTCCAAAAGTTACTGGATTAGCGTTATTTATCAAATTTATGTTTATTCCATTCTCAAGTATTTTATTAGAATGGCAAAGCATTATTATTTTTATTTCAATAGCTTCAATGATATTGGGCGCTCTTGCAGCTATTGTTCAAAAAAATGTGAAAAGACTATTAGCTTATAGTTCTATTGGACATATTGGATATGCTCTAGCTGGTGTAGCCACGGGAGTAGTATCAGGGTATGAAAGTTCTATAATATATATAACAATTTATGTAGTTATGAATGTTGGAGCATTTTCTTGTCTTTATTTAATGAAAAAAGACGGAAAGTATAGGGAGAATATTTCAGACCTTTCAGGAATTTCAAAAAAACATCCATTGCTGTCAATTTCATTGCTTATAATCTTGTTTTCATTAGCCGGAATACCCCCACTTGGAGGTTTTTTTGCAAAATTTTACGTTTTTTCTTCTGTGCTTGAACAAAAAATGTATGCTCTAGCAATAATTGGTCTACTTACTACTGTGATATCTGCATTTTATTATTTAAGAATTATTAAAACAATGTATTTTGATGACAGTATAATAACATACGACGTCGTAAAAAATAAATTAGCTCAAACAACTATCTTAATTAGTTGCAGCGTATTGATAACGTTTTTTTTATACCCATCTGTGTTAAATAAATTGGTCAACTCTTTGTTTGCAGGACAATGAGAGTAAGAATGATAAAATTTAGAAGCGTCAATAGTACAAATAATAAGGCACTTAACTTAATTAAAGATGATTTACAACAACCAACAATTATAATTTCTAAAAAGCAAACAAAAGGTAGGGGAACAAGAGGTAAAACTTGGATTTCAAAAAAGGGCAATTTATTTATTTCAATTTTTTTTGAATTTAATCCCAAAAAGCTAAATTTTCAAAGATATGCAGTTTTAAATGCTTATATATTAAGAAAAATTTTAAGCAAGTATATAAAAAAAAAGATCAAGATAAAATGGCCTAACGATTTACTAATCGAAAAAAAAAAGGTTTGTGGAATTTTACAAGAAACAATTGAACATAAGAAAAAAAATTTTTTAATAATAGGGATAGGAGTAAACACCCAATCTTCTCCTGCAATTATCAATTCTAAAACTACTCACCTTGCTAAGCATACAAATAAAAAAGTGGATAATGATAAGATATTGAAGGATATTAAAAATATATATAAAAAACTTATATTTAATAAAGAAAAGGTAAATTTTACTAGTTGGATAAGAAATATCAAATGAATTATATAATTGGTGACATAGGAAATACTTTAATCAAAATTTCTATTTTAAATAAAAATTTTAAAATTGTTAAAGTGTTAAATTTGGAGACAAAAAAATTTTTTCGCGAAAAAATTGATAAAAAATTTTTAAAAAAAATATCTACAAACAGATATGATAAACAAGTATTATTTTCAAGTGTTGTCCCTCAAGTTTTCAAAATATTAAAAAAAAATTTTACTCTTAGAGGATTTAAAGTTTTTGAGATGAAAGAACTTGAGATTAAAAAAATTCTTAAGATAAATATCAAGAATTACTACCAATTGGGATCTGATAGAATTTCAAATTCAATTGGCTCATTAAAATATAGAAATAGTATAATAATTGATTTTGGGACTGCGACTACCTTTGATATAGTTAAAAATGGAGTTTATGAAGGTGGCGTGATTTGTCCAGGCATTAATCAATCCATAATAAATTTGCATAAATCTACAGCAATGCTGCCCATAACAAAATTAAAGAAAATACAAAAAAATTATGGAAAAAACACTCAAGAGGCCCTTAACGCAGGTTTTCTTTGGGGTTATGAAGGACTAATCAATAATATAATTAAAAAGATATCTTCAAAAACTAAATTAAAATATACAATTATTTTGACTGGGGGATTTGCAAAGTTATTTAAAAGATATATTAAGGAAAAAACTATTATTGATCAGGATATTACGATTAAAGGAATTGCAAAAACATATAATAAATTATTATGAAGAAAGATGAGTTAATTTTCTGTCCATTAGGTGGTTCAGGTGAAATAGGTATGAATATGAATCTGTATGCTTATGGAAATGAAGAAAATAGAAAATGGATAGTGGTAGATATGGGTGTTACCTTTGCAGATGACTCAATTCCTGGGGTAGACTTGATTTTTCCAGACCCAGGATTCATTATTGATAAAAAAGAGGATTTATTAGGTATTATTTTAACTCACGCTCACGAGGATCATATTGGATCAGTTTCACATATTTGGCCTAAGTTAAAATGTAAAATTTATGCAACCCCTTTTACAGCGGTATTAATTCAAGAAAAATTTAAAGAAAAAAAAATAGATATCTCCAAGTATCTAAATATTGTTCCTTTAAATACTAAAATCAAATTAGATAATTTTGAAATTGACTTCGTAACTTTGACACACTCGATACTTGAACCTAACGGATTAAGTATTTCTACACCTTTAGGTACCATACTACATACCGGTGATTGGAAAATAGATCCAAATCCATTAATAGGAGGAAATATAGACGAAAAAAAACTTAAAGAAATTGGTAAAAAGGGGGTCTCAACAATGATTTGTGACTCTACCAATGTGTTTAGCCCTGGTAGAGCAGGATCAGAATTAGATGTTAGAAAAAGTTTGCTTCAAATAATGGAAAACAAATCAAATAAAATACTAGTAACATCATTTGCCTCTAACGTTGCTAGAATGGAGTCAATTTTTTATTGCGCAAAGAAAACAGGAAGATCAATATGTTTGGTCGGTCGGTCAATGCAGAGAATTTACAAGGCAGCCAAAAAATGTGGTTATTTAGGTAATTTGTTAGAGCCCATAGATCCTAGAGATGCTGGTAAAATTTCTAAAAACAAGATTTTATACTTAGCTACGGGAAGTCAAGGAGAACCGATGGGAGCAATGAATAGAATTGTTAATGGTATTCATCCGGAAGTTTTTATTGAAGAAAATGACTGTGTAATTTTTTCTTCAAAAATTATTCCTGGTAATGAAAAAAAATTATATCAACTACAAAATTTAATTGTCAAAAATAATATTGAAATAATTACTGAAGAAAATGCATTTGTACATGTTTCTGGCCATCCAAATAGAGATGATCTCAAAGATATGTATTCCTGGGTGAAGCCTAAATGCATTATCCCTGTTCATGGTGAACATAGACACATGAAAGAACATGTAAGTTTTGCAAAAGAGATGCAAGTTCCTAAAACACTTTTAATTGAAAATGGAGATATTATAAAACTTTTACCAGGCAAAGAACCTAGTATAGTTGATAAAGCACCATCAGGTAGACTATATTTGGATGGAAATTTAAATGTGGATGTAGATTCAAAATCAATTAAAGATAGAAAAAATATATCAATTAATGGATATCTAGAAATTACTTTAATTGTATCTAATAATGGAAATATTAAAAAACCAGTTATCTCATTCAAAGGTATACCTGAAGATAGTGATGCTGAAAATTTTATTTTTGATATGGAAGATGAAATATTTAGTATATGTAAAACTTTTTCTTTGCAAAGTAAAAATCAAGAAAAAAATTTAATTGAAACAATAAAGCAAAATTGTAGAAGAATAGTAAGAGAAAAAACAGGCAAAAAACCATTTACCAATATTAATATAGCTAGAATTTGATGGGCATCACGGGTTCAATAATCGTATATGTAATGATTTGGTGGATTGTATTTTTTTCTGTTTTGCCTGTTGGCATACAGTCAAATAAAGAAGTCTTTAAAGACAGCATAGAAGGATTTGATCCAGGTGCCCCAAAAAACCCGAAAATAGGCAAAAAATTTTTAATAACAACTATAATTACTTCAATATTATTTATTGTGATATATTATTTAGTAGAAAGTAATCTCTTAAATTTAAGGAATTTTTTACAATAATGTACTTATCAAAATTTTTTGTCCCAATTACAAGAAATCTTCCAACAGATGCTAAAATAAAGTCTCATCAATTAATGCTTCGTGCAGGAATGATAAAACAATCTTCAGCAGGAATTTATTCTTGGCTACCATTGGGGTTTAAAATAATGAAAAAAATTGAGCAAATCGTTAGAGAAGAACAAAATAGAATTGGTGCACAAGAAATGCTGATGCCAACTATACAGTCCGCAGATATATGGAAGGAAAGTGGAAGATACGATGATTATGGAGAGGAAATGCTTCGTATCAAAGATCGTCAGGGGCGTGAGATGCTTTACGGCCCCACTAACGAGGAACTGGTTACAGATATATTTAGATCAAGTGTTAAATCATACAAATCTTTACCTCAAATCCTTTATCATATTCAATGGAAATTTAGAGACGAAATCAGACCAAGATTTGGTGTAATGAGGTGCAGAGAATTTTTTATGAAAGATGCTTATTCATTTGACTTAAGCGACGAAGATGCAAAAAAATCCTACAATAAGATGTTTTATTCTTATATTAAAACTTTTAATAGGCTTGGGCTCAAAGCAATTCCAATGTCAGCAGATACAGGGCCGATCGGTGGAGATTTGTCACATGAATTTATAATTTTAGCTGATACAGGGGAAAGCCAAATTTATGCGGATAAAAAGATTTTTGAAATTGATTTTAAAAAGTACAATTTTGATAATGAATCTCTTCAAAAAATGAGAGAAGATTTTAGTTCTATATACGCTGTAACAGATGAAAAATATAATGAGAAAATGTTTAACGAAAGAGTAAAAAAAGCAAATCAAATTAAAACTAAGGGAATCGAAGTTGGTCATATTTTTTATTTCGGAGATAAATACTCTAAACCTCTTAACGGCTTAATCGACTCAAAAGATGGAAAAAAAATAGCTGTGAAAATGGGGTCTTATGGCATAGGAATTTCAAGACTTGTTGGGGCTACTATAGAAGCAAATTACAATAGTGAAGTTATGAAATGGCCAAAATCAATTTCACCCTTTGACGTAGTTATTATTCCTAATTTAAGTAAAAACAATACTGAAAATTTAGAAAAAGCTGAAAAAATTTATAAAGATCTAAAAAAACAAAATATTGACGTATTGTTAGACGATGTAGATGAAAATATGTCTAATAAATTTAAAAAACACGATTTGATAGGTATTCCATATCAGATAATCTTAGGTTCAAAGTCAGAAAAAGACAAATTTGAGTTTAAAGAATTAAATTCAAAAATTGAAATACTAAGTTTGGAAGCTATTAAATTGAAACTTAAAAAAGATTAAATTGTTTACAAAAGCTGAAAGATTAATTTCACTAAGAAATTTACGTCCAAAAAAAAAAGATGGATTTTTAAAAGTTATTTCTGCATTTTCTTTTTTAGGTATTATGCTTGGAGTAGCGATTTTGATAATTGTTATGTCAGTAATGAATGGCTTTAAGACTGACTTAACGAAAAAAATTTTAGGATTAAATCCTCATATCACTATAAATTCAAACGGTTATGAAATTAGTGATAACTTTATACAAAAATTAAAAAAAAATAATCAAATAATTGATATTTCAAAAGTTTACTCTGGCGAAGGTATTGTTGTGGGAAACGAAAATGCAAAAGGTGTTATAATTAAAGGAGTGAATTACAAAGATCAAAAAAGTCTAAACTTTTTGAATAAAGATCTAACAGCTGGTTCATTAAATAGATTACAAAAAAAAACAGCATTTATAGGTGTTGAACTTGCTTATAATTTAGATTTAGAAGTTGGTGATAAAATAAATTTAATGTCTTCTGCTTTTATTGCTACTCCATTTGGAAGCATTCCAAAACAAGAAACATTGATTGTTGGAGGAATATTTAATACTGGATTTTTTGAATTTGATCAAAATTTGGTATTTTTGAACATAGAAGATGCTTTATCAATATTTGATAAATTAGAGACTGATAAAAATTTAGAACTCTACTTAAAAGATCCATTAAAAGCAGACAGAATTAAAAAAGAAATACAAAAAATTAATCTTAATTTTTTTATATATACTTGGACTGATTTAAACAAAACTTTTTTTAGTGCTTTAAAAGTTGAAAGAAATGTTATGTTTATAATATTAACATTAATATTAATAGTTGCAGCTTTCAACATAATTTCTGGTTTAACTATACTTATTAAAAATAAAACAAAAGAAATTGCTATTTTAAAAACACTAGGTTTAAGCAACACATCTATAAAGAAATCTTTCTTCTTAACTGGTTTTACTATTGGATTTCTTGCAACTATCTCTGGTATCGTATTTGGTACAATTTTTGCTATAAATATAGAAAAAATTAGAATCATTCTTTCAAATCTTTTTAATTTTGAAATATTTCCATCTGATGTTTATTTTTTAGAAAAACTACCTAGCGAGATTAGTTTGTCTTCAATAGTTTTAATTACTATATTTTCACTATTAATTACATCTTTGGCTTCATATCTTCCTGCTATGACTATATCAAAAATGAAAACATTTAGAGGATTAAAGTATGACTAAAACTCTTTTAGAAACTAAAAATTTAAAAAAATCTTTTAAGCATAAAAACAACAATATAAATCTTTTCAATAATGTAAATATCAAAATAAATAGTGGAGACTTGGTTGCATTAACTGGTCCATCAGGCTCGGGTAAGTCAACCTTTCTTCATTTATTGGGTTTACTAGATGATCCGACCAAGGGAAAAATATTGTTAAATGAAAGTGACACCAAATATTTCTCTAATATAAAAAAAGACCAAATTAGACGCAAGAATATTTCAATTATTTTTCAGGACAGTAATCTTTTATCTGACTTTACAGCTCTAGAGAATGTTATGATGCCTTTAATTATTAAAGGGGTGGAAAAACAAAAAACAATTGAAACTGCAAAAAAATTTTTAAAAGAAGTTAAAATTTTTGATAGGATGAATCATTTTCCAAATGAATTGTCTGGTGGAGAACAACAAAGAGTTGCTATAGCTAGAGCATTAATAGCAGAAACAGATTTAATTTTAGCAGATGAACCAACAGGAAATTTGGACTACAAAACTTCAGAAGAAATTTTTTCATACTTTCTAAAATTAAAAAAATTAAATAAAGCGATTATTTTTGCAACTCATAATAGAGAACTTGCTAACAAGGCAGATTATAAGTTGAGTATTTTAAAGGGTAATATAAAACGAGTTAATGCTTGATAATAAAGAATTTAATAATATCAAAATACATACTCAGTATTCAATTTGTGAAGGTGCTATAAAAATTGATGATTTAGCTAATTATTGTAAAAATAATAAAATTAAAGCTATAGGTTTAGCCGATAGTCTTAATTTATGTGGAGCCTTAGAATTTGCAGAAAAAATTAGCAAAGTTGGTACTCAACCAATTATTGGTACTCAAATTAATCTATTTACAAAAAAATGTATTGGTAGAGTTACGCTTTATGCAACTTCTGAAGCAGGTTACAAAAATTTAACAAAACTATCCTCTTTAAGTTATCTTAAAAAAAAAGACACATACGAACCTAGTTGCAATTTGGATGACCTTATTGAAAATAATCAAGACTTAATACTTTTAACAGGAAATTATAATAATTTTTTTGGAAAATTATTTTATTCAAATAATTTAAGATATTTTGAAGAAATAATAACTAAATTAAATTCAATATTCAACAATAGGCTTTACTTAGAAATTCAAAGACATAATGAAAAGAAAGAAACTAATTATGAAAATTATTTATTTAAGATTTCATCATCGCTTAATATTCCTCTAATCGCTGGACAAGAAGTATTTTATATTGAACCTAAAATGTTTGAAGCTCACGATGCTTTAGTTTGTATAGGAGAAAAAAATTTTGTAGATGACCAAAATCGGTTTCGTTATAGTGATCAGCATTTTTTAAAAAAAAGTGAGGAGTTAAAAAAATTATATAACGATATTCCTGAGGCGCTAGAAAACAACTTTAATTTTCCACTAAGATTTAATTATAAACCAAAAAAATCAAAACCAATTTTACCATCTATATCAAATGTGCAAAATATTACTGTAGAAGAAGAGCTTCAAAATCAAGCAAAAAAAGGATTGGAAGAAAGACTTAGCAATTTCATTTTAAAAAAAAAACTTAAAAAATCAACTGATGAAATAGTAAAGGTATATGAAGATAGATTATTTCATGAGCTTAAAATTATAAATTCAATGAACTATTCTAGTTATTTTCTAATTGTATCTGATTATATAAAATGGGCAAAAAAAAACTCTATACCAGTTGGACCTGGAAGAGGATCAGGAGCGGGTTCTTTAGTTGCTTATTGCTTAGATATAACTGATCTAGACCCTATCGAATTTGACTTAATTTTTGAGAGATTTTTAAATCCAGATAGGATTTCAATGCCTGATTTTGATATAGATTTTTGTGAGGAACAAAGAGATAGAGTCTTCGAGTATTTAAAATCTAAATATCAAGATGGCGTCGCACACATAATTACTTTCGGAAAATTAAAAGCAAGAATGGCACTAAGAGATGTTGGTAGAGTTATTGGATTATCTTACGGCCACGTAGATAAAATTTGTAAAATGATTCCTTTTGATCCCTCCAGACCTTTAACTCTCCAAGAATCAATAGATAGAGAACCTAGATTTAAGGAAGAAATTAAAAATAATAAAAAAGTTGAAAAATTAATCAATCTCTCTTTAAAACTTGAAGGTTTAAATCGTAATATGGCCACACATGCTGCTGGCGTAGTAATTGCTGGTAACAGATTGGCAGAACAGTTTCCTTTGTATGAAGATCAAAGCTCAAATTTAATTTTACCTTCAACTCAGTATGATATGTATTCCTCAGAAAATGCAGGATTAGTAAAATTTGATTTGCTCGGTTTAAAGACATTAACGGTAATAGATAAAACTCTAAAAAGACTAAGACTAAAGAATAAGAAATTAGATATAAGCAAAATTAATCTTGAAGATGAAAAAGTTTATAACCTTCTCTCTACAGGCGAGACAGTAGGGTTGTTTCAGCTAGAAAGCACAGGAATGAGAGAAGCTATAAAACAAATGAAACCAAATAAATTCGACGATATAATAGCTTTAGTTGCCTTATATAGGCCAGGCCCAATGAGCAACATACCTATTTATAATGACTGTAAGAATGGTATAAAAAATCCTGATTACATTCATCCTACATTAGAAAAGATTTTAAAACCAACCTATGGAATAATAATTTATCAAGAACAAGTAATGCAAATTGCGCAAATCTTAGCTGGTTTCACAGCGGGAGAAGCAGATATTCTTCGTAGAGCCATGGGAAAAAAGAAGAAGGCAGAATTAGATAAACAAAAAGAAAGATTTATAAATGGTGCAATTAAAAATGGAATCAAAAAAGATGTTGCAAACTTTGTTTTTACAAAGATCGAACCCTTCGCTCAATACGGATTTAATAAAAGTCACGCAGCAGCATATGCTCTTATCGCATACCAAACTGCTTATTTAAAAACTCATTACAAAGAAGATTTCATAGCTGCAACAATGTCAACAGAACTCACCAATACTTCTAAGTTAAGAGAATTTGTTGAAGAATTAAAAAGACTAAAAATTGAACTGATAAGACCTTCAATAAACCAATGCTTTGCTGAATTCAAAGCTGAGAAAAATAAAATTTATTACGGATTAGGAGCAATTAAAAATGTTGGATTTGAAGCAGTCTCTAACTTAATCAAAGAAAGAGAAACTAATGGCAATTTTAAGTCCATTTCAGATTTCATCAACCGTATAGACTCAAAAGATGTAAATAAGTTACAACTAGAAGGATTGGTAAAATCAGGAGCATTTGATGAACTTGAAATAGATAGAAATAAAATTATTGTTTCTATACCAAAGATGATATTGCAGATTAAGAAAAATAATGATGATAAGTTAAGTAATCAAAAAAGTCTTTTTTCAGAAAATAACATTAATTTTAACTTTGAGTTCGAAAAAGCAAAAAAGTGGACTAAAAAAGAACTGTTACTAGAGGAGTTTAAATCACTAGGTTTTTATATTTCAGATCATCCGTTGAGTGATTATAAAGAAATATTTAGTCAATTAAAAATTACTAGTTATGATGAATTTTTAAAAAATAGTGATGCCGAAGCTTTAGTAGCTGGCACAATTATGTCCATACAGGAAAAGAAAAGCGTAAAAGGAAATCCATTTGCTATTATAAAATTTAGTGATAATAAAGGTGAGTTTGAGTTATTCTTATTTTCAGAATTACTTATTAACAACAGAGATACAATAAAAGAATCAGAGTCTTTTGTTTTGACTTTGCAAAAGGATAGGACAATTTTAGATATTTCAAAAAGAAGAATAAACGTAAAAAAAATAAGTAACTTAGAAGAAATAATAAAAAAACCCTATTCCAAAGTAACTATTGAACTAGCCGAGAATTGTAATTTAATTGAGTTAAAAAATCTTCTTTCACAGAAAGGAAACACTAAAGTGAGTTTAATTATACACGACAATAATAAAAAAGTACTTTTTGACCTTGGAAATGATCGTAAATTTGACTTTAATCAGCTTAAATTAATAAAAAATAAGGAATACGTTAAGAAAATAACAGTTTAGATTGTTGATTTTTTAATATTGTCGTATATACCTGAGAATAATTTCGCACACAGTTTAAAGGGCTCAGCCCTCCCGGTCCATTAATTTGGAGTTACTGTGGTGGATTAACCGGAAAAAATATGAAAGTACCAAAAGTAGACATTAAACAATTATTAGAAGCTGGCGTGCACCTTGGTCACAAAACCTTGAGGTGGAATCCAAAAATGAAAAACTTTATTTTTGGTGAGAAAAATTCAATACATATAATTGACCTAACTCAAACTGTAGAGTTTTTTAAAAATGCACTTATGCAAGTGCATAAAGTTATTTCAGGTGGTGGAAAAATATTAATTGTATCTACAAAAAAACAAGCATCTGAACAAGTTAGTGATCTGGCAAAAGAAACTGGTCAATTTTTTGTAAACTATAGGTGGTTAGGCGGAATGCTTACGAATTGGAACACAATACAAAATTCTATTAAAAGACTTAAAAAACTTAATGAACAACTTTCAAAAGAAAATATTGGTTTTACAAAAAAAGAAATTTTAAAATTCAGTAAAGAAAAAGAAAAATTACAAAGATCTCTTGGAGGTATCTCTGAAATGAAAAAAACTCCTGATTTAATTTTTATTATCGACACAAATATGGAGTCATTAGCAGTAGCTGAAGCAAAAAAACTTAAGATACCAATAGTAGCTATTCTTGATACAAATTCAGATCCAACTGGAATTGATTTTCCGATTCCTGGTAACGATGATGCAAGACGGTCAATTAATCTTTACTGTGAACTTTTAAAGAATACTATTAAGGATGCAGAAAAATTTATAAAAATTCCTGATAATAAAGAAGAAACCAAATCAGAAAAAAAAGCTGATAATAAAAAAAAATAATATATCTTATAATCCAATGTCTAATAAGGACTTACTTGAAAATATAAAAAAATTAAGAGAGATAACTGGGGTTGGTTTTAAAGATTGTAAGTTAGCTTTAGATGAGAGTGGGAGTGACATTGAAAAAGCGATAGAATTTTTAAGAAAAAAAGGTATTGCAAAAGCTTCAAAAAAAATGAATAGAACCGCCTCTGAGGGATTAGTTTTAGTAAAAGAGAGTCAGGGTGAAATATCTGTAATTGAAATTAATAGCGAAACAGACTTTGTAGCAAAAAATAAAGACTTTATACAATTTTGTAAAGAATTATCGAATTTAAGTTTTAAAAACAAAGGTGATCTTAATAAGATTAATGAATCTAAGATGATCAATGGAAATACTGTGAAGGATAATTTAGTAAATTTGATAGCAAAAATAGGTGAAAAGATAATTATTAGAAGAGCAAATTATTTCGATAATAAAGAAGGTAGAAATTTTTATTATGTTCATTCTTCAACCGAGAAAGATATAGGAAAAATTATTTCTGTTGTTAAATTAGAGGGAATTGTAGATGGAAAAAATAGTGAACTTGGAAACAAAATTTCTATGCATATAGCAGCATCTAACCCTTTAGCTGTTGACCAAAGTGGCATTAAAAAAGAGATAATTGAAAAAGAATTAGAAATCATAAAAGCTGAAATAATCAATTCAGGAAAGCCTGCAGAAATGGCAGAAAAAATCTCTAAAGGAAAAATAAATAAATTTGTGAATGATAATACTTTACTAAATCAAATTTGGATAATGGACCCCAAAAAAAAAGTATCTGATATATTAAATGAAAATAAAGTTGAAAATGAAGTAAAAATATTAGATTTTTTTAGATATAAAGTTGGCGAAGGAATTTAAATGAGTTCAATATTTAATGAAAAAAGTTATTCATCAAAAATGGATAAAAGTATTTTTTCTTTTAAAAAAGATATTTCGACGCTAAGAACTGGTAGAGCAAATTCTAACATGTTGGATACTATTAAAGTTGATGTCTATGGTCAGTTAATGCCAATCGAGCAACTCGCTACAATTAGCGTTCCTGAAGCTAGATTAATATCAATACAAGTATGGGATAAAGCTAATATAAATTCAATCGATGCTGCTATTCAAAAATCTGAACTAGGCATTAATCCCCAAATAGATGGTCAAATTATTCGATTAAGAATTCCTGATCTCACTGAAGAAAGAAGAAAAGAGCTGATTAAAGTTTTAAAGAATATGGGAGAAAAAGGCAAAGTTTCAATAAGGAATATAAGAAGAGAGGCTAATGAAGAATTAAAGAAAAAACTTAAAGACAAAATTATTAGTGAAGATGAAAATAAATTATTTGAAAAAAATATACAAAAACAAACTGATATTCATATAGAAAGTATAGACAAAATTATTCTTGAGAAGGAAAAAGAGATTCTTCAAGTATGAATAAATTAAACCATGTCGCCTTTATCATGGACGGTAATGGAAGGTGGGGAAAGAAAAGAAAAAAAAACAGAAATTTTGGTCATCTAAGCGGAGTAGAAACAGTAAAAAAAATTGTTAAAGAGTCTATCAAACTAAAAATTCCAATTGTAACTTTTTACGTTTTTTCTACAGAAAATTGGAAAAGACCAAAAACTGAAATTAATTTTTTATTTAAGCTAATCAATAATTATTTTAAGAGAGAATTAAATACCGTAATATCGAATGGAATTAAAATTAATGCAATTGGTAAAATATCTAAATTGCCAAAAAAAATAAAGTTAGATTTGCAAAGAGCTACTACAATGACAAAAAAAAACAAAACAATTATAGTAAATTTAGCAATTAATTATGGGTCAAAAGATGAAATAATTTCAGCTATTAAGAAAATTAAAGATAAAATTAATATTAATTCTCTAGAGAAAAATCTTTACACTAAGAATATTCCAGACCCAGACGTGCTAATTAGGACTGGAGGCCATAAAAGATTAAGTAATTTTATGTTATGGCAACTTGCTTATACAGAAATTTATTTTATAAATAAACTTTGGCCAGATTTTACTAATATTGATTATAAAAAAATAATTAGCAATTTTAAAAGTATAAAGAGAAATTATGGAGCTATTTAAAACCAATAAAAATCTTAAAAAAAGAATTTTTACTTCAATTATATTGTTAACAATTCTGTTTTTGATGTTTTTAGATAACTTTATTCTTGGTTATTTTTTAATTATTGGTGGAGTTTTTTGTTTATTAGAATTTTTTAAAATAACATCTATTATTTATAATAAGGAAAATTATAAAAAAACTTTTTATAATTTATTATTCATAATCTTCGTATCAATATTTTGCAGTATACTACTAATATTTTCCTATAATTTTAGCTTAAAAATTTTTGTTTTTATTATTTTGTCAACATGTGTAGCTTCAGATATGGGAGGTTTTATAGTTGGAAAAATTTTTGAGGGTCCTAAGTTAACAAAAATCAGTCCTAATAAAACAATTTCTGGTTCGATAGGCTCTTTATTATTTTCAGCAATACTAATTACAACTGCAACTTACTATTTTACAAATAATCTAGAAATTAAATTTTTATTGATTGGTTGTGTCGTATCAATAGGATGTCAAATAGGTGATTTATTTTTTTCTTTTTTAAAAAGAAAAGCTAATTTGAAAGATACTGGTAATTTTTTACCAGGCCATGGAGGTATTTTAGACAGAGTTGATGGAATATTACTAGGCATTCCTTTTGGTTTTCTCAGTCTTTACATTATATATTAAAATGAAAAAAAGTGTTTCAATATTAGGGTCTACTGGTTCAATTGGAATAAATACTTTAAAAATTTTAGAGAAAAAAAAGAATTTATTTAAATATAATATCTTTATTGCTAACAAAAATTATAAATTAATTTGTAATCAGATTCAAAATTATAAACCTAGAGTTTTTATAATTAATAACTTTTTAGTATTTAAAAAAGTAAAGGAAAAATTTAAAAATAATAAAGTAAAAATATTTAATCACTTTGATTACGAGGGTAGAATTTTTAAAAAGTCAGATCTTACAATAGCTGGAATACCTGGAATAGCTGGTTTAAAACCAACTATTGAATTCGTTAAAAATAGTAAGAAAGTTTTAATTGCTAATAAAGAGTCGATTATTTGTGGCTGGAACTTAATAAAAAAAAATGCACAGATAAATAATACAAAGATTATTCCTATTGACTCTGAACATTATTCAATAATGAAGCTTTTAGAGAATGAAAAATTAGCTAATATAAAAAAGATTTATCTTACAGCTTCAGGAGGTCCTTTTTTAAATTATAATTTAAAAAAATTAAAATATATTAAACCAATACAAGCTATAAAGCATCCTAAGTGGAAAATGGGAAAAAAAATATCTGTAGATTCGGCGACATTAATGAATAAAATTCTTGAATTGATCGAGGCTAGTAAATTATTTTCAGTTAACATTAACAAATTAGAAATTGTAATACATCCAGAGTCTTTAGTTCATGCAATAATACAATTTAAAAATGGATTACATAAGTTTATTTATCATGAAACCACAATGTTGATCCCAATTGCTAATGCAATCTTTGATAAAGATATTGATATTAATGATTTTGTTAAAACCAATTCAAAAAATAAAAAATTTTTATTTTTTAATACTTTAAACTTTTTCAAAGTTGATCCTAAAAGATATCCAGTTATAAATATTAAAAATTACTTAATAAAATATAAATCAAGTCCGATTATTATAAATGCTGCTAATGAAATATTAGTTGATCAGTATATGAGAAAAAAAATACCTTTTAACTCATTTTATAGCCACTTGAAAAGAGTTCTAAGGGATAGAAATTATAAAAAATATGCTATAAAGAAGCCTAATAAAATAAGTCAGATTTTTCAGATAGATCAATGGTCCAGAAATATGACTTATAAATTGATAAGAAAATAAAATGCGAAATTTGTTAATAACCATATTAATTTCATCAATATATATTTCAGCACTTAATGCCGAAATAGTAAAAAATATAGCAATTGAAGGAAATAAAAGAATTAGTGATGAAACTATCAAAATTTATGGAAATATCAGCTTAAACAAAGATTATAAAGAGTCAGACCTTAATAATATTTTAAAAAATTTATATTCAACTAAATTTTTTGAAGATGTTCAAATAAATTTACAAGATGGAAAACTAACAGTTAAATTAAAAGAATATCCTGTCATTAATAATTTAATTATCTTAGGAGAAAAAAGCAACAAATATAATGAAGCTATTAAAAAATCCATTAGGTCAAAATCTAAAGGTTCATTCATTAAAAATGATTTACAAAAAGATGTTGAAACGATAAAGAAAATTTATTCATCTGTTGGCTATAATTTTGCTGAGGTTGAAACAAAGTTTAGAGAAATAGATAAAAATAATGTAGACGTAGTCATAAATATTAAAAGAGGAGATCTTACAAGAATTAAAAAAATAAATTTCACAGGAGACAAAAAAATAAAAGAGAAAAGATTAAGAGATATTATAGCTAGTGAAGAATACAAATTTTATAAATTTATATCTAGAAACACAAGGTTCAGCCAAGACTTAAACAATTTAGATCTTAGATTACTTCAGAATTATTACAAATCACTTGGCTACTATGATGTAAAGGTGACATCCAGTTCTGCAGAAGTTAATAAACAAGGCGATGTTGGATTAACTTTTTCAATTGATGCTGGAAAAAGATATATAATTAAAAAGATCGTAACTAATGTCGATCCAGTTTTTGATAAAAAGATATTTTTTACATTAAATAAAGATTACAAAAAGTACATTGGAACATATTATTCACCTTTCGCAATTCAGAGACTGCTTGAAAGTATTGATGAGTTAATAGAAGAAAAAAATATGCAGTTTGTAGAACACAATGTTGAAGAAATAAAAGAAAATGACTCTATTATCATAAAATTTAATATTTACGAGGGAGAAAAAATACTAGTAGAACGAATAAATGTATTAGGTAATAGCATCACTAATGAAGATGTAATAAGAAGTGAACTTTTATTAGATGAGGGAGACCCATTTACTAATTTGAGTTTAGATAAATCTGTAGCTAAATTAAAGTCCAGAAACATTTTTCAGTCAGTTCAAGCTAATACATCAGAAGGTAGTGATAAAAATTTAAAGATAATTGATATTAATGTTGAGGAAAAGGCCACAGGTGAAATAGCAGCTGGAGCTGGAGTAGGTACAAGTGGTGGAAGTATAGCGTTTAATATTCAAGAAAATAATTGGCTTGGCGAAGGTAAGAAAATCGGTTTTGAATTGGAACTTACCAATGAGTCATTAAGAGGAAGAGTAAATTACACTAATCCTAATTATGATTTACTGGGTAACGCTTTAAACTATAATGTTTTCAGCACTACTAATGATAAACCAAATCAAGGCTATGAAAATACTTTAGTAGGCTTTGGAGCCGGTACGACCTTCGAACAATATAAAGATGTGTTTGCTAATATAGGATTTAATGTAAGTTATGATGATTTAAAAACTGATAACACAGCATCATCGTCGCTACAAAGACAAAGCGGAACATTTAATGACTTTTCTGGTTTTTATGGATTTAAAATTGATAAAAGAAATAGAAGCTTTATGCCAACTAGTGGTTATGTTACATCATTTAGTCAAGAAATTCCTATTGTTGCGGACAAAGGTGCATTGGTAAATTTAGTATCAACGAGTGTTTATAAAACAATTAATGAAAATTTGATTGGAGCAGGAAAATTTTATTTGAAAGCCGTAAATGGACTTAATGATGACGATGTTAGATTAAGTAAACGTGCAGTTTTAAGCTCTAGTAGATTGAGAGGCTTTGAAAGGGGTAAAATAGGACCTATAGATGGATCTGACCACATAGGTGGAAATTATGCTGCTGCCGTTAACTTTGAGGCAAATCTACCAAATTTATTACCTGAAGACACGAAAACAGACGTAGGTTTATTTTTTGATATTGGTAATGTATGGGGTGTCGATTATGACAGTACTATTGATGATAGTAATAAAATTAGGTCTTCAACAGGAGTCGCAGCAAGCTGGACTTCCCCTCTAGGACCTATGACTTTTGTATTTTCAACAAACCTCTCAAAAGCTTCAACAGATGAAACAGAAAGTTTTAATTTTAATTTAGGAACTACATTCTAAAATGAAATATTTTAAAAAAACATTTTATATTGTTTTAACCGTATTGTTTTTTCAGACTAATGTATTTGCTGACAATGCATATTATTTAGACTTTAAATATATTTTAAACGAAAGTAGCGCTGGTAAAGGAGCACAAAATTTTTTAAAGAATAAATTAAACAACGGCATAAAAAAGTTGAAAGTAAAAGAAAAAGAACTTCAAAATCAAGAAAAAGAAATAATTAAACAAAAGAAAGTTACTTCAGCTGAAGAGTACAAAAAAAAGGTCGTAGATCTAAGATCTAAAGTTTCAAAATTACAAGAAGAAAGAAATAAATTATTAAGCGATGTAGCAGAACAAAGATCAAAAGCGAAGTCTGAGTTATTAAAAAATTTAAATCCAATTATTAAAGAATATATGAAAGAGAAAAAAATTAGATTGGTACTGGATAAAAAAAGCTTGTTATTAGCCGATGAAAATTTAGATATTACGAAGGATATTTTAGATATTTTAAATACAAAACTTAAATCTATTAAATTAAACTAGATAGTTTAATGAAAACGATATTTTTTTTTAAAAAAAATAAAACATATTTTTTAAATGATTTTTTTCCTAAACTAAAATTAGAGAAAAAATTAAAGATTGATAATATTCAAACTCTGAAAAAGTCAAAAAAATTTGATCTAACATTTTTTGACTCAATTAAGTATAAAGATGAAGCCAAAAATACTAAAGCATCTTATTGTATTACAACTAAAAAATTAGAAAAATTTCTCTCTAATTCGGTAAAAACAATTATAGTAAAAAATGTTTTATTTGAATTAGCAAAAATATTAAAAAAAATTTACCCTACAGCCGACATAGATTATCCTGATTTTTCCTTAAAAACAGGGTCAAAAATTAGATATAAGAATGTAAAATTTGGAAATAATGTTTTAATTGGTAAAAACGTCAAAATTGGTAAAAACTGCATTATCGGATCTAACACAATAATTGAACATGACGTAGTTATAGGGAATGATTGTGTTATAGGTTCACAAGTAATATTAAAAAATACTATGATTGGAAATAATGTGGTCATTCAGGATAGTTGCAAAGTTGGACTCAAAGGTTTTGGTTTTATACCTTTAAAAGAAAAAAATTTTAAATTTCCACATATTGGATGTGTAAAAATAGATGATTACGTGGAAATTGGATCAGGATGTACCATTGATAGAGGTTCTGTTGATGATACGGAAATTGGAAAAAATACTTACTTAGATAACCAAGTGCATATTGCACATAACGTAAAAATTGGATCAAATTGCATGATTGCGGGCCAAGTAGGTTTTGCAGGAAGCTCCACTATTGGAAATTACGTTTCAATAGGAGGTCAAGCAGGTATTTCTGGACACTTAAAGATTGGCAATAACGTAAAAATTGGTGGTGGAAGTGGAGTAGTTAAAGATATAGATGATAATCAGGTAGTGATGGGTTATCCAGCAGTACCATTTAAAGAATTTATAAAAAATTGGAAAAAAACATGAGTGAAACCGAGATTGATAAAAAAAAAATCGAAAGTTTACTGCCGCATAGGGAGCCTATGTTATTAATAGATAAATTAATAAAGATAGTGCCATTAAAATCTGCAACAGCAATTATGAATGTAAAAAAAGATGCTTTTTATGTTCAAGGACATTTTCCAGGACAACCAGTCATGCCAGGAGTTCTAATAGTAGAAGCTTTCGGACAAGCCGCTGCTGCTTTAACGGCTCACGGGATAGATCCTAAAGAATATGCGAACAAACTCGTTTATTTAATGAGTGTAGAAAAAGCTAGGTTTAGAAATCCAGTAATTCCTGATTGTGAACTACATTTAGAAATTGAGGCTGTAAGATCTCATGGTAGAGTTTGGAAATATAAAGGTACTGCCAAAGTTAATGAAAAAAGAATGGCAGATGCAGAGTGGTCTGCAACAATAGTAGATAGAAAATAATGATACATAATTCGAGTGTAATAGATTCTAAAGCTAAAATATCAAAAAATGTAAAAATTGGACCCTTTTGTTTTGTTGGGCCCAATGTTTTTCTTGATGAAAATGTTGAATTGATATCCAATGTTCATATCGAAGGTAATACAAAAATTGGTAAAAATACGAAAATTTTTCCGTTTGCAAGTATCGGAACTCAACCCCAAGACTTAAAATATAAAGGTGAAAAAAATAGTTTAGAAATTGGAAAAGATAACTTGATAAGAGAGTATGTAACCATTAACCCAGGCACAGAAGGAGGTGGTTCAAAAACATTAATTGGTGATAATTGTTTATTTATGATTTCATCTCATATAGCGCATGATTGTAAAATTGGAAATAAAGTAATCATTGCAAATAACGTTCCCCTAGGAGGACATGTCACTATCGAAGATTCAGTTGTTATTGGAGGTAATTCAGCTGTGCAGCAGTTTACTAGAATCGGAAGGTTGGCTATGATAGGTGGAATGACAGGGGTGTTGAAAGATGTAATACCTTTTGGTCTATCAATAGGAAATAGAAATTATTTACAAGGATTAAATCTCATTGGATTAAGACGACAAAAATATGAAAATCAAAAAATTATTGGTTTAGATAAAGCGTATAAAGAAATATTTGCTTCAAAAAATTTACATGAAAATTTAGGAAAAATTAATGGTGAGTATAAGGGGAATGAGTTAGTCAATGAAGTAATTACATTTATAGAAAAAGATAAAAAAAGACCTATTTGTTCACCGCAAAACTAAAATTATTATGATCGGTCTTATATTTGGAGAAACAGATTTTCCAAAAGAAATATTAAAAAAAGTCAAAAAAAGAGAAAATTATTTAATAATAGATCTTACAAAAAACAAGAATTTTAAAAAAGACAAAAAATCATATTCAGTCTCTTTAGGGCAATTTGGGAAAATAATTAATATTTTAAAAGATAATAATTGTAAGAAAGTTTTATTTGCCGGTAAAGTAAAAAAACCTAAGTTTTCTAAAATTCGTTTAGATATGAAAGGCATATATTACATGCCTAGAATAATAAAAAGATCTAAACTTGGAGATGCAGCTATATTGAAAGAAATAATAAATATTTTCAACAAAGAAAAGATTTCTACAATTAATTCATTATTTTTTAACCCTGAATTAATTCTAAAAAGAGGTATTAATACAAAAATTAAACCAAATTATGCAGACAAATTGGATATTAAAATTGCCATCTCAACTCTTAGTAGATTAAAAAAATATGATTTTAGTCAAGGCACAATTGTAAGAAACAAAAAAGTAATAGCTATAGAAGGTAATGATGGCACTCAAAAAATGTTAAAGAAATTTAGAGGTAAAAAAAATAATAATAGGGGAGTATTGGTAAAATTTCCTAAAAAAAAACAAGATTTGAGGATTGATTTACCTACTATTGGGTTAAAAACTTTAATTCAATGTAAAGTAGCCGGTCTCAAGGGATTAGTTTTAAAAAAAAAACAACATGTTTGTTTAGAACAAAAAAAATGCATTGATTATGCTAATAAAAATAAAATGTTTATAGTCGTACAATGAAAAAATTAATTTTATTTTTTTATATATTCTCTTTTCCATCTTTGTTGGCATCTGAAATTAAATTTGAGAAAATATTTTCTAATTTTAACAAACCTTGGAGTTTATCATTTATTGATAGAGAAACTATAATAGTTACTGAAAAAACTGGTAAACTAATTTTTTTAGATCTTGCAAAAAAAGATATGAATGAAATTCAACATAATCTGTCTATTATTAGTTTAGGCCAGGGAGGTTTATTAGATGTGGTTTATCACAATAATGAAATTTACGTTTCTTATTCAGAAAATAGAGGTAATCGGAAAACTAGTACTTCAGTTGCTAAAGGAACATTTAACAAACAAAATATAAAATTTAAAAATATTTTTAGAGCTGAACCACCTATTGAATCTGGCTATCATTTTGGATCTAGATTAGTAATTAAAGATAAACATTTATATGCAACAGCAGGCGAACGTGGCCAAGGTATGATTGCTCAAGATTATACAAAACATCCTGGAAGCATAATAAGGATTAATCTCGATGGAACTATTCCTTTTGATAATCCAAAATTTAAAAATAATTCTAGTTGGTTACCAGAAATTTTTTTAATAGGGGTTCGAAATCCTCAAGGCATGGCTCTTTCTCCATTTGATAATAATATTTATTTAACAAATCATGGAGCGAAAGGAGGAGATTGGTTTGGAAAAGCAAATTTTGGTGAAAATTATGGTTGGAAAATCTTAGGTTGGGGTGGAACAAACTATACTGGAACAAAAATTGGACCTAAATGGAAACCGGGATTTACAAAAGCTATAAAATATTGGGTTCCTTCAATAGCTGTAAGTGCAATGACTATTTACAAAGGAGATACATTTAAGGAATGGAATGGTGATGCTTTAGTCACGTCTCTTAAAGACCAATCCCTCCGAAAAATTACTTTTAAAAAAAATAAATTTTTAAAAGAAGAAATTATTTTCAAAGGTAATATAGGAAGGATCAGGGACATTAAGATACAAAACGAAACTGGGGATCTTTATATGATATCAGACAATGGTGATCTTTGGAGAGTATATAAATGAAAAAAATTTTTATACTTACAGGTGAAGCATCGGGAGACAAGCTTGCCTCAAAAGTAATAGGTAATTTAAAAAAAATTAATAAAGATTTGGAATATTTATCTGTAGGGGGAGAAAATCTCCAGTCTTTAGGAATTAAGTCTATATATGATTTAAAAGAGATTACTTATTTAGGCTTTACAAGCGTTTTAATAAATTTATTTAAAATAAATAAAAAGATTAATGAGACAGCTAAAGCGATTGTAGAATTTAATCCAGATATACTGTTTACTGTTGATAGTCCTGATTTTACTTTAAGGGTAGCTGAAAAAATTAAAAAATTAAATCCAAAAATTAAAACAATACATTATGTAGCTCCTCAAGTTTGGGTTTGGAGAGAGGGAAGAGTTAAGAAAATTAAAAAATATATTGATCACATATTATTATTATTTAGTTTTGAACAAAAATACTTCAAGAAAGAAAATATGAGTTATACATTTGTTGGGCATCCACTTCTACAACCAATTGAGCAAACTAAAATTGATATCAATCAAGTAATTGGAAAAAATAAAGCTATTATTTCAGTTTTTGCAGGAAGTAGAAAATCTGAAATTAGTGTACTGATGCCAATTTTATTAAATTTTATAATTTTAATGAATAAAAAATTCTCAGATATAACTTTTATCTTTCATTCAACAAAAGAATATTCTCAATTTATTAAATCATTAATTAAGAAAAAAAATTTATATAATTGTGAAGTGGTAAGTGATGATAAAATAAAATTACACTTATTGAAAAAATCTATTTTTGCTGTGGCGAAATCCGGAACAGTTTCTCTCGAAGTATGTAATGCTAAAATTCCTTCTGTAATTATTTATAAAATGGGTTTTTTTAATTTTTTATTAATAAAAATTTTAGTAAAGACAAAATACGCAAATATTATAAATTTTACAGCTAATGAAGAAATTATACCTGAGTTAATACAATCTAAGTGTAATTCTGAAAATATTTTTAATTATGTTAGTGATTTTCTAGACAATCCAAATCAAATCAAGAGACAACTAAAAAAAGTTGATGAAGTTTTAAAAAAATTAAAAATAGAAAGATCATCTTCCGAATTAGCTAGCTTAACACTAAATCGGTTCTTATAATGATTGTTTATAAACATCCTGAATGTTTACTTAAAGATAATGGACAAAATCATCCTGAACGAAAAGAGAGAATAACGAGTATTTTAGACTCTATAAAAAAAATAAAAGAATTTCATGTAGATTATAAAGATGCTCCAATTGCAAGCACAGATATAGTGTCTTTAGTTCATCCAAAAAAATATATTGAAAAAATTTTTTCTAATATACCTACGAAAGGACTAATTGGAGTTGAAAAGGAACCTTATGCAGACACAATGCTTTGTCCAAATAGTAAAAATGCTATCTTAAGATCATGTGGAGCAGGAATCGCGGCTGCAGATGACTTAATGAAAACAAATGATAGAATTTTTTGTGCTATAAGGCCTCCCGGACATCATGCAGAAACACTTAAAGCTATGGGCTTCTGTTTTATTAATAATATTGCAGTAACTGCTAGGTATTTGCAAAAAAAATATGAAATAAAGAAAATTGCCATTATAGACTTTGATGTTCATCATGGAAACGGCACACAAGAGATTTTTTATAAGGATGAAAGTGTAGTTTATGGATCTTCTCATGAGTTTCCTTTATTTCCTGGAACTGGATTAGAGGAGGAAAAAGGTGTAGGTAATATATTTAACGCTCCTTTAAAATCGGGTACAAGCGGAATAGAGTTTATAAAAATATTTGAACAAAAAATTTTAAACCCAATTAATAAGTTTAAACCAGAAATAATATTGATATCTGCTGGTTTTGATGCTCATACTAGAGATCCTCTCGCAAGTATAAATTTAGAATCTAAGGATTTTTATGAGATTACAAAAAATATTGTTGATTTAGCCAATACTCATTGCCATGGAAAAGTTATTTCTTTTTTAGAGGGAGGCTATGATTTATTAGCTTTATCGGAAAGCATTAAGTTTCATTTATCAGCATTAAAAAATTAAATATCCACAACATCCCAAATCGTACATATTGCTTAGATAATATTATAGAATTTAATTATTAATAAAATATAGTGATTCTATGGACTTTATTATCGTTATTGGTATTGGTGCAATTTTAGTTGCAACAGGTGTAATTTCGCCAAAAACAAAAGATGATGAAATTGCTCAAGCAGACCCAGTAAAAACTGAGGAAGTGATAACTCCTCCTACAGAACCAAAATCTGAACCAGAGCCAGAGCCAGAGCCAGAGCCAGAGCCAGAGCCAGAGCTAAAACCAGAACCAGAACCTGAACCAGAACCAACTCCTGATCCAGAACCTGCAAAAGAACCTGAGACAAAAGAAGAAATTAATCAAGAGCAAGCTGAAGTTCAAGAAGCAAAACCAGAAGAACCAGAACTTGAACCAACTCAAGATGAAAATTCAAATGAAGAGAGTACAAGTTGGTTAAATATTATACTTTATGTTCTTGGTGCGATTGCAGTTATTGCAGCAGGAATTTATTTTTTTATGAGACGAGAAAAAGAACCTAAAACTGCAGCGGATATTGGCAGACAATATTCTAGTCAACCAGAACCTGAACCAGAACCAACTCCTGATCCAGAACCAGCTCCTGATCCATCAACTAATCCAGAGCCTCAAACTCAAGAGGAGTCATCTCAACAAGATAACGAAACAAATAACACAGAACAAACTTCATCTCATGAAGATGAGGATAAAAATAGATAATAATATTTCTTAAAAACATCAATAAAATAAAGTAAGTTAATCTATATGGAATATAACTTTTCTCCATCAGAATTAGACTATCAGCCAAAAAAATGTCAGAGGTGCTATTATATCAATAAAAAATTTAAATTGACAGATGGTGGAAGGCCGCCACCTGTTTTTTCAAGTTTAGATGCTAATCAAAAACCATACTATAAGAATATAAATTCAAAAGAATGGTGTGATGATTTACCAGATGGAGTTTTTCTTGATAAAAATGAATTACCTGGAAAAATAACCTCAGAGGGTTTAGTTGATAAAAAGGATAGAAAATTTAAATTAAATGGAATTCCAGATATTGTGGTTAAATTGAAAGATGGTGGTTATGCTATTTATGATTTTAAAACTACAAACATTAAGAAAGATAAATCAGAAAATTATCGGTATCAGCTGGAGGCTTACGCTCAAATTTTTACAAATCCTGGATCTTTAAAATCATCTAAAACTCCAAAGTTGACCCCAATTACACATGTGGGAATTTTACAGTTTGAACCAAGTAAGATTATTTCACATACAAACAGAGATCATAATATGCAATTTAAAGTTTCTTTCTCTCCATTAAAAAGAGATGAAAAAGGTTTTTATGAATATATTACCAATTTAATTGATTTATTAGAACAAGATACAACGCCGCCTTTTTCAGATAATTGTTCACTTTGTTATTACACAAAATCTACTGTTAAATTATAAAATATTCTTTAATCTTTTAGTTACTTCAGATTTTTCTAAAGATAAAATTACATCATACAAACCTGGACCAAATCTAGAACCAACCAAAGCTATTCTGATCGGCTGACCCACCCCTTTAAAATTAGTTTTATGTTTATCTATTAGTGATTTAATCATCGGTTCTAAAGTTTCTCTAGATAGAGAGGTAATTTTTTCATATTCAGCAATGAAATCTACAATAATTTTTTTTGACATGTCATCGATAAGTTTTTTATCTTCTGTTCCTATTTCAATTTTATCATTGATGATATATTGAGAATTATTCCAGATATCCTCTAAGGTTTTTGCTTTATTTTTCAAAAAAGCCATAGATTTCAAAAGAATAGCGTCTTTTGATTTATTAATAGGTTTTTTGTATTTTGAGACATACTCTTTAAAAAAAATAAATAAATTTGCCTCTTCAATAGTTTTTATATACGTCTCATTTATTGAGTATATTCTAGACAAATCTAGTTTTGAGGGTGATTTACCTACGCCATTTAAATCAAATAGATCAATACTTTCTTGTTTTGTAAATATCTCTTTATCTTTATAAGACCATCCTAATCTTAAAAGATAATTTCTTAAAGCATCAGCAAGAATTCCAATTTTAATATAATCCTCTAATGTGGAAGCATTATCTCTTTTTGAAAGCTTTTTACCTTGCTCACTATGAATTAAAGGTATGTGTGCAAAATATGGAACTTCCCATCCCATGGCATCATAAATTTGTTTTTGTTTAAATGAGTTTATCATATGATCATCACCTCTAATAACATGGGTAATCTTCATTTCATGATCATCAACAGTAGCTGATAACTGGTATGTTGGAGTATTATCTTGTCTTAATATTACGAAATCTTCAATCGTAGAATTTGAAATATTTCTTTCTCCTTGCACTAAATCTTTAATAATTGTATTTCCTGAGATTTTACTTTTAAATCTTACAACAGGTTTTACACCCTCTGGAATTTTTAGATCTTTAGCATCTCTCCATTTTCTATTATAAACATAAGGCATACCTTGTTTTTTACATTTTTCTTTTTGTTCATTAATCTCTTCTTCAGAGCAATAACATTGATAAGCAAATCCCTTTTTCAAAAGATTTTCAGCAACTGCTATGTGCTTCGAAATATTATTTGATTGAATGTATTCATTACCGTCATGTTCAATACCAAGCCAAGATAAAGAATTAATGATTTGTTGTTTAAACTTATCTTTAGATCTTTCTTTATCTGTATCTTCAATCCTTAAAAAATATTTACCTTTATTTTTTTTGGCAAGCAACCAATTAAATAGGGCTGTTCGGACACCCCCAATATGTAGCGGTCCAGTAGGAGAGGGCGCGAACCTGCAATTAAAAGACATTAATATTAATTAGACTATTTTAATGAAAGTTTCTATATAAAGAAACAAGTTTACCTTGAATTTTTATTCTATTCGCAGCGTAAATTTTTGTACCGTAGTTTCGGTTTGCAGCTTCAAGTGCAATAGTATTGCCTTTTTTTCTTACTCTCTTTAACGTAGCTTCTTGATCATCAATTAGCACTACTGCAATTTGACCATTTTCTACATCCGAAGTTTTTTTCACTATTACTGTGTCACCATCTGAAATTCCAGCTTCAACCATTGAGTCACCTTCAACTTTTAATCCATAATGTTCACCATTATTTTGTAAGTCTTCTGGGAGAGTAACACTATCAACTTCTTGTTGAATTGCTTCAATAGGAGTTCCGGCTGCAATATTTCCTAAAATTGAAACATTCGTGGACTTATTGTCATTTTTATCTAATCCACCTTTAATAACGCTTGGAGTGAACGTATTAAAGATGTCGTTCGCACTTGCATTTTCTGGAAGTTTTACAACTTCTAATGCCCTTGCTTTATGAGCCAGTCTTTTAACAAATCCTCTCTCCTCTAAAGCTGAAATAAGTCTATGTATTCCTGATTTCGACTTAAGGTTGAGTGAATTTTTCATCTCTTCGTAAGATGGCGATATTCCAGTAGATCTAATTTTTTTGTTAATAAAGATTAACAGATTTTTTTGTTTTTTTGTAAGCATAGAACAAACCTCGTACACATATGTTCTATAAAAGTTCTTTTACAATTACAACTTTAAAAAAAGCCCTAATTTATTGAATTATTTGAATAAATTTTTTCATTAATTCACCCGGATTGCTAGATTTTAAAAGTGATTCTCCAATTAGAAAATTTTTAATTCCAGTTTTCTCGTAAATATATTTTGCATCATTTTCATTTTTGATACCACTTTCATATAAAAGAGGACTTTTATGTGTTTTTATAACTTCAAAGATTGAAATTGTATTATTTATAGATAATTCAAGTGTTTTTAAATTTCTATTATTAATTCCAATTAAAGCTTGATCATATTTTAAAGCCATTTCAGCTTCTTTTAAATCATGCACTTCCACTATTACTGACAAATTATGCTTTAAAGCCTCAGAATATATTTCATCAGCTTGGGTTTCGTTAAGAGCGGCAATTATTATTAATATACAATCACATCCATAGCTTTTGGATAAAGATATTTGATAAGGATCAATAAAAAAGTCTTTTGCCAGGATAGGTATTTGGAATTTTTTTTTAATATCTCGAATATACTCTAATTTACCTAAAAAATATTTTTCTTCTGTCAATACTGAAAGACAAGTAGCACCATTCTCTATGTACATTTTCGCTATATCCAAATGATTGAAATTATTAACAAGAGTGCCAGCAGACGGACTTGCTTTTTTTATTTCTGAAATTAAGGAAACACCTTTGTTTTTTTGAATTGCTTCTTTAAAATTATAAAAATTCTGTTCCTTTATATTCTTTTCTAAAACATCTAAAGGTTTTTCTTTCTTAATTAATTCTATAGACTGTTTTTTATCGCTTATGATTTTTTCTAAAATATTGGTCATTAATTAGATTGAATTTTAGATAAGTGTTTAAATACATTTCCCGAATTCAAATGATTTGTAGCATTTTCAAAAGCTTTTTTAAAATCATTTTCTTTACCAGAAACAATTAACCCGGCAGCAACATTAAGAGCTACAGACTGAGAAAATTCATTGTTTTTTCCTTTATAGATTTCAATAATTTTTTTAGAGTTATAATCTGCATTTTTTCCTTTCAAATTTTCTTTGTTGTTAGAATTTATCCCAAGTTTATTTGGATCAATTATGAACTCGTTAATTATACCGTTTTTAAGCTCTACTACATTTGTTTTATCAAACGGAGAGATTTCATCCATACCATCATTGCTATGGACGATAAACGCATGAATAACATTGTTTTCTTTTAACGCTTCCGCAAATGGTTTCATCCATTTTTTGTCAAATACTCCTACCACTTGTCTTTTAACTTGTGCAGGGCTGCTAAGAGGTCCAATTAAATTAAAGATTGTTTTCTTCCCCATTTTCTTTCTAGCAGATCCCACATATTTCATAGCTGAGTGATAATTAGGAGCAAACATAAAAGCAAAATTAAATTTTTTTATACTTTCTTCTACCTCATTAGGTTTTAAGTTTATATTAATTCTAAGGGCTTCCAGCACATCAGCTGAACCACAGTTTGAGGATACTGCTTTATTACCGTGTTTAGCAACTTTTACCCCCATACTTGCTAAAACAATTGCTGCTGCAGTAGAGATATTTAAAGAATTTTGACCATCACCTCCAGTTCCACAAGTATCAATGGTATTATGGTCCGTTTTAACTTTAGTTGCTTTTTCTCTAAGCACGTAAATTCCTCCTGCTAGCTCATCTTTAGTTTCTCCTTTTTTTAAAAAAGATTCTAATATTTCTATTATTGAATTCTCGTCATGCTTCCCCTCCATTAGCCCTTTAAAAAGCTCCTTACTTTCTTCTATTGAGAGGTTTTGGCCTTTTTTTAGACTTTCTATAACATTTGACATATTAGTTTAAAATAAAGTTTTTTATTAGTTTCATTCCCACTTTAGTACTAATACTTTCAGGGTGAAATTGAAAACCATGGATATTGTAGTTTTTATGCATTAATCCCATAATTGTTTTATTTTTTGTCTCTGCTGTAATTGTGAGATTTTTTGGTAATTTTTTACGATCTACTATTAAACTGTGATATCTAGTAGCTTCAAAATTGTTTTGTATTTTTTTAAACAAACCTTTTTTAAAATGTTTAATCTTACTTGTTTTTCCATGCATTAAATTTTTTGCATTAATGATTTTTCCTCCAAATGCTTGACCAATAATTTGATGACCCAAACAAACTCCAAGTATAGGTATTTTTTTATGCACTTCTTTGACAATTTTAAGACAATTGCCGGCTTGATTTGGGTTACCTGGGCCAGGAGAAATAACTATTTTGCTATACCTCCTCTTTAAAATTTTTTTACCATCTATTTTATCATTTCTTACTACATCAATATTTTTCCTAAATTTTGATATGTAATGAAATAAATTATAAGTAAAGCTATCGTAATTATCTATTAGTAAAATTTTCATTTAATCTACTGCTTTCATTAAAGCTTTAGCTTTGTTAATTGTTTCAAGGTACTCTTTATCTGGTTTGCTATCAGCAACGATACCAGCGCCAGCCTGAACATAAAATTTATCATTCTTAATTAAAGCCGTTCTTAATGCTATACAGGTATCAAATTCACCGTTAGGTGTAAAATATCCAATACCTCCTGCATATAACTTTCTTTTATTTCTCTCTAAATTATCAATTATTTCCATTGCTCTAATTTTTGGGGCACCACTTACCGTTCCTGCAGGAAAACCAGATAAAAGAGATTCAAAAATTGAGCACTTTTTATTAAATTTACCAACTACATTAGAGACTATGTGCATTACATGAGAATATCTTTCAATTTTAAATTTTTCAGTAACTTTTACTGAATTTATTTTTGAAACTTTTCCTACATCATTCCTTCCTAAGTCAAGTAGCATTAAGTGTTCTGCTAATTCTTTTTTATCTTTTAGAAGATCTAATTCATTTTTTTTGTCTTCTTTTAAATTTTTACCTCTGGGCCTAGTTCCGGCTATAGGTCTAATCGTGATTTCATTATTTCTCAATCTAACTAATATTTCAGGACTGCTGCCAAGGACTTTAAAATCTTTGTAGTTAAAAAAAAACATGAAAGGAGAGGGATTTGATTTTCTAAGATAATTATAAATTTCAATCGGTTTTTTATTTATTTTTCTTTCAAATCTCTGACTGAGGACTACTTGAAATATATCTCCTTTACGAATGTAAGTTTTCGCCTTTTTCACTAAAGATTTGAATTTATTCTTTGTAATATTAGATTTTATTTTATTAGTATTTTTTTTATAATTAAATTGCTCTGGTAACTTAATATTTTCAAAATTTTCAAAAGTGTTAAATCTTGTTATAATAGAACTATATTCTTCATAATAATCATGTATTGCTGTATCTGAATAAATATTCTCAATGTAAAATATTTTTTTTTTAAGATTATCATAAATAATTAAATTTTTAGGGCGAGATAGTCTTACATCTGGAATCTTTAAATCATCATTACACGTGTTGGGTATTTTCTCAATATATCTAATTATATCATATGAAAAATAACCAACTAACATCGATGACATCGAAGGAAGTCCACCAGGTATATTAATTTTGAAATCTTTTATTAACTTATTTATAAACTTTAAGGGATCAGCTTTAAATTTATTTTTTTTTTTACCTGTATTTAAAGTTACTATATTATTGTTTATATCCCAAGTTCTGTCAGGATTTAAGCCAATTATAGTATATCTTCCTCTAATTTTACCTTTTTCTACTGATTCAAAAATAAAACTATTTTTTTCAGCTAAAATAAATCTAAATAAGTTTTCAACTCTGTAATAGTCTTTACAAGTTTTAGACCTAAATATAATTTGGTGTTTTTTATTTAAATGATTGTTTTTGAATTGTTTTAAGCTAATATTTATTCTCATTAAAATGAATTTTTAACACGATCTATTGTTCTTTGATTTAATTCAACATTGTATTTTTGATTTAAATTTAAATCAAATATTCTATAAATCTTATTTACAATATTTAATTTCGCTTTTGCCTGATATTGTTCAAATTCATTAGAATCTTTCTTCAATTTTTGATATTGAGTTTGCACCCCTAGAACTAAAAAATTTTTAGTTAACGTAGAGTCTGATATAAGATTTAAATCTCCGTCTTTTATTAAAAAAATTCTTTTAATTATTCCTTCAGTAAAAATTTCATTTTGTTTAAGACTTGAAATCTCATAATCTTTAACAACAAGATTATTATCAGAAGCAAATTTCTGCATCTTTAAATTATCGAAACCACCTAAACTGATATCTTTACTAATTGATTTATTTAGTTCTAATTTACTTTTAAAAATTAATTCCGACTCTATTACCTCGATTACTTTTGGATTGTCTATAGCTAAATTGTTTATCTTAATTGAAATTAGCTCCACTAAGTAAAACTTGTTATTAAACTTAATTATTTTAGGAGACTTCTCATTTTTAATGATAAAGATTTGTTTAAATAACTTTTGTTCAATATTTTTTGTTTTTTCTCCATTTTCAAACTTCATATCTTTATCAATATTTTTGATTATCTTTGATTTTAAATTATTTTCTTTAACTGCTTCGCTATATAATTGCCCATCTAAAACATTATTCTCTATAACATCTAATTTTTTAAAATATCTCTCATCATATTCTGTGTTACCCGAAATAATTTCCGGAGCAATTTCTGCAAATTGAAATGTTTTAAATTCATTAATAAAAAAGTTCTTGTTCTCCTCGTAAATTTCTTTTATTTTTTCTTTATCAAGTTTGGATCTAGAATGATAATTATTTAAATCAATATACTTAATTTTTTTGACTTGATTTTCTTTTTTGTATTCTTTTTCAATTAATGTATCGGGTATCAATATTCCACTAGTTAGATAACTTAAGAATTGCCTTTTAGACTCTTGTTCAGCAATATTACTTTCAAAACTTGGCGCAGAAACACCAGCTTTAAGTAAAAATTTCTCATATTCAGTTCTTGAAAATCTATTATCTTTAAAAAACAGTTTATCATTTTTTATAATATCGCTTAAAGATTTATCACTTATCATTATTTTTTGATTTTCAATTTCTAATGCCATTACTTTTTTTCCAATATATTCTGATAAAATTCTTTCTAGTAAATTTGAATTTGGAAAATTTTTTATCTCATTTTCATTTAAATTTAATCTATTTATATAGTTGATAAAATCCTGTGTATTTAATTTTTTAGAGTCTATTGAGGCAATAACATTTTGATTTCCACCTCGAAACACGTCCCCCATGCCCCAAAATATAAATGGAAGTGTGATAATACCGACTAGAAGTTTTACGAAAAAAGATTTTGATTTTTTTACTATTGAAGTAGTCATTTTATTAATCTAATAAGTGTTAAATAATACACCTATAAATTAAAATTTTAACTAAGGCAAATAATGAAATACTTTATTGGTAATTGGAAAATGTTTGGAGTTCCCAAGTCTATAAATATATTAAAAAGCATTAATTCGTTTAATCTTTTTGACAAGAATAGAAATAAATATCAAATAGTAATTACTCCCCCGTATACACTAATTCATTTTTTTGCTAAATATTTTAAAAAAAAGTTGATTAAGATAGGATCTCAAAATTGTTTCTATAAGGAAAAATATTCCTCAAATACTTCAGCCATAAGTCCTTATATGATAAAAAAAGTTGGAGCAAAATTCACCTTGGTTGGTCACTCTGACAACAGAGCAGAAGGTGATACTGACAAGATGTTAAAAGAAAAAGTTAAACATGCGTTAAAACATAATCTAAAAGTAGTATTTTGTATTGGTGAAAATAAAAAACAAAAAAAAAATAATTCAACAAATCGTGTATTAAAAAATCAATTGATAAAAGTTTTAGAAAAAAAATTTAATAAAAATAATATAATTATAGCTTATGAGCCTATATGGTCAATTGGAACAGGAAAAATACCTAATGAACAAGATTTATCAAATACAGTTTTTTTTATCAAAAAGATTTTAAAACAAATTTTTAATAATAAATCTCCAGCTGTCTTATACGGAGGCTCCGTTGATGAAAATAATATACAAATGTTGAAGCAATTAAGAGAAATAGATGGATTTTTGATAGGAGGCGCTTCAAAATCTCCAAAAAAATTTATTGATATAATAAAAAATTACTATAAATAAGTTCCATGGAAAGTTTGTTAACAACTATAAATGTTCTCCTAGCAATAATTCTTGTGATATCAGTATTGTTACAGAAATCAGAGGGCGGAGCTTTAGGTTTGGGTGTTTCACAGGATAATTTCACGTCAACGAGAGCAATGGGAAGTTTTTTGACAAAGTTTACTTCAATTATAGCCACATTATTTATTATTTGTAGTATAGCAATTGTAGCTATTTCAAGAGACGAATTGCGTGAAACACAATCAGTTCTTGAAAAACAAGAAGAAGAAAATTCAAACCTTCCACAAATTCCTCAATCAAAATAAATTTAACTCTTTTAAAATTTTGATTATTGAAGTATAACATACTTCCATGGCGCGATACATATTCGTAACTGGCGGCGTGGTTTCTTCACTAGGTAAAGGATTATCTTCAGCATCCTTAGCATATCTTCTCCAATCGAGAGGTTACAAAGTAAGAATAAGGAAACTTGATCCATATTTAAATGTAGATCCCGGAACAATGAGCCCATTTCAACATGGTGAAGTTTTCGTAACTGATGATGGAGCAGAAACTGATTTAGATCTAGGACATTATGAGAGATTTTCTGGAATATCTTCAAAAAAATCAGACAATATTACAACAGGAAAAATTTATAACGATGTTTTAAAAAGAGAACGACAGGGAAAATATTTAGGAAAAACAGTTCAAGTCATTCCACATATTACTAATAGGATTAAGGAGTTTATTAGAAATGATGTTGATAAAGAGGACTTTGTTATATGCGAAATAGGGGGGACGGTCGGTGATATTGAAAGTTTACCTTTCTTAGAGGCTATAAGACAATTTTCAAATGAAATTGGTAAAAAAAATACTTTATTTATTCATCTTACTTTAGTTCCATACATGAAAGCATCTGATGAAATAAAGACTAAACCAACTCAACATTCAGTAAAAGAACTAAGAAGCATAGGTATTCAACCAGACATAATAATTTGTAGATCAGAAAGATCAATTCCGCTTGATCAAAGAAAGAAAATTTCTCTATTTTGCAATGTTTCCATAAATGATGTAATTGAAACTGTTGATGTTAAAACAATTTATGAGGCGCCTATAAGTTTCAATAAAGAAAAATTAGATGATAGGGTGCTTAAATTCTTTAATATAAAATCAAGAAAGCAGGTTAACCTTCTTCCATGGAAAAAAATTACAAAACTAGTTTTAAAAACAAAAAATAAAGTAGATATTGCGATTATTGGAAAATATGTCGAGTTAAAAGATGCTTATAAATCTTTGGACGAAGCTTTAACTCATGGGGGTATAGCAAATAATTTAAAAGTAAATTTGGTGAGAATTGAGTCTGATTTCTTAAAACCTAGTCAAATTAAAGTAAAATTAAAGCATATTTCAGGGGTTTTAATACCAGGGGGGTTTGGAAAAAGAGGAACAGAAGGAAAAATAGCGGCAATAAGTTATGCAAGAAAAAATAAAATTCCATTTTTAGGTATATGTTTTGGCATGCAAATGGCCGTCATAGAATTTGCTAGAAATAAATTAAATATTAGAAAAGCAACATCAAGTGAATTTGGTCCATCTAAAGCTTCAGTAGTTGGTTTAATGAGTGAGTGGACAAAAGATGGTAAACGCATGAAGGGGACTGATAAAAACCTAGGTGGAACAATGCGCTTAGGTAGTTATGAAGCCAGACTTAAAAAGGACACAAAGATAAGCAAAATTTATAATTCTTTAAAAATACAAGAAAGACATCGTCATAGATATGAAGTTAATATTAATTACAAACAGGATTTTGAAAGGAAAGGAATGATTTTTTCAGGCTTATCTCCGGATAATAAACTCCCAGAAATTATTGAATTAAAGGATCATCCTTGGTTCATAGGAGTTCAGTTTCATCCTGAATTTAAATCTAGACCTTTAACACCACATCCTTTATTCTCATCATTTATAAAGGCTGCAAAAACCAACTCGAAAAAATGACAAATCATAAAGTCAAATGTTCTAATTTTGAGATTGCCAACAACAAACCATTCACTTTAATTGCTGGACCTTGTCAGCTTGAAAACGAGTCTCATGCTATAAAAATTTCAACTGAATTGAAAAAAATTACTAGTGAACTTGGTATTAATCTTATTTATAAAACCTCATTTGATAAAGCTAATAGAACAAGTATTAAGGGAAAAAGAGGTTTGGGTTTGAGTAAATCTATACCAATTTTTGATAAGATTAGAAAAGAAGTTGGAGTTCCAATCTTAACGGACATTCATACTGCCGAACAATGTTCTATTGTAGCAAATCATGTTGATATTTTACAAATACCTGCATTTTTGTGTAGGCAAACAGACTTGTTAATAGCTGCAGCAAAAACAGGTAAAATAATTAATGTAAAAAAAGGACAGTTCCTAGCACCATGGGATATGGCTAATGTAATAAAAAAGATCGAGGAATCCGGAAACAAAAATATTCTTATTACAGAAAGAGGAGCAAGCTTTGGATATAATACTCTCGTTTCAGATATGCGAGCTTTACCAATAATGTCAAAGTTTGGTTTTCCAATAGTATTTGATGCTACACATTCAGTTCAACAACCAGGTGGAATGGGTGAGAAAAGCGGTGGACAAAGAGAATTTGTACCTCATCTTGCTCGAGCAGCTATCGCAGTTGGTGTGGGTGCAATTTTTATTGAAACTCATGATGATCCAGACAACGCACCGTCAGATGGACCAAATATGATTCCAATAAAAGAATTAAAAGATTTATTAAAAAAATTAACTGAAATCGACAAGCTAGTAAAATAACGATGTCAATAATTAAAAGTGTAAAAGGCAGACAAGTTTTTGATAGCAGAGGAAACCCAACGGTGGAAGCCGAGGTCATTTTAGAAGATGACACTATAGGAAGATCAATTGTTCCCTCAGGAGCATCAACTGGTAAGCACGAAGCTCACGAGTTAAGGGATAATAATAAAGATTATTTAAACAAAAGTGTGTTTGATGCTGTCAACAACATAAATAATAAGATTTCTAAAACATTAATTACAAAAGATTCAACAAACCAACATGAAATTGATGGAATTTTAATTAATTTAGATGGCACAGAAAATAAATCAAAAATTGGTGCAAATGCTATATTAGCAGTCTCAATTGCAAATTTAAAAGCTGCTGCAAAACATAACAAAAAAGAAATCTATAATTATATAAATAAAAAGGGATTTAATAATTCAACTTTTTTTATACCTTACCCATTGATGAATATAATTAATGGAGGCGCTCATGCTAATAATTCATTAGAAATTCAAGAATTTATGATTAGACCTGATGGAGCAAAAAGTTTCAAAGAATGTTTGCAAATGTCTTTTTTAGTTATTCAAAATTTAAAAAAGAATTTTGAAGATAGAAAAATTTCTACAAGTGTAGGCGATGAAGGTGGATTTGCGCCCTCATTAGGTTCTGACGAGGAAGCTATTGAAGTTATTATGAGCTCAATATCTGCAGCTGGATTTAATCCAGGTAAAGATATATCAATTTGTTTGGACGTTGCTGCTAATGAATTAGAAAAACCAAAAAACGTGGAGTATTATTTAGAGCTAACAAAAAAATATCCAATTAAATCTATTGAAGACCCTTTCTCAGAAGATGATTGGAATAATTGGAAAAAATTAACTCAACAAATTGATGCACAAATTGTAGGCGACGATTTATTTGTTACAAATAAAAAAAGACTAGAACGAGGAATAGAGGAAAAATCAGCTAATTCCATCTTAATTAAGCCAAATCAGATAGGGACTGTCAGCGAAACACTTGAAACAATTAAACTCGCACAAACTAACAAATTTGAAACAATAATTTCACATAGATCAGGCGACTCAGAGGACACTTTCATCGCTGATTTGGCAATTGCAACAAATTCATCTCAAATCAAAACAGGTTCTCTAGCTAGATCAGAGAGAGTAGCTAAATATAATAGACTTTTACGCATCGAAGAAGAACTTGGAAAACTAGCTAAAATGGCTAAAATCAAGTAATGCGACTTATTGAAAGTTTAAAAAAAAAGAAACTTATATTATTAAATATTTTCTTAACTCTTTATGTAGGAATTAACTTAATGGGTGGAGAAAGAGGTTTGTTCTCTTATTTTGAAAAAAAAAACTTATATCTAGAACTTACTAAGAAAGAAACAAATTTGAACAATAAATTAAAAGAGGTAAACAATAATATAAAATTAATTGTCAATAATAATTTTGATTATTTAGATATGTTGTACAGAGAGAAACTTAAATATGGAACGAAAGATGAAATTCTTATTAAATTAAAATGATTAAAAAACCAAGACATCCTGAAAAAGTCAATAAACCTTTCAATCCAATAAAGAAGAAACCTGAATGGATTAGATCGAAAATAGTTGATTCTAAAATTTTTTTTCAAACAAAACAAATTGTAAATCAAAACAATTTAGTAACCGTTTGTCAGGAAGCAAATTGCCCAAACATAACAGAGTGTTGGAGTAAAAAGCACGCGACTTTTATGATAATGGGAGATACCTGTACGAGAGCTTGTGCATTTTGCGATGTAAAAACTGGAAAACCCGGAGATTTAGATATTTATGAACCTGCCAAAATTTCTAATGCTGTAAAAAGGTTAAACTTAAAACATGTTGTTATTACTTCTGTTGATAGAGATGATCTTAAAGACGGAGGGTCAGAGCATTTCTATAAAGTAGTACAAGCAACTAGAGAAAAAAATCCTCAAACATCGATTGAGGTATTGACTCCAGATTTTTTAAGAAAAGGAGAGTCTTATAAAAAAATTCTCCAAGCCGACCTAGATGTTTTTAACCATAATATTGAAACTGTGCCTAGACTTTATACGACTGTTAGACCAGGTGCTAGATATTTTGCTTCATTAGAGCTTTTAAAGAATGCAAAAAAAGAAAATGAAAAAGTATTTACTAAATCGGGAATTATGGTTGGCTTAGGAGAAAACAAAGAGGAAATCATACAAGTTATGGATGATCTTAGATCTGCCGAAGTGGATTTTATAACTATAGGCCAATACTTACAGCCGTCTCCGAGGCATCATCCGTTAAATCGTTATTATCATCCTGACGAATTCAAAGAATTCGAGGTGATTGCTAAAACAAAAGGTTTTTTATTAGTCTCGTCTTCTCCATTAACTAGATCTTCTTACCACGCAGATGATGATTTTAGAAAATTACAAGACGCAAGAAATAAAAAACTTGAATGTCTTCAGCTACAATAAAAAAAATTATACCTTGTAACAAAGAACAATTGATTAACATGGTTCTTGATATAGAAAAATATCCTGAATTTGTGCCATGGTGTATCGAGGGTAGTGTTAATGATAAATCAGAAAGTGATGATATACTTACATTGTACGGGGATTTAAAAGTTGGAAAAAGTATTCTTAATGAAACTTTTTCAAGTCATGTCACATATCACAAAAATAAAGATAAAATTGTTGTTACAAATCTTGATGGCCCCCTTAAATATCTAAAAAATGAGTGGACTTTCAAGGAGATAAACAATGCAACTCAATTAGAATTTTTTATAGATTTTGAATTGAAAAATCCTATCTTAAATGGAATAATGAAAAAATCATTTGAACTTGGCTTAAATAAAATAGCTAAGGCCTTTGAACAGAGAGCAATTAAATTATATAGATAATGTTTATAACAAGTTCTTTATTAATTCTTTCTTTTTTAACATTCAAGTTTTTATCTGATTATATTAAACAAATCAGAACCGGTGACCCAAATGAGACAAATTTAACTTACTGGATGTTTTCATACGATTTTAAATCACCTAATGAAGACTGGGTACCAGAAGATAAAAATTTTTTACAAAAAAAGAGAACAAGAAACACGCTTATTTTTATACTTTATTTGAACGCTTTTTGTATTTTTCTTTTGCTAAATAGTTTTGCTGCACATATGTTGAATTTCATTGTTGACCAAAGATTTGTGTACCCAGTATAAATTATTTAATTACTTTATTAATTAGGTTAAGTGCTTTTTTAACTGTGGCTTTTTGTAGTGGAATGCGACCCTTATTTTTAAATCTATTTTTACTTACAATTACTTTTTTTCCAATTTTTAAGCCAATAAAAACAAGACCAACCGGCTTTAATTTAGTCCCTCCTTTTGGTCCTGCAACTCCAGTTATAGAAACACAGATTTTACTTTTACTAATCTTGCTTAAATTATTGACCATAGATAAACAACACTCAATACTTACAGCGCCATGTTTATGAATAATTTTTTTAGGAACTTTTAAAATATTCATTTTAGCTTCATTAGAGTAAGTTACCAAACCCATTGTAAGTACCTTAGATGCTCCACTAACTGAAGTAATAGCACTTGAAAGCATTCCACCAGTACAAGACTCTGCAATAGCTAACTTAAGATTTTTTCTTTTTAGAAGAAATACAATTTTTTTATTTAAGTTCATATTAATAGTTTTGCTTTAATAACCATAAATAATATTAAAGTTAATACAACATATAATCCTGCAATCACGTCATCCATGATGACACCAAAACTATTTTTAAACTTTCTATCAAAGAAATTAATAGGGAATGGTTTTTTAATATCAAAAAATCTAAATAAAATAAAAATGTATACATAAAATAAAATAGCTTCTTTAGAGTCCTTAGTAGTTCCATGCGCTACTTCATACATATAAATAGGTATTGATTGGCCAATCACCTCATCAATAACTACCTCTTTTGGATCTTTATTAGATTCATCTTTTATGTAATTTGCAACTGCTAAAAAGGCATAAAGAAATATTGCAATTAATATTATCAAGATAATATTGTTAGATAAATTTAAAATATGGAATGAACTAAATAATAGAAAGGTGGTAATTAATGAAGTAATTGTACCAGGAG